>NZ_CP039695.1:2510000-2832500 GCF_005145025.1 Novosphingobium sp. EMRT-2 | reverse complement strand
CGCCCGGATGATTCGCGTTGCGCCCGCGAAGGACTCGGTCCGCTCCGGAGAGGGTGTAAGGCTTTCCTTAAGCGCGCCGCGGTATGGCGGCGGCATGAGCAACGTCCCACCCCAGGCATCGACGGCGCCGCGTGTCGCGGTCATCGTTCCGGCCTATGGAGTGGCGCATCTCGTCCGCGAAGCGCTTGCCTCGTTGCAGCGACAGACCATGATCGACTGGGAATGCGTCGTCATCGACGACGGGGCGCCCGACGATGTCGCCGGCGCGGTCGCGCCCTTCCTGTCCGATCCGCGTATCCGCTTCGTGCACACGAACAACCACGGCGTCTCGGCCGCGCGCAACTATGCCGTGCGCCAGACAAGCGCACCGCTGATCGCGCTGCTTGATGGCGACGACCTGTTCCGGCCGACCTATCTGCACACGATGGTCACCGCGTTGGAAGGCGACGAAAGCCTCCGCCTTGCCACGTGCGATGCCCGCATTTTCGGCGCTGTCCCGCGCGAGCGAACATGCGTCAACGGCCGGAAGCAGGGCACCGGCGACGGCACGCACGGATCGCTGGCCGATGTGCTCGACCGGTCGTTCAACGTCTATATCGGCACGACCTTCCGCCGCACCGACTTCGAGCGGATCGGCGGCTTCGACGAAACCATGGCGCAGTCGGAAGACTTCGACCTGTGGGTCCGGCTGATGATGCTCGGCGGCCGCGCCTATTACGCGAACGCTGTGCTCGGCGATTACCGGGTCCGGCCGGGCTCGGCGTCATCCAACGGCGGCCGGATGCTGCTCGGCAACATCAAGGTCTATGAAAAGGCCCGGCGCACGCTGCCGGACAACGCTCCCGAAGCCCCGCTGATCGATCGCCTGCTTGCGGAGAACCGTGCCGCGCTCGCGTTCGAACACGCCATCGACCGCATCGTCGACGGGGATACGCGGCGCGGGCTGGCGGAGCTGCGCGCTGCCAGCAGCCAGGTTGGCGGCATGGTCTGGCGTGCCTCCTTCGCGATCTGGCATGTGCTGCCCGCGCTGGCCCGTCCAATGCTGCAATGGCGGCGCAAGGCCCATCGGCGCGGGGGCGCCGGCGAAAGCACCTTGCCCGGCGTTTTCGGCATGGGAGGGTGAACGTGCCGCCGTCCTCCCCCGCCCTGTCCGTCGCCACCAGCGTCTATAATGGCGAACGCTTCCTCGACACGGCGATTGCCTCCGTCCTTGCGCAAAGCTTTGGCGACTTCGAATTCCTGCTGCTGGACGACCAGTCCACCGATGGAACCGCCCAGATCATGGCGCGGCACGCGCAGATGGATCGACGCATCCGCGTGATCCCTTCGGTCAGCAAGGGGCGCGTCGCGGCGCTGAACAGCCTGTTCGAGGCCGCGCGGGCGCCCTGGGTCGCCATCGTCGATGGCGACGACATCCAGCACCCCGATCGTTTCGCCCGACAGATGGCGGAAATCGCGCGGCACCCCGCTGGCGACCGCCTTGTCGTGCTGGGCGCGGAAGTCAGAATGGTCGGCATCGATGGCCAGCCGATCGAGCGCCCCGCGTTCCGGCGGCCACTCGATGACGCGGGAATCAGGGCCAATCTGGAAGTCGGGGCACAGCTTTCGCACAACGCCTGCGTGGTTTCGCGCGAGGCGGTGCGCGCCGTGGGCGCATACCGATCGGCCTACCGCCACGCCGAGGATTACGATCTCTGGTTGCGCCTGTCCGAAGCCGGATCGATGGCCAACCTGCCCGATCGGCTTGTCGACTACCGCATCTACCCGGACCAGGTCAGCAGCCGCCATGTCGTCGAACAGATGCGCAATACCGCGATCGCCTGGCTGGCGCACCGTTCCCGCGCCGCCGGCCTGCCCGATCCCACCGATCACATCGCGTCGATGCCGTCGCTGGAAGAACTCGACGCGTGGTTCGGCGAAGGCGCGGCGCGCTACGTCCGCCGCCGCATCCTCGACCGCGTGATCTATTCACCTGAGGCCCTGTCGGGAGACGGATGGAAGGCGCTGCGCGATCACGTTTACCGCGATGGCGCGCGCGGCTCCCGCCTGTGGCGCGCGGCGGCACGGCTTGCGCGGGCCGGACACCCCATCAAGGCATCGACCATCGCCGCCGGACTGATCGGCGTGCGCGGCCTGGGCAGCGTCGCATGAGCAAGACCACCGACACTCCCCCACAGATGCCCCCGCCTCAGATGTCCGTCCGCACCGCCGCCGCCTGGGCGCTGGTCTCGCAATATACCTCCTTCGCGATCCAGTTCATGACCAGCGTGGTCCTGGCGCGCTGGTTCATCACGCCGGCGGAACTCGGGCTGTTCTCGATCGCCTTCGCCGCGGTCACCATCGTCGCCTTCCTCCAGGATTTCGGCGTGACCCGCTACGTCAACGGCGAACGCGACCTGACGCCCGAAAAGCTGCACATGGCCTTCACCGTCTCGGTCGCCTTCGCCTGGGGCATCGCGATCCTGACGATCCTTTCGGCCAAGCCGATCGCCCTGTTCTACGGCGATCCGCGCCTGCTGCCGATCACGCTGGTCATCGCCTGTTCCTATCTGGCGGTTCCGCTGGCCATCGTGCCGCAGGCGACCTGCCAGCGGCGCATGGACTACAAGTCCAACACGATGATCGAGGTCGGCTCCTCCATCGCCAACGCCACCACGGCGGTCACCCTGGCGGTGCTGGGCTACGGCGCGCTGGCGCTGGCCTGGGGCGCGTTCGCGCAGCAGGCGGCGCGGTTGGTAGTCAGCCAGTGGCGCGCCGGGTTGATGCTGCCCTGGCCGTTGCGCCTGAAGGGGGCCGCGCCGGTGCTGAAGCTGGGCGGCACCAATTCCGTGCTGGCGACGTGCTATTCGATCACCGGCCGCGCGCCCGAACTGGTCATCGGCCGGCTGATCGACAACACCGCCGTCGGCCTGTTCACCCGTGCCTCGGGGCTGGCGCTGCAACTGCGCCTGCTCGTCGCTGGCGCGGTGACGGGCGTGTTCTACCCGGCCTTCCGCCAGGTGCGCGACAGCGGCCAGCCGCTCGGCCCGCCCTACCTGCGCGTGGTCGCCGCCTATACCGGGGTCACCTGGCCCGCGATGGCCGGCATCGCCGTGCTGTCGGAACCGCTGGTCAACCTGCTCTATGGCCCGAAATGGCTGGCGGCCGCGCCGCTGCTGGGCTGGGTCGCGCTGTCGCAGCTGTGCTATGTCTCGCTGCCGCTGAACGGCGATCTGCCGCTGCTGCTCGATCGCATGAAGGGCCTGATCCACCGCAACATCGTGGAAACCGTGATGTCGGTTCTGCTGATCGCGCTCACCGCGCCGTTCGGCCTGATCTGGGTCGCCATCTCGCGCTTCGCGCACGGGCTGTTCTGGGTCGTGATCTACGCGCCGTTCATGCGCGGGATGCTCGATTTCCGCTGGCGCGACCTGTTCCTAATCTACGCGCGCAGCCTGCTGGCCACGCTGGCGGCGGTAGGACCATTGCTCGCCAGCTATGTCTTCTGGCATGGCCCGGCCGAGACCGGATTCGCGCAGGCCGCCAGCATGGTGAGCGCCGGCATCGCGCTGTGGCTGGCGACGCTGTGGGCGATCGGCCATCCCCTGTTCGCCGAAGTGACGGCGATGCTGGGCGAGATTCTGGCGGCGCTGCCGCTTCGACGGAAGACGCCCTTCCCCCGATAAACACCATGGCTCCCGCGCCCGAACAGGCGTATGCTGCCAGGCGGAGAGAGAAGCCATGGCACTATATCCGCTATTCGCGGCGGGCGCGTTGCTGCCCCTGTTCACCGCCTACCCCATCGCCGTAGCGCAGGACGGCACAGCCCAGGCCGGTTCGGTCGACATCGTGGCGATCACGCCCGATCTGCAGGCCCGCATGACCGTGCCGGTGCATATCGGCATCGATAGCGCACAAACCGGCAGCAAGCAGGCCGGCCCCTACCGCTTCATGATCGATACCGGCGCGGAACGCACGATCCTGTCGCGCGATCTCGCCCGGCAACTCGGCCTGGCCAGCGCCGGACAGGCGCTGCTGGTGGGCGTGGCCGGCACGCAGGAAGTCGATCTGGTGGAAGTGGAGGAAATCAACCTCGGCCGCCGCAGCTTCTATGGCCTCACCGCGCCGCTGCTCGATGGGCGCTGGATCGGCGCGGACGGGATCATCGGGCTGGACAGCCTGCAGGATCAGCGCGTCCTGCTCGATTTCGACAAGAAGGTCATGGCGATCGGCGATGCCCGGCAGCTGGGCGGCAACAGCGGCTTCGAAATCACGGTGCAGGCGCGCCGCCGGTCGGGCCAGCTCATCATGACCAACGCCATGGTCGATGGCGTCCGCACCGACATCATCATCGATACCGGCTCCGATACCTCGATCGGCAATCCCGCGCTGCAAAGGGCGCTGGCACGCCGTCATGCGCAGGAACAGACCTCGCTCATATCGGTGACCGGGCAGACGATATCCGCCGACGTCGGACTGGCGCGCACGCTGGTGCTGGGCGGGTTGACGATGTCGAACACCCCGCTCGTGTTCGCCGATGCGCCGCCGTTCAAGGCGCTCAAGCTGGACAAGCGCCCGGCCATGCTGCTCGGCATGGATCAGTTGCGCCTGTTCCGCCGCGTGGCGATCGATTTTTCGAGCCGGAGCATCCTGTTCGACATGCCTCGGGGCCTGCCGACGCAGTTCGGGATGAACTGAACGCCGGGTACGCCAGCAGCGGCACGGGCACGGAGAATCCACCCGATCGGGCAACGGGGCTGGCGGATCGGCGCAAAGCGCCTATGTGAAGGCCCATGCCGCCCGAAACCGCCACCGACCGTAACGCCCGCCACGATGGATGGCGCACGCTGCGGCGCTTCCTTCCCTATCTCTGGCCCGCCGACAACACAGCGCTGCGCTGGCGCATCGTTTTCGCCAGCCTGTTCATCCTCGCCTCCACGGGTACGCAGCTTGTCCTGCCCTATCTGCTGAAGTGGGCGGTGGACGCGATGAACGTGTCCGGTCCGCGCCTGATGCAGTTCGCCATGCTGATGGTGCTGGGCTATGCGGCGGCACGCTTTACCGGGGTCGCCTTCGACAACCTGCGCAACATCGTGTTCGAGCGCGTGGGACAGGATGCGACGCGCGCGCTGGCCGAAAACGTATTCGCGCGCCTGCACCGCCTGTCGCTGCGCTTCCACCTCGCCCGCCGCACCGGCGAAGTGACCAAGGTGATCGAACGCGGCACCAAGAGCATCGACACGATGCTTTACTTCATGCTGTTCAACATCGCGCCCACGGTGCTGCAGCTCGCGATCGTGGCCGTGATTTTCTACTTCAACTTCGGCTGGGGCCTCGTCGCGGCAACGGCGGCGGCGATCGCCGCCTATATCTGGGTCACGCGCACCATCACCGAATGGCGCACGCATCTGCGCGAGAAGATGAACCGGCTCGATGGGCAGGCGCTGTCCCGCGCGGTCGATTCGCTGCTCAACTACGAGACGGTGAAATACTTCGGCGCGGAAGCGCGCGAGGAAGCCCGCTATGCGCAGGCGACGCGTGCCTATGCCGATGCCGCGGTAAAGAGCGAAAACAGCCTGGGCCTGCTCAACATCGCGCAGGCGGTGGTAGTCAACCTGCTGATGGCCGGGGCGATGGCGTGGACGGTCGTGGGCTGGGCCAAGGGCCAGTACACCGCCGGCCAGCTGGTGTTCGTGCAGACCTACCTCACCCAGCTGTTCCGCCCGCTCGACATGCTCGGCATGGTCTATCGCACGATCCGGCAGGGGCTGATCGACATGGCGGAGATGTTCCGCCTGATCGATACGCACGTCGAAGTCGCCGACACGCCCGGCGCGCCGGCGCTGATCGTGCGCCGGCCCTCGGTGGTCTTCGACAACGTGGTGTTCGGCTACGATCCCGACCGCACGATCCTGCACGGCCTTTCCTTCGACGTGCCGGCGGGCAGCCGCGTCGCCATCGTTGGCCCTTCAGGCGCGGGCAAGTCCACCATCGGCCGGCTGATGTTCCGCTTCTACGATCCGTGGACCGGCCGCATCCTGATCGACGGGCAGGACATCGCCAGCGTCACGCAGGCGTCCCTGCGCGCCGCGATCGGCATCGTGCCGCAGGATTCGGTGCTGTTCAACGACACCATCGGCTACAACGTGGCCTACGGCCGCGAAGGCGCGACGCAGGCAGACGTGGAAGCCGCCGCGCGCGGGGCCGCCATTTCCGATTTCATCGCCCGGCTACCGCAGGGCTTCGATACCGAAGTGGGCGAACGCGGCCTCAAGCTTTCGGGCGGCGAGAAGCAGCGCGTGGCCATCGCCCGCACGCTCGTCAAAAACCCGCCGATCCTGCTGTTCGACGAAGCGACCAGCGCGCTCGACACCCGGACCGAGCAGGACATCCTCGGCACGCTGCGCATGGTCGCCGCCAACCGCACCACGATCTCGATCGCGCACCGCCTGTCGACCATCGCGGATTCGGACCGCATCCTCGTGCTGGATCAGGGCCGTCTGGCGGAAAGCGGAAGCCACCTGGAGCTGCTGCGCCGCGACGGACTCTATGCCGAGATGTGGGCGCGGCAGGCGGCGGAAAGCGAAGACGTGAGCGAGGCGGCGGAGTAAGAAGCCGGGCTGCTCCGGCCTCCGGGTTTCACTTCACCACGTCGGCCTCGTGCCACACGACCGCCTGCGCCGCCTTCATGCAGGAATTCTCGATGTCCCACGCCAGCGACGGCGAGCCATAGAGCCGCCAGCCCTGCGCCAGCGCCTCGGACACGCGCTCACAGAAGGCGCGGTCGTCCTGGCCGGTGAGCAGGCGGTAGATCGGACGGTCTTCGGGGGTCTGGTGCATGGGCTTCGCGTACACCACAAACTTCGTCATGGCGAGGAGGCAAAGCCGCGCGCGACGCCCCTGGATTGCTTCGCTGCGCTCGCAATGACGAATGCGGGGGCAAATCTACGCGCAGATGTCCGCGACCAGATCCCGCCATTGCGGGTTTGCGTCTTCGATCAGGGCGAGCTTGCGTTTGCGCGAGCCGCCCTTGACCTGCTTCTCCCGGGCGATGGCATGTTCCATCGTAGCGTGCATTTCATACCAGACCAGCAGCTTGCAACCATAGCGCTTGGTGAAGCTGTCGGACGTTCCTTCGCGATGCTGCCATGCCCGTTGCAGGAGGTTGGATGTCACACCAACGTAAAGCGTGCAGTTTCGTGCACTGGCCATGATATAGACCGCTGGCTGGAAATCGCGCTTCATCCTTGCGGAATGTCCCGTCGCGGTACTCCGTGCAACGGTGAAATCGTCCGTCTCGTCATTGCGAGCGCAGCGAAGCAATCCAGAGCCGTTGCGCGCCGCGCTGGATTGCTTCGTCGGCTTTGCCTCCTCGCAATGACGATATCAGCGATCTAGAGAATATACTTCGACAGGTCCGCGTTGCCGGCAAGGCTTGCCAGCTTGTCCGCCACATAGGCCTCGTCGATCGTCACCGTCGAACCCACGCGCTCCTCGGCGTCGAAGCTGACTTCCTCCAGCAGCTTTTCCATCACCGTCTGAAGCCGCCGGGCGCCGATATTCTCGACGCTTTCGTTGACTTGCGCGGCGGTGCGGGCGATCGCGCGGATCGCATCAGGGGTGAAGTCCAACGTGACCTGCTCCGTGCCCAGCAGCGCGCGGTACTGCTCGACGAGATTGGCGCGCGTTTCCGACAGGATGCGCACGAAATCGTCCTCGCTCAGCGCCTTCAGCTCCACGCGGATCGGCAGGCGGCCCTGCAGTTCGGGCAGCATGTCGCTGGGCTTGGCCACATGGAACGCGCCGCTGGCGATGAACAGCACGTGGTCGGTCTTCATCGGGCCGTACTTGGTGGCGACGGTCGTGCCCTCGATCAGCGGCAGCAGATCGCGCTGCACGCCTTCGCGGCTGACCGAGCCGCCGCGCACGTCGCTGACCGCGATCTTGTCGATCTCGTCGAGGAAGACGATGCCGTTGGTTTCCGCGTTCTGCAGCGCGACGCGGGCCACGTCATCCTGGTCCATGCGCTTTTCGGACTCCTCGTCCACCAGCTTGTCCCAGGCATCGGCCACGCGCAGCTTGCGGCGCTTCATGCGCTGTCCACCGAAAGCCTTGCCCATCATGTCCGACAGGTTGATCATGCCGATGTTGCCGCCCATGCCCGGCAGTTCCATCGGCATCGACGGCGCGTCCTCCACCTCGATCTCGACCTCGACATCGTTCATCGAGCCATCCGCCAGACGCTGCCGGAAGCTTTCACGAGTCGCCTCGCTGGCTCCGTCGCCGACGAGCGCCTTGAGCAGGCGATCCATCGCCGCCTTGCTTGCCGCATCGCGCACCGCGTCGCGGCGGCGGTCCTTCTCCAGCCGGATCGCCTCTTCCGCCAGATCGCGCGCGATCTGTTCCACGTCGCGGCCGACATAGCCGACCTCGGTGAACTTGGTCGCCTCCACTTTCACGAACGGCGCATCGGCCAGCTTCGCCAGGCGGCGGCTGATCTCGGTCTTGCCGCAGCCGGTCGGCCCGATCATCAGGATGTTCTTGGGGCTGACCTCGTCACGCAGATCGGCCGAAAGGTGCTGGCGCCGCCAGCGGTTGCGCAGCGCCACGGCGACCGCGCGCTTGGCGTCCTGCTGCCCGACGATATGTTCGTCCAGCGCGCGCACGATAGCCTTGGGGGTAAGATTGTCTTTCATTCTGAAGCTCCCCCCTCCCGCTTGCGGGAGGGGATGGGGGTGGGTCTTTGGGGTGTAGCTCTGTGAACAGCCCACCCCCGGCCTCTCCCGCACGCGGGAGGGGGGATGATGCCTATATGGTTTCCACCGTCACGCGATCGTTGGTGAACACGCAGATGTCGGCGGCCACCTGCATCGCGCGGCGGGCGATGGTCTCGGCGTCGTCCTCGTAATCGGTGATCGCCCTGGCGGCGCTCAGCGCGTAGTTGCCGCCCGAGCCGATCGCGGCGATGACCGCGTCGTTCTTGGCCTCGGGCTCCAGCACGTCGCCATTGCCGGTCAGCACCAGCAGCGTCTCCGCGTCGGCCACGATCATCAGCGCTTCCAGATTGCGCAGGTACTTGTCGGTGCGCCAGTCCTTGGCGAGTTCCACCGCCGCGCGCATCAGCTGGCCGCGATGCTGTTCCAGCTTGCGCTCCAGCCGTTCGAACAGGGTGAAGGCATCGGCGGTCGCGCCGGCGAAACCGGCGATCACGTTGCCGTCGCCGATCCGACGGACCTTGCGGGCGTTCGGCTTCATCACCGTGTTGCCCATGGAAACCTGACCGTCGCCGGCGATCACCGTGCGCCCGTTCTTCTTCACCCCGATAATGGTGGTGCCGTGCCACTGGATCAGGCCGTGGCTCGCCCTGCTGTCGTCCATGACCGCGATATGGGGAATGCCCCTGAAGGTTCAAGCCGGCCGGAACCGACCGGAATCAGCTTCCGTTCGGACCGGACCCGCCCGGACGACCCGTCTGGCCGGTCGCTCCCGGCACGGCGCCGACCGCGCCGATATTGCCGAACAGATCCTCGAAGAAGCTGCGGTCGCGGCCCAGTGTCGGCGTCTTGTCGCGATCGGGATTGATCCGCACGACCTTTTCCATGCCGCCGCGTTCGACGCTGGCGACATTGCCCGCCGCGTCGAAGTTCACCTTCATGATGAACTCGGCATTGGTGCGCGGCCGGGTGAACGGCTTCTGCTTGGTGTCGATCGACACATAGTACCAGGTCGGCTTGCCGAACTGGCTCTTGAACGTCGGCTGCCCCAGCGCCTTTTCCACGGAAAGGCGGTTGTCCACGCCCGGCTGCACCGAATCGGTCAGCGCGGGATCGATCAGATAGCCGCGATGGTCGCGAATGCTCGAACATCCGCCGGCCAGCACCGCAAGCGTCACCGCCGCAACGCCCCGCACCATCAGCCGATTATCGCGCATTCCCGAACTCCGCTTCTCGATCCGGGCGCACGACCCGGCTATGGCAGGCATCCCGTTTGCCTTCGCGCCCGGGTTCCCTATATCGCGCAAGCCTTAGGGGCCAAACAGCGGAACCGCAATGGACAGCGCGATGCCACGTGACCACAGGCGATTTAATCGGTCCTGAACGAATCCCCCAAGCCGTGGGGGAAGGACCGTCAGGGGAAGGAAGTTCCGATGTCGTTTCTAGCCCGGCTGTTCGGCCCCGGCCGCGATGACCGCGCCGCCGTGCGGCCGCTGTGGCACGCCGTGGTCGCCGCCTCGCGCGGCAAGGCGTGGTATGCGGAATACGGGATCGCCGACACGCTGCCCGGCCGGTTCGACGCGATCACGCTGGTGCTGAGCCTGGTGCTGCTGCGCATGGAACGCGAACCGGCGCTCGTGGAACCTTCGGTGCGGCTGACCGAACTGTTCGTTGACGACATGGACGGGCAACTGCGCGAAAGCGGCGTGGGCGACATGGTCGTGGGCAAGCACATGGGGCGGCTGATGAGCACGCTGGGCGGACGGCTGGGCGCATATCGCGACGCGCTGGCGACGGCGGACGACCGCGCGCTGAACGAGGCGATCACGCGCAATGTCACGCTGGTCGACAGCACCGATCCGCAGGCGCTCGCCAGCCGGGTCCGCGCGCTTGCCGGCGCGCTGGACGCCGTCCCGGCCGACCGCCTGCTTGCCGGGGACCTTCCCGCATGACCGGCACCCCCGAACTGCACCGGATGATCGACATCCGCCAGATCACCGGCGCCCCCGTGGTAATCGAACCCGACGCGGACGAGCGCCGCCGCCTGGCGGGCCGCTTCGGCATCAGCGCGGTGGACGCGATGCGCGCGGAGATACGCCTTTCGGTCGAAGGCGAAACCGTGCTGGCGCGAGGCCGGCTGACCGCGTCCATCATCCAACCCTGCGCCATTTCGGGCGAGGATTTCCCGGTGGCGATCGACGAGCCGATCCTGCTCCGTTTCGTGCATCCCGGAGCGGACGGGTCGGCCGACGATGAAATCGAGATCACCGCGGACGATTGCGACGAGATCGAATACGAGGGGATGACGTTCGATCTGGGCGAGGCCGTGGCGCAAAGCCTCGGTCTGGCGATCGATCCTTTCGCGGAAGGCCCCGAAGCGGACGCCGCGCGCCAGAAGCACGGCCTTGCCGGAGAGGAAGCCTCCGGCCCCTTTGCCGCTTTGGCCGCGCTGAAGGCCGGAAAATCCGACAGCACAGATTGAGGACAGACCTGGTGACCGATCCCGCCGCCTCACCGCCCGCGATGGCGCGCCCCTCCGCTTCCCGCCCTTCCGGCCCCGGCGGCCATCGTGATCTGACCAAAGGTCCGATCCTGCGCACGCTGCTGCTGTTTTCCGCGCCGACGCTGGCCGCCAACATTCTCCAGTCGCTCAACGGATCGGTCAACTCGGTCTGGGTCGGCCGGCTGCTGGGCGAAAGCGCGCTGGCGGCAACGGCCAATGCCAACGTGGTGATGTTCCTGGTCTTCGCCGCGGTGTTCGGCTTCGGCATGGCGGCGACGGTCAAGGTCGGCCAAGCGTTCGGTGCGCGGAACATCGACGCGGCGCGGCGTACCTTCGGCACGGCGCTCGGGTTCTGCCTCGGGCTGTCGTTGTTCATCGCCACGGCGGGCTGGGTCTTCGCGCCCACGCTGCTGCACGCGATGGCCACGCCCGGCGAAACCTATTATTTCGCGCTGACCTATCTGCGCGTGATCTTCGTCGCCATGCCGGCCTCGATGATCACGGTCATGCTGGGCATGGGCCTGCGCGGATCGGGCGATGCGCAGACGCCGCTCAAGTTCATGATCCTGTCGGTGGTGCTAGACATCGCGCTGAACCCGCTGCTGATCGCGGGCATCGGCCCGTTTCCGCGCCTCGGCATCGCTGGAGCGGCCACGGCCACGGCCACGGCGTCCTACGTCTCGATGCTGGCCATGGTGACCTGGGTCTATGCCCGCGATCTGCCGCTGCGGCTGCGCGGTGCGGAACTCGCCTACCTGATCCCGCAACGGTCCGAACTGGGCTATATCGTGCGCAAGGGGCTGCCGATGGGCGCGCAGATGCTGCTGATCTCGGCCGCCGGGATCATCATGATCGGGCTGGTCAACCGCGAAGGCGTGCTGATCAGCGCGGCTTACGGCGCTTCGCTGCAACTGTGGACCTACCTGCAGATGCCGGCGATGGCGATTTCGGCGGCGGTCAGCGCCATGGCCGCGCAGGCCATCGGCGCCGGGCTGCTGCACCGGCTGGGGCAGATCACCCGTTCGGGCGTGCTGCTCAACTTCGCGATGACCGGGGCGATGACGGTGATCCTGCTGCTGTTCGATCGCGGTTCGCTGGAACTGTTCCTCGGCCCCAACAGCCCGGCGGTGGACGCCGCGCGGCACATCCAGTTCCTGGCGAGCTGGAGCTATGTGCTGTTCGGAGTCACCATCGTCCTGTTCGGCACGATGCGCGCCGGCGGTGTGGTGATCGCGCCGCTGATCGTGCTGGCCATCGCGATGTATCCGGGGCGCCTGGGCTTCTACTACCTGGCCTATCCCCGCATCGGGGCGGACGCGCTGTGGCTGGCCATGCCGTTCGGATCGGTCATCGCGACCTCGCTGGCGCTCTACGTGTACAGCCGCTCTGGCTGGCGCACGCGCAGCCGCGCAATTTCCGAACTGGAAGCGGAGGAGGAAACCTGCGCCGATGGCGATGCGGCGGGCCGGATGACGCCCACGCTGTAGGCGCTGTCGCGCGTCGCCGTTAGCGGCTTTGCGACCGCCAGCGCTGCACCGTGCGCTGCACGGCCATATCCTCGCCACCCGAACGCGCCCAGAGTTCCGAGAACGAAGGGTCGGCGGAAGCGGGACGCCGCGCCTCTTCGAGATCGTCGAAAGACAGCCGCACCGGGATCGAAACGCCTTCGCCGCAGATGATGCATTCGCGGTTGCGCAGCGCCGGGATGGCATCGAGGAAACCCCGCGCGCCTTCGGGCATGGCCGCGCGCACGAACGCCTGGTCGCGCTCGTTGTTGAGCCGCATCGAGATGATCGTGCCGCACTGCGACAGCACGCCTTCGGCCAGGTCGGACGGACGCTGCGTGATCAGCCCCAGCGAGACGCCATACTTTCGCCCTTCCTTGGCGATCCGCGACAGCACTTTCGCCGCCGACGAATTGCTCGCCACGCGTTCGTTGGGCACGTAGCGGTGCGCTTCCTCGCAGACCAGCAGGATCGGCTGCGTCTCTTCGTCACGCGACCATATCGCATAGTCGAACACCAGGCGGCTCAGCACCGCGACCACGGTCGAGGTGATTTCCGAGGGGATGCCCGAAACGTCGATGATGGTGATCGGCTTGCCGCTGGCCGGCAGGCGGAACACCTTGGACAGGAAGTCGACCATCGTATCGCCGACCAGCATCCCCGAGAACATGAACTGGTAGCGCGGATCGCCCTTGATCTCGTCGACCTTGGCCTTGATCCGCATGTAGGGGATCGCGCCATGGCCCTTGTCGAGCTTGCCCATCTCGTTCTGGAGCACCAGCAGCAGATCCGAGAGCAGATAGGGTATCGGCGAATCCACCGTGATCCGGCCGACCTGTTCGGCCAGGCGGTTCTTCATCCGCGCCTGCAACAGGCACTTGGCCAGAATGTCGGCATCCAGCTGCCGCTCAGCGCCCTGCGTGGTCAGGAACACCTCGCAATGTTCCTCGAAGTTCATCAGCCAGTACGGCATTTGCAGGTTCGTCACGTCCAGCAATTGCCCGGTGTGGCGGAAGGCCTGCGAATATTCGCCGTGCGGATCGATCATCACGATATGGCCGTCGGGCGCCATTTCGCAAATGCGGTGCAGGATCAGCGCCGCGCTGGTCGATTTGCCCGTACCGGTCGAACCCAGCAGCGCGAAATGCTTGCCCAGCAGGGCATCGATGTAAACGCCCGCGCGGATGTCGCGCGTGGGGAAGACGGTGCCGATAGCGATGCTGGACCGGCCATCGCTGGCATAGACCTGCCGCAAATCCGCACTGGTCGCCGGATAGACCAGCGCGCCCGGCACCGGGAAGCGCGTCACGCCGCGCCGGAAGCCGTAAAGCCGCCCGGTCAGGCGTTCCTCGTCGCCTTCGCCCAGGAAATCGATCTGCGCGATCACGCCGCCTTCGAACGCGGCATCCTGCCGCTGGTTGCGCACGGTCGCCAGAAGCCACGAATTGCCCACGCGGATTTTCACCGGACAGCCGACCTGGCCCGAAAGCGCGACGGAGGCGTCGTCATCGGCCATGCATTCTTTCAGCCGCGCCAGATCGATGCCGATCACGCCGCCCGATCCCGAAACATCGGCGACGAAGCCGATCGGCTTGCGCGCATTTTCGTGGCTATTCGTACCAAGATCGGCGGGTTGGGCGGGCGACCCGGATTCGAAACCCTGCATGCTCATTTCCGACATCACCCAATACCTCGAGCCGATCACGCGTGACTGTCGGGAGGTAAGCCAGCTCGGTTAAAATGAGCCTAATGAAGGAGATGGCGCGGTTGTGAGGCGCGGCGAGTACGCGCTAGACCAGCGCGAACAGGCGGCCGGCGATCCAGCCCATCGCCACCGACACCAGCACCGCGAACAGGCCATATAGCAGGCCGTTGCGCTGGGCGTTGACCGCCACGAACCGCTCGAACCCCTCCTTGGTCACCTCGACCCGGGTGATGGCCGAAGCCACCACCTTGCCATCGCGCACCGCGAAGGTTTCGGCGGTGTAGGTGCCGGTCAGCACGCTCGACGGCAGGGCGATGCGGGCCTGGTACAGCACCTGCCCGCTGATCTTCACCGCGCCTTCGTCCTGCCGATACAGGCCCTGCCGCTGCATCAGGTCCGCCAGCCCGGCGGAAAAACGCTTCTGCTCGGCCGGGTCGATCACCCCGATCGGCGAAAGCTGCAGCCACTTGAGCCCCAGTTCGTAGATCGCCGCCGTCTTGTCGTCCACGATCCGCGCAATCGGGCGCGACGAGGCGATCGCGTAATAGCTGGGGGCGGAGCGGAACTCGGTGCTGGCGGCGTTGATCCACATGCCGGCGACCTTCTGCTTCTCGCGCAGAACGATCGAACGGACCGGCCCTTCCAGCACCACGATGATATCGTAATCCTGCGCCGCGCGTGTGCCTTCCGGGCTCAGGATCGCGCCGAACAGCAGCAGGTCGGCCCCGGTAAAGCCCTGCCGCACCTGCACTTCGTGCTGCGAGATTTCCGGCACGAGGATGGGATCGCGCGCGCCGCCGAGCAGCAACAGGCACAGGACCAGCAGGGCGGAGCGCAGCGCGGTCACAACGGGATCACCGTGTAGATTTCGTCCGGCCGGTAGCCGAGCCCCAGCGCCATCCGCAGCGCCACGCCCAGCACGATCACCGCCAGGATCAGACGAAGCTGTTCGGGCTTGGCCTTCTGCGCGAACTGCGCGCCGATCTGCGCGCCCGACACCGATCCGACGAGCAGCAGCACCGCCAGCACGATATCGACGGCGCGCGTGGTCAGGGCGTGCATCATCGTTGTCGCCATGGTCACGAACAGGATCTGGAACAACGAGGTGCCGACCACCACGCCCACACTCATGCCCAGGATGTAAAGCATCGCGGGCACGAGGATGAACCCGCCACCGATCCCCATCAGCATGGTGAGAATGCCCGTGGCCATGCCGAGCAGCAGCGGGGCCAGCGGCGAGATGTACAGGCCCGAGCGGTAGAAGCGCCAGCGCCACGGCAGGCTGGCCACCAGCGGATGGTGCCGCCGCTTGCGCGCGGGGAGCGCGATACCAGCCTTCTGCGCGCGCAACGCGGTGATGCTTTCATGCGCCATCAGTCCGCCGATGCCGCCCAGCAGCAGCACGTAGAGGATGTTGATGACGGTATCGATCTGCCCCAGCGCCTGGAGCAGACGGAACAGCAGCGCGCCCAGCCCGGTGCCGATCACGCCCCCGGCCACCAGCACCGCGCCCATCTGGTAGTCGATGCCGCCGCGCCGCGCGTGCGCGAAAGCCCCCGAAACGCTGGCGCCGGTCACCTGGCTGGCGGCCGAAGCGGCGGCAACCGTGGGTGGCACGCCATAGAAGATCAGCAAGGGTGTGGTCAGGAAACCGCCGCCCACCCCGAACATGCCGGAAAGCAGGCCCGTCAGCGCGCCCAGCGCGACGATGACCAGACCATTGACCGATAGGTTGGCGATCGGAAGATAGACGTGCATTGCCGTCACGGCGTAGCGCAGCGCGATCGGCTTGGGAACGGCGGGCGCGCCTCTTTCCGAACAGTTTTCAGCCGTGTTCGATCAGAATCCCGTGGCCAGGGTCAGCGCCGGTCCCGATCCCGGCGCCGCTTGGCCTGCCACGCGGAAGCGCCAGTCGGCGGAAAGGCGCAGGGGAAACCGGCCGCGCTGCACCACAAGGCCGGCGCGCGGACCAAGGTCGAGCCGGACCGCGCCCTTCTGCCCCCCGCTCCACACTCCGCCGCCGGCGCGCAGATCGATCCCCCGCGCCAGCGGAACCAGGGTGCGGTCCACCACCGCCTGCGCGTCGAAGAAGGGTGTGGCCCCCGCACCGCCGACCCATCCCGCCTGTGCGTAGATATCGCTTCTCAAGCCCAGCGGAAGGCTGATCGGAGGCAGTTCGGTCACGGCCGCGATCGACGGTCGCAGCCGGGTGGCAAAGCCCCCCTGCTGCAATCTGCCCTCCACCAGCAGGGAAACCGGCATGGTCGGGACAGGGCGTGCCGAAAGACCCAGCGCCAGTTGCCGATCGTCCACGTCGGACCGCACCGCCCCCGTCGCGCGAAGATAGGCCGTCAGCCGATGCCGTTCCTGCGGCATGATGCGATAGCGCAGAACGCCGCCGGCCTGACTGCCGCCATAGGCGGGCAGGCCGGCGGCAAGTGCTGTCCCGCTGCTGCCACGGCGCAGGAGGAACCATGCATCGCCGGACCAGCGCGCGTGGGGCGCGGGCGCGTCAGGCTCCGCATAGGCAGCCGGCAGAGGATCAGCCTGCGGCGAAACGGCCGGGTCTGGCGGGACGCTATCGCGTGCTTGCGATGGCCCGCCGGGCGGCAAGGACCATGCCCAACCGCCCGCTCGGGCGTGCTCTGCAAAGGCAGCATCGGCCGCACCAGCCATCTGCTGGCCGATCGGCCGCGGCCGCGCTACCAAGTCCCGCAGGGAAGCCATCCCACCGGACGGCCACAGCCACATCGACACCAGCGGAACCGACATCGGCGCCGGCGTCGCAACGGCCACTGCCGCTGGAACCATCGGCGCCCCCTGCCCCGGCAACGCCCGCGTTTCGGGAGAAGGCAAGGCCAGCGCCATGGAGCGCAGCGCAACCCAGCCGGCCAGCACCAGGGCCAGCGACACCACCGGCGATCCTCTCCGCCGCGATCCGGTTTCGACGCCCACAGCTGCGACGCCTGCGCCTGCCGGAGCCATCGTCATATCCGGGTTGCCAGCGCGGGATGGTCATGATGGCTGGTGTGATCCCACGCCGTCTGACCGTGCCGGAGCGAGGCCAGATAGGCCATCAGCGCCCGCCGCCCAGCCATGATCGCGATCACGTTGGAGACCGGCGCTCTCAACACCGCCCTCACGCCTTCGGCCAGATCGTATTCGCGCGCCGTGAAAATACCGCGCAACAGCAGGCGCCAGCCGAGCAGGAACGCGTTCACGCCGATCAGCCAGTGCAAGAAGTCGCCCAGCGGCACGGGTTCATAGTAACCCAGAACCCACCCGACCATCAGGACCGGCGTCAACCCGAGCAGCACATAGGCCGCGAGCAGCACCAGCGCGTCCAGCGGCCCGCGCCGATCGCGCAACCGCATCCACAGTTCGGCCGGCCGCAGCCGCCAGCCCAGGCGGTCCCACCCCTGGAACGCAATTCCATGCAGCCAGCGCGTCTTCTGGCGCACGGCCTGGTCCAGCCGCGCGGGAAAGAATTCGCGCGTGGCGACAAGTTGCCCGCGCGAATCCCGAACCCGCAGGAAGCGCGAGCGTCCACCTTCCTCCCCGATCAGCAAGCCGCATTCATAGTCTTCGGTCAGGCATTCAGGCGCGAAGGGGTGGCTCGCGCCGCGCCGCGCCGCCACGGTTTCCAGCGCCGCGCGGGAAAACGCGCACCCCACGCCGGCCGCCGGCAGCCCCGCGCCCAGCCAGTCGCGCACGACCATGACCTTGCCGTGCGCCTCGGCGAATTCATCGCAGTAATGCCCTCCGATCCAGCGCGATGTGCGCTGCGGCTCCGGCCTTACGGGCAACTGGACGAAGTCCGCCTCGTCCAGCGCGCTATCGAGCAGCGACAGCGCCGCCGGGTGTACCATGTCCTCGGCGTCGTGCAGGATCACGCTGCGCACGCGGAAGCCGCCGCGCCGCTCGTCCTCGCACATGGCTTCGTAAAGCCGGTTGAGACAGTCGGCCTTGGTGGTGGGGCCATCGCGATCGTGCACGACGATCCGCAGGCGATCATCCCGGGTGGAGGCGATCGCGGCGGCCAGCGTTGCCGGATCGTTGCGATAGCATCCCACGTAGAAGCGCATTTCCGCATGGGGCCAAGCATCCAGACTGTGCCGGATCATCGTTCCCACGACGTCCTGCTCGCGCCAAGCCGGAACCAGCACCGCGGCGATGCCGCGCAAGGGCTGATCCGCCCGGCCTTCCAGCCTTTCCGTGCGGGCGCGGCCCGAGAGACGCAGCCAGAACCACAGCATGTCTATGCCAAGATCGTCGGCCGCACCGATGACGAACCACACCGCCGCGAACAGCAGCAATTCACGCTCGACAAGCCCGAGCGCGTACAGCGTTGCTTCCATCGGCATCCATCCCCCGCCTGCTGCATGGGCCAATGCGAAAATGCGGAACAATATCGCTATGCAGAGGTCAGACTATGGCCACATAGCCCTGCTGACAATGCATCCGAACCGGACGAATGCCTCGGATTTGGCGGAAATGCGGGACTTTTCGAGAGGTGGTGACGTGGCGCCGGATACCGGGCCGCCGGTTTGCAACACACTGAAATGATGCATGAACTGGAAGAATCAGCAACCTTTTATCGACAAAGTCGATCATCGTTAGGCGCATTTCCCGTGAAACAAACGGCCTTGGGAAGCGTATAGGGAGGCCATCATCATCCAACCGCAGGAAAGGATCTCCCATGCCGGGCGACAATGCGAAAAAAGCGCTGATCGACAGCCTGAACGGCCTTCTTGCCGATTACTTCACGCTCTATCTCAAGACCAAGAACTTCCACTGGCACGTCTCCGGCCCGCACTTCCGCGATCTGCACCTGCTGTTCGACGAACAGTCCGCGGAAATCTTCGCGCTGACCGACATCATCGCCGAGCGGGTGCGCAAGAACGGCGGGGCCACGCTGACCTCGATCGGCGCGATCGCCGGCAAGGCCTCGATCAAGGATGACGACCGCGCCAAGGTCGACGCCATGGCCATGGTCAAGACGCTCCGCGACGACAACGCCAAGCTGGTCGAAGCGATCCGGGGCGTGAAGGATGCGGCCACCGAAGCCGGCGACAACGCGACCGAGGGCATGGCCGACGACTGGACGGACCAGGCCGAACGCCGCGTCTGGTTCCTGACCGAAGTGCTCGCCTGAAGCGGGCGCTCAGAACGTTCCGCCGGTCCGGAAGCCGATGCCGCCGGGCCGGGCGGAAAAGCCCTGATCCACCAGAGGGCCGCTGATCTCCACGGGCAAGCCTGCGAGCGAGAGGTCGGCGGTCCACGAACCGGTGCCCGCCACCTTGAGCAGCAAATGGGCCATGCCGCCACTATCGGCCATCGGCACGACCAGTGCGCCATCCTGGCAGCGTGCCTTGCCCGTAAGCAGTAGCGGCCTGGGCATCAGCGCGCTCACCGGCGCCAGCGTCACCGTCAGCGTGCCAGATGCGGACCGGCACCGCCCCTTGGCGAAATCGACCGCGAACTGATCGAAGCCGATCGTGCTGGCTGGCAATTGGCCGAGGCCTTCGGGCAAGGGCAGGGACCCGGTGGCATCGGCCAAACGCAGCCCGCCCGCGCCGCATCCGATCCGCGCGCGCAAGGGCGCTTGCCCGGTCCCCGCTGGCCGTTCAAGCCACGTCTCCGCCCGGCCGATCAGCAGCGGCAAGGGGCGCAAACCCGCATCGACGGTCCCCACCGGCACCGGGCCAATCCGCAGGTCATAGGCCCGGCCCCACCATACCGGCCCGTCGACATAGCGCGCCGACAAGGCGCCGCCGGCCCACCCCAGCACGATCCGCAACGGCATCAGAGCAACCAGCGCCGCCAGAAACACCGCCGCCAGCGCCGGCACCGCGCGGCGGGGCATCCCCGATGCCATATCCTGCCCTCTCATGTGCCGCTCCGGCGCAGCGTGGCGTTTACCGCAACCGATCCGTCCGGCGCCGGCGTCATCGTCAGCGTATCGACGATCACGCCCATGCCAGCCAGCGCATCAAGCCAGGCCAACACCGGCCCCGGTCTCGCCGAAGCGATGACGATCGCGGTCATGTCGCCGCCACGCGGCTGGTTGGATTGCAGCACGAAGCCCGCCTGTTCGGCGCTGGCCGCGACCACCTGCTCGACCGACCCGGCCGCTGCGCGCGAGGCCGGGCCAGCGGGGCGCTCATCCAGCAGCCGCAGCGCCGCCATCAGCCGCTCAGTGCGCTGCACCGACGCCACATGGCGCGCATCGGTGGCGTCGAAGGCACGCCCCACGGGCAGCACGATGCCGTAGATCAGCACGATCAGGCCAGCGAGCGCGCCGGCGATCGTCACGAGCGTCCGTTCGCGCGCGGTCAGCGCCGCATACCATGCCCGCACCCGCGCGATCATGGCGCCCGCACCGTGATGGCAACCACCGCCGCCCCGGTCGGATCCGACGCCAGCGACGGCGGTACGGTGACTTTCCAGCCCGCGTTCTGCAAGGCGATCAGCACGGCGTTGACATCCTCCGCGCGGGGCGCCGCCGCCGTGAACCGCAGCGTGCCATCCGCGCTGTAGCCCAGATCGCGCAGCCGGATCGACGGCACCGGCTGCATCGCGGCCAGCACCGCCGCCATCGGCGCGGTGAAGTTCGCCGCCCCCTGCCCGCGCTTGGCCATATCCGCGGCAATCAGCCGCTCCGCGCTATCCAGATCGCTCGCGGCCGGGAACCGGCGTTGCGCCAGCGCCAGTGTGTCCCGCTCGCGCGTCGACGCTGCGAGTTCCCACTTGGCGATCCACACCAGCATCAGCACCAGAACCAGCAGCGCCGCGACCGCCGCCATGCGCGCCAACTGGCCCCATTGCATCCCATCGAGGAAACCCGGCGCGCGCGGCGCATAAGCGCCCTGCCGCAGGTTCAACGGCGGCGAACCATGGATGGCCAGCAAGCGCGCTTCGAGCGTTTCGGCATCGAGCGCCACGGTTCCTCCGGCATCGGCAAGAAGCCCGGTCAAGGCGGGTTCGCCCGCAAACGCCGCTTCGGGCGTGCGCGCCAGCGGCTCGTCGCCCAGTTCCGCCACCACCATTCCGGCATCGGGGCGCGGCAGCACCAGCGCGGCCGGAACCAGCGCCGCTGCATCGAGCCGCGCTTCCGCCAAGTCCGCCAGCCAGCGGTCCATGTCGTCCGCACCGACCGTCACGCACAGCAGGCGGCCTTCCGCTGCCGCGGCGGCGGCATGGCGGCGCGCGGAACCGATCCCCCGCGCTTCGGCTTCCAGCCGGGCGGCGGCGATCGCCTGCGCCGGCGGCATGTCGGGCATCGGTTGATCGCGCACCGGCGCCAGCGCGGCCGGCACCAGCGCCGTCACCAGGCCGCCTTCCTCCAGCCTGCCCCACGGCGCGGCTTCGGCATCGGGCAGGAACGACCGTTCGCGGCCAAGGCAGCCCTGTTCCACGCGCCACCAGCGCCAGCCGCCGTCGGACCGGGCCGGCAGCAACACGATCAGGCCGTCAGGCAAGCCGTGAGGCGCTGGAAAGGCGCTTGCCGCAGCCATCGCGGATCAGTTCTTCCCCGCATAGATATCGGCGTTCAGATCGCTGCCGCCGGGCTGCCCGTCCGCGCCCAGCGAGAAGATCTCGAACGGCTTGCCATCGCGCCCCGGCACCTGGAACTGATAGGGATGTCCCCACGGATCGTCGGGCAGGTCCTTCACATAGCCGCCGCTGCGGTAGTTCTGCGGCAGCGCGAGATTGGCCGGCGGGGTCTTCAGCGCGGCCAGCCCTTCGCCCTGCCCCGGATAAGTGCCCATGTCGAGCCGGTACATCTCCATCGCCTGATCCAGCGTGGCGATGTCGCTCTGCGCCTTGACCACGCGCGCCTTGTCCGTGCTGGGCAGGACATTGATCAGCACCACCGTCGCCAGCAGGCCGATGATGAACAGCACCACCATCAGTTCCACGAGCGAGAAGCCGTTGGGCGCGGGCAAGCTGCGTTGGTTTCGCATCGTTCCTAAAGTCCGGTCAGGTTTTGAAGCTGCAGGATCGGCAGCAGGATCGCAAGAATGATGAGCGCAACCAGCGCGCCCATGACCACGATGATCGCGGGTTCCAGCAGGGCCATGGCGGCGCTGGTGAAGCTTTCGAACTCGCGTTCGAGATATTCCGCCGCGCGCTCCAGCATGGGGCCAAGCTGCCCGGCCGCTTCCCCGCTCGCCGCCAGATAGACCAGCAGCGGCGGGAACGTCTCCGCCTCGCGCAGCGCGGTGGACAGCGAACCGCCCGCGCGGACCTTTTCGGTGATCGCTTCCAGCGCCTGCCGGTGGACGGTATTGCGCACCGTGCGCGTGGCCAGCTTCAGGCCATCGACCAGCGGCAGCTTGGCCTCGATCATCGTCGCCAGCGTGCGCGCGAGGCCCGCCGCGTGCACGTCGCGCAGCAGCCGGCCGACGAACGGCAAGCGCAGCAGCAGGCTGTCGCAGCGATAGCGGAACGTCGGCCGCCGCAGCGCGCGGACGAAACCGAACGTCGCCAGCGCCGCCACGATCAGCAGCGCCCACCACCACTGCGCCAGGAACTGCGAAACCGCGATGACCACGCGCGTCAGCAGGGGCAGTTGCCGGCTGGCGTTATCGAACTGTTCGACCACGCGCGGCACCACCGAGATCATCAGCCCGGTCACCACCAGCAGCGCGACCAGCGACAGCACCACGGGATAGGCCAGCGCCGCCACGATTCTCCCCCGCACTTGCGCCTGCCGCTCCAGCAAGTCGGCCAGCCGGTTGGCGATGGCGGGCAGCGTGCCGGAGTTTTCCCCCGCAGCGACCATGGCGCGATAGACCGGCGGGAAGCTCGGTTCCTCGCGCCGCATGGCTTCCGCCAGCGGCAACCCTTCCACCACGCCGGCGTGGACGCTGGACAGGATCGCGCGAGCGCGCGGCTTCTCGGTCTGCCGCGCGATCGTGCGCAGCGCTTCCTCCAGCGGGCTGACCGTCATCAGCGAGGCGATCTGGCGCGTGAACAGCGCCAGTTGCTTGGCCGTCAGACGCGGCGCGAACAGGGCGATGCCGCTGGTCGAAATCGCCGCACGGCGGGCCGATGCCGCGGCGTCCGGCCCGATCCGCACCACGTGCCAGGATCGCGCGGCCAGCTTCTCCAGCGCCTGCCGTTCGCCCGCCGCTTCGATCGCGCCGCGCCGCTCGTGGCCCTTTTGGTCGATGGCGAGATAAGTGAAACGCGGCATCACCCGTCCTCGCGCCGCATGATCCGCGCCGCTTCTTCGGGACTGGTCACGCCGTCGCGCACCAGGCGGCGCACCGCCTTGGCCAGACGCGGCGAATCCGCGAAGGCGTGCCGCGCGATCGCCGCTTCATCGGCGTTGTCGTGGATCATGCGGCGGATCGTATCGTCCACCCGCAGCGCCTCGAACACGCCGATCCGGCCCACGTAGCCGGTCTGCGCGCATTCCCCGCAGCCGCGCGCGAAATAGACGGTGCGGCCCGGCTTTACCCCGATCAGCGCGTGGAGCGCCGCGTCGCTTTCGTGCGGCTCGCGGCAATGCGGGCACAGCCGCCGCACCAGCCGCTGCGCGATCACCGCGCGCAGCGTGGACGCGAGCAGGAACGGCTCCACGCCCATGTCGCGCATCCGCGTGATCGCGCCGGCGGCATCGTTGGTGTGGACGGTGGACAGCACGAGATGCCCGGTCAGCGAAGCCTGCACCGCGATGTCCGCCGTCTCGCGATCGCGGATTTCGCCGACCATCACCACGTCCGGGTCCTGCCGCAGAATGGCGCGCAGACCGGCGGCGAAGGTAAGCCCCACGCGCGCGTTGACCTGCGTCTGCCCCACGCCGTCCACGGCGTATTCCACAGGGTCTTCCACCGTCAGGATATTGCGCGCGCCATCGTTGAGCAGGCGCAGCGCGGCATAGAGCGTGGTGGTCTTGCCCGATCCGGTGGGGCCGGTGACCAGCACGATGCCGTTGGGTTCGGCCAGCGCGCGGCGCAGCACTTCTTCCGCCCGCTCGTCGAGACCCAGATGGACCATATCCAGTCCGGCGTTCTCCTTGTCGAGCAGGCGCAGCACCACGCGTTCGCCCACGCGGCTGGGCAGCGTGGACACGCGCACGTCGACCAGCTTGCCACCCAGGCTCAGGCTGATACGCCCGTCCTGCGGCACGCGGCGTTCGGCGATGTCGAGCCTCGCCATGACCTTGATGCGGCTGACCAGCACCGGCGCGACATGCGGCGGCATCCGCAGCTTTTCCGCGAGCACGCCGTCCACGCGCATCCGCACGACCAGCGCCTGTTCATAAGGTTCGACGTGGATGTCGGACACACCCTGGCGCAGCCCTTCGGCGATCAGGCCGTTGATCAGCCGGATCGCGGGGGCATCGTCCGCGCTGTCGAGCAGGTCTTCCGCCGTGGGCAGGCCGAGCGCCAGCGGATCGAGCCCCTCGCCACCGATGCCCATGTCGCCCGCCACCGCCGCCGCGCCGTCCATGGCATAGCGTTCGGCCAGCAGCTTCTCGTAGTCCGGCGGCGCGACCTTGCGCAGCGATACCGGCCGGCGCAGCGCGCGGCGCAGGTCGAGCAACACGAACGGGTCCGCGCCTTCGCGCATCGCCAGCGCGACGCCCTCCGCGTCCTCGCGCTCCACCAGATAGCCCGCGTCACGCGCGAAGCCATAGGGCAGCGCCGGCGGCGGGTTCGGGCTGGCGGGAACGGGCGGCTGGTCCATGGCTCAGGGCCGGGCGGGTGGCGCCGCGTCAGCGGGTGGCAATTCGCCCGCCGCCTTCGGCGCGATCACGGTATCCCCCGGCGCCACCGCGACCGCCTTGCCCGGCGCGACCGGCGCCGTCGCGCCGAGGTAATCCTCCACCAGATCGTCGATGCCCGGTTCGCGCCCCGGCTCGAACGCGCGCTGCGCGTTGCGCACCACGCCATAGCGCCGCGCGGTCAGTTCCTGCCTGTCGTTGGCGTTGCGCATGATCGTGGGACGGATGAAGACCATCAGGTTGGTCTTCACATGGCTGCGCCCGCGCGACTTGAACAGTTCGCCCAGCACCGGCACGTCGCCCAGCAGCGGCACCTTCTGCAAGGTGCGCTGCTCGTTGTCGTCGAGCAGCCCGCCGAGCGCCACGATCTCGCGGTCGCCCACGGTCACCGTGGTCTTGATCTCGCGCTTGTTGACGATGATGTCGTCCGACCGGCTGGAAACCGTGCCCGCGATCGAGCTGACTTCCTGCCGCAGGTCCAGCCGCACCTGGTCGCCCGCGTTGATCTGCGGCGTCACGTCCAGCTCGATGCCCACGTTCTGGCGCGAGATGGTGCGGAAAGTGTTGTTGAAGTTGGCGGAGGACAGCGCCTCGCCCGTCGCCACCGGGATTTCCTTGCCGAACAGGATCGAGGCCGGGACGTTGTTGTTGGTGGTGATGTGCGGCGTGGAGAGGATGTTGGAATTCTTGTCGGTCGCCACCGCGTTGATCAGCGCGCCCAGATAGGTGTTGTTGCCCAGCTGGGTGAGAAAGCCCGAATAGCCGCCGGACGCCGCCAGGATCTTGCTCGCCGCGTTCTGCTTGAGCAGGTCGCCCGCCGTGCTGTTGGTCGTGGTGGTGACGGTCGATCCGTTGACCACGGTGGTCGTCTGGTCGAGCTTGTTGGCCAGCAACCCGCCGGCGACATCGATGATGTTGGGCGAGGAATTACCAAAATTGGTGACGGCGAACGGCTTGTCCTTGCCGCCGAACAGGAACTGCACGCCCAGCTCGCGCGCAACGTCGTTGGAAATCTCGACGATGATCGCTTCCACCAGCACCTGTTCCTGCGGAATGTCGAGCTGGCGGACGAGTTCGGTCAGGCGGCGCTGGTCGTCGGCCGGCGCGGCGATGATGATCGCGTTGGCGCCGGGATAGCGCGTGATCGTGGCCGTGCCGCGCCCGTTGGCGAGCTTGATCGCGCCGCTGCCGAGCCCGCCGGTGGTCGCCCCGGTGGGGTTCACGCTGGCCTTGCTGCCCGATCCCGCTCCCACCCCCGCCGCCGCGCCGGCCGCGGGGGTGGTGCCGCCCAGCGCGCCCGCATTCGAGGCCTGGCTGCTGCCAACACCGCCCAGCGAAACCGGGGCCTGCGATCCCGAGGCCACTTCCGTACCGCCCTGGCCGCCCACCAGCCGTTCCAGCACCGGCACCAGCACCGCCGCATCGGCATAATCGAGCCACAGCACCTTGATCTCGCCGCCCGTCGCCGCCTTGGCATCGAGCTGGCGCGCCATCGCCGCCAGCCGCGCCAGCGTATCGCGCTCTCCGCGCATCAGCACGGCGTTGGCGCTGTCCACCGCGACCACCGTGGCCAGCGCGCGGCCGCCCTCGCCGCCCGCCGGGATAAGCTGGGTCAGCGCCGTCGCGATCTCGCGCGCGCCGGCGTGTTCCAGCAGGATCGTCTGGGTGGAGGCATTGTCTCGGTCGATCTGCGCCACCAGCGCGCGGATGCGCGCCATGTTGTCGGCATAGTCGACGATCACCAGCGAATTGCCCGACTTGTTGGCGGTGATCGCGCCTTCCTTGCTGACCAGCGGGCGCAGCGTTTCCACCGCCTGCGTCGCGTCGATCGCGCGCAGGCGCACGATCTCGGTAATCATCTGGTTGCGCGCCGCGCCCTTGCTGCCGATGCGCGTGGGCTGGCTGGCCGCGCCTTCGGACGGCTGCACCCGGAACGCGCCGTTGCCGGTCGGCACCGCCACCAGCCCGTTGGCGCGCAGGGTGGACAGGAACACCTCGAAATATTCGGAGCGCGACAGCGGCCGTTCCGATACGACGCTGACTTTCCCCTGCACGCGCGCATCGACGATGAACGTGCGGCCGGTCACTTCCGCCGCGTCGGCCACGAAGGCGCGGATGTCCGCCTCGCGCACGTTCAGCGTGTATTGCGCCATGGCCGCCTGCGGCACCGCAAGCGCCAGCATCGCGGCCGCGGCAAGCAGGGACCGGAAACGGGGGGATCGGAGAGAGGAGGATCGGAGCTTCATGGTGCCAATGTTATCGCCAGCGGAAGTTGGCGATCACCGCGACGCACGGTGACCGAAACGGAAGCGCCAGGGCGCAGCGCGCCGGCCAGCATCGCGCCATCGCCGGCGCCGGTAACCGGCTTGCCGTCCACGGCGGTCACGACATCGCCGGGCTGGAACCCGGCGCTGCGAAACGCGGAACCGTCGGCCGTGGGCAGCACTTCCAGCCCGACGATGCGCCCGCTTTCCGCGCGCGGGCCGAAGCTGATCCCGCGCCGCGCCGCATCGACGGTAAGGGCGCCCGCCCCTCCCGCCGGAGCGTTGCCGGCAACCCCGCCAGGCGAGGGAACGGGGTTGGCCGCGACCAGCCCCCGCGCGCTCGGCGCCTTGCCAGACTGGTCGATATAGAGCAGTTCCTTGGCGCCATTGCGCATCAGCACGACGTGATTGAAGGCCACTTCGGCCAGGGTGACGCCGGGCGTCACCTCGTCGCCCGCGCGATAGACCTGCTGCACGCCGTCCTCGCCAGCGATGATCGCGCTGCCCCCGCCACCGGGCAAGCCACGCGTTCCGAATAGCACCAGCGTCAGCGAGGTCACCGTGCCGCCCGCCTGTGAGCCCGGCGCCGCCAT
Organism: Novosphingobium sp. EMRT-2; assembly: GCF_005145025.1. Lineage (NCBI taxonomy): Bacteria > Pseudomonadati > Pseudomonadota > Alphaproteobacteria > Sphingomonadales > Sphingomonadaceae > Novosphingobium > Novosphingobium sp. EMRT-2. The sequence continues at coordinate 2,804,499 of NZ_CP039695.1, read as the reverse complement.
GGCGGGGCCGCGATTGAAGGGATCGACCGCGGCATAGAGCGTCTTGCGCAACGGTGTGGGCAGCACCTTGGCGCTGTCCGGTCGCCAATCGCCCAGCGGAGATACCGGCGTGACGATCGCCCAGACGATCGCCGCCAGGAGCACGGCGATGGCCATCGCGAGCAGCCACCACACTGTGCGCTGCAACCCCGCCCCGATGCTCCAAAGCCCGCCGTTTTCCGCCACGAATCGCACCCCCGTGCGTCTCCACCCTGACCCCGCAGAGCACGGATGTGCCCGGTCGCGCCCACGTTGTCCACCAACGCCGGCCCACGCCATGATACACGTCACACACCCGGCGCATTCGGCCGGCCGGTATCGGGACTCACACCGGCCGGCCTGGCGGCGGCTCGGCACCCGGCGGATCGGCAGATGGCGGGTCGAACGGAGGACTATCGTCGAACGGGCTGTCGAGACGGTTGCACGCCTCGAGCGGTCCGCCCAGAATGCCCTCCAGCGCATCGTCCGCGCGGGAGGCGGCGATGCGGTCGGATATGTCGCGCGACGCCCGGTTGAAGTCGGCGAAGGCGCCATCCTCGCCCGTGGCGGACAGGCTTACCGCCTGGCCCAGCCAGGCTTCCGCGATCTGCTGGAAATCATCGGCCTGCGCCTGCTCCTCCTCTGTCGGCGAACCGGACTGGAGAATGCCGGCGGCGACGGCATTCGCAGCGGCGCAGCCGATCGCCTCGTCATAGCGCGCCGGCTGCGCCAGCGCCGTCCCCGGCCCCGTTGCCATCAACACAACGGCCAGCGGCAAGCGCCATGGCCGGCCCGCTGGCCGTAGGAGCATCTTCCGGATCGTACGCCATCGCGTGTTCCGGACGCCGAAAGCGATCCACGATCCCATGTCCAAACCCCCGTGATCGCAATCGATCGCCCCACCCTTGCCACTACGGCCCCATCGGGCGCAAGACGGGCGCATGCCCCCCTTCCTGCCCGCTTCGCTCCACCGGCTGGCCCTGCGCGGCGCCCATGCGGCCCGGCTGCGCCTATGGGGAGCGCTGCGCCTGGAAGTGCGCGGCTGCAACGTGCTGGCGTTCGATCGCGATGGACGGCTCCTGCTGGTGCGCCACAGCTACCAGCAACCAGACCTGTGGATGCTGCCGGGCGGCGGTCTTGCGCGTGGCGAGGATGCGGCGGCCGCGGCCATGCGTGAACTGGCCGAGGAAACCGGATGCCGCCTCGTTCAGGCTGTCTGGTTCGGTTCCGACCGCGTCGCCATGCCCGGCGGGTGGCGCAACCGCGTCGAAATGGTGACCGGCCACACCCACGACACGCCCAAGGCAGACGGGCTGGAAATCGAGGAAGCGCGCTTCTTCGCGCTCGACGCCCTTCCCGCCAGCATCAGCGCGGCGGTCCATCGCCGGGTCGCGCTCTGGCGCGCATGGCGCGCGGAAAACGAAGGCGGTCAGGTCGCATGCTAACCCGCCGCTCGATCCGCTCCCGGCCGCGCGCCCGTCATCCGGCGATAGAAGCGCGAGAAATACGAAGGATCGTCGAACCCCAGTTCCGCCGCCACCTGCACCGCGCTGGCGTTGGTGTAGCGCAGCAGGCGCCGGGCCTCCAGCGCGAGCCGCCGGTGGACGACTTCCATGGGCGAACAAGCGAGACCGGCGGCGGTCAACCGCGACAGCGTGCGTCGCGTCATCCCCAGCGCGCCGGCATAGAAATCGAGCGGCCGGTGTTCGCGATAGTGCAGTTCCACCAGTTGCCGGAAGCGGTGCAGCCGCCGGTCCGCCAGCGTCCCTGCCTGCCCAACGCCATCCGCCCGGGTCAGCGTCCGCACCAGCGCTTCCGCCAGCGCCAGGAACAGCGGATCGTGCTCGCGCCATTCGCGCTGTAGTTCCAGCATCTCCTCCGCCAGCCAGAAGGCCCGCGTGGCCGGCCGCGCTTCCATCGTGCCGGCGCCGCCCTGCGCCAGCGCCACGAGCAGGACGTCCGCCTGCCCCGTGGCGCGCGCGGCGAAATCGGTCGACAGCGTCAGGACATAGCCTGACGTGCCCTGCCGGAAGCGGAACCCGTGGACCATGCGCGGCGGCGCGATCACCCGGCACGGCCCGTCCAGCGACCGTTCGACGCCGTCCAGCGTCAGCAGCACATGCCCATCGCGCACCAGCAGCACCTGCACGAAATCGTCATGGCGATGCGGCGCGATTTCCCAATCATGCAACGCGCTGCGTTCCGCGATCGTCTCGATGTGCGCGAAGCCCCCGGCAACGTGCGCACCCGTCTCGCCGTAAAGCGCGTAGGTGGGGATGAGCGCAGGGTCCGGCATGTCCCGATAATACCATTTCTTTGTCCGCCCTCTCCCTTTCCTCCCGGCCGGGTTTTGTCAACCTTGGTCCATCAGCCGTCCAGGGCTGCATGCGTGGGAGAAGTCGATGCGTACCCAGGTCGCCATCATTGGCGCCGGCCCGGCCGGCCTGTTGCTCGGGCATCTGTTGAAGGCGGAGGGCATCGACTGCATCGTGCTCGAACGGCAGACGCCGGACTACGTGCTGGGCCGCATCCGCGCCGGCGTGCTCGAACAGATCACCGTCGGGCTGATGGCGCGCCTGGGCCTCGATGCCCGGCTCAAGGCTGAAGGACTGGTCGAGGAAGGCTTCAATCTGGCGGACGGCGAACGGTTGATCCGCATCGACGTGGCCAACCTCACCGGCAAGACCGTGACGGTCTATGGCCAGACCGAAATCACGCGCGATCTGATGGATGCTGCACCCGATCGCGGACTGCCGGTGATCTACGGCGCGGAGGACGTGGCGCTGCACGCGATCGAGAGCGACGCGCCCTATGTCACCTTCCGCAAGGACGGCGCGGACCAGCGCATCGACGCGCGCTTCATCGCCGGCTGCGATGGCTTCCACGGCCCTTCGCGCAAGGCGATCCCGACCTCCGCCGCGCGCGAGTTCGAGCGAGTCTATCCATTCGGCTGGCTGGGCATCCTGGCCGACGTGCCGCCGTGCAATCCCGAACTGATCTACGCCAATCACGAACGCGGCTTCGCGCTCGCTTCCATGCGCAGCCACACGCGCAGCCGCTATTACGTGGACGTGCCGCTGTCCGAGAAGATCGAGGACTGGAGCGACGAACGCGTGTGGGACGAACTGGCGATCCGCCTCGGCCCCGATGCGGCGGCGAACATCACGCGCGGGCCGGCGATCGAGAAATCGATCGCGCCGCTGCGCTCCTATGTGTTCGAGCCGATGCGCCATGGCAGCCTGCTGCTGTGTGGCGACGCCGCGCATATCGTGCCGCCCACCGGCGCCAAGGGCCTGAACCTGGCCGCCAGCGACGTGCATTACGCCGCCGAGGCCCTGACCGGCTTCTTCCGGCGCGCCGATGCCGATGCCATCGCCGGCTATTCCGCCAAGGCGCTGGCGCGCGTGTGGAAATCGGAACGGTTCAGCTGGTCGCTGACCAAGCTGATGCACCGCTTCCCGGATGACGGCCCGTTCGAGCGCGCGATGCAGGTGGCGGAACTGGACTACATCGCCTCCAGCACGGCGGCGCAGACCAGCATCGCGGAAAACTACGTCGGCCTGCCGGTGTGACCGGCGCGACCCGGGCGGTGGCGCTGCGCCAATTAGGCGCCGGTTTTCGTCATATCGTCACTCAGCCGTCACATAGCTGCATCAGATAGGCGCCATCCATAGCGGATGGGGCCAATGCGTCAGATCGACATCCTCCTCACCGGCACGCTCGCCGGCGGACACGACAGCTTCCTGCACGACGACCTGCGCGTCGTTTTCCACGCGTGGAAATGGTCGTCCCCGCCGCCGCTGCTCGATGGACGCCCGTGGGCCTTCGTGGACTGGGTGCTGCCCGAGATGTCGGGCCTGGAGCTGTGCCGCCGGCTGCGCGCCGATCCGCAGACCGAAGCCGCGCATGTCACGATGATCCTGGAGGAAGACGATGCCGAGGCCAAGCGCCGCGCGTTGCGCGCCGGCGCGGACGATTACATCGTCGCCCCGATTGACCGGAACACGGTGCTCGATCGCGTGCTGTCGGTGCAATTGCCGGATCACGAGGCCCCCGCCCGCACGCTGAAACTGGGCGACCTGACGCTGGACCTTGCCGCCTTGCAGGTGCGCTGGAAGGACAAGCCGGTCCAGCTCATGCCCAACGAGTTCCGCCTGCTGCGCTACCTGATGGAGCAGCCCGGCCACGTCTTTTCCCGCACGCAACTGATCACCGCGCTGGGCAAGCACGGGCAGCCGATCGACGAGCGCACGGTGGACGCCTGGGTCAGCCGCCTGCGCCGCGCCCTGCGCGAGGTGGGCGCCGGCTACCCGCTGCGCACCGTCCGCTCGATGGGCTACGTGCTCGACCGGCCGTAAGATCGTTCTCTCGGGGAAGGGCCTGCCGGGAAATCCACGCCGGTGGATTTCCCGGATGGACCGTTAGAAGCTGCGGCCGAACTTGAGCCCGAACATCTGAGGCTTGATCGGATAATAGCGCCGCCCTGCGCCGCAGATGGTCGGCGCACAAACCGTGTTGATGCTCAGCACGCCGCGCTTGTCGAACGCGTTCTCCACAAACGCCTCGATATCGATGCCGCTGAACGTGCCGCCGATCGAGAAATCGAACGTCTCGAAACCCTTGGTCGATCCGAGGAGGTTGGCCTCGGCATCGGTCAGGTAGGACCGCGTGCCCGACTGGTGCAGCATCGAGGCCTGGACGAAGGCCGAAGACGGACCGATGTTGAACGAATAGCGCGCGGTGGCGTTGCCCTTGAACCGAGGCTGGATCGGCAGACGCGTCCCCTTCGCCGCCGCGACGACGCCCAGCGTGCAATCCACGTTGCCGTTGGCCCCGATCGAACAGAAATTGGTGGTCAGCTTGGCATCGATATAAGTGCCCGAGGCTGAAAGCATCAGATTGCCGAGCTTCAGCCCCGCATCCGCCTCGACACCATAGACGCGCGCATCGCCGGCATTGTAGATATTGGTCACGCCGGCCGAACCGACCGGGCTAAGGCCGTACTGCAGCTTCTTCCACTTTTCGTAGAACACCGCACCGTTGAGGCGCAGCTTGCGATCGAACCACGTTGTCTTGAAGCCGAATTCGTAGTTGTCGAGCGTGTCCGGCTGATAGGGATTGATGCCCGGCCGGCGGTTGTTGCCGCCGGGGCGATAGCCGGTGGAATAGGTCACATAGACCAGCCGCTCGGGATCGATCCGCCAGGTCAGGTTGGCGCGGTGGGTTTCGCCCGATTGGACCGCCTTCTTGTTGAAGTTGTTGCACACCCGGTCCGAAGCGCTCACGGCAATACAGTTCGGCTGGGTCACAGCGGACGCGAAGCCGGAGAAGCCGACGAAGGTGTTGTTGGCGATGAACGCGCGAATACCGCCCGACAGCGTGAGGTTCGGCGTGATGTCGTAAGAGCCGTCGATGAACGCAGCATAGTCGCGGTCGACGCGGTAAGCGCGCGTTGCGAAGATGTCGTCGCCGGCCTTGGGCACGGCCGGCGAATTCGGGATGCCGGCAAGGCCCGGAATCACGTAGTCGGCGACGATGCGGTCGGTCTGGCGCTGGAAGAACAGCCCGGCGACCAGACGCAGGCGATCGGTGCTGGGCGATGCGACGCGCAGTTCATGCGTCTGCTTGGTGTAGCTGTCGTGGCCATGATAAGCCTGCGTCGGATCGAGGTAGCCGCCGCTCGCGGTAGGGAAGTTGGTGTAGAACGAACCCTGCAGCGAATCGTAAGCGACGGTGTATTCCGAATAGTCCGCCTGGTTATCGACCCGGCGATCGAAGTAGCCGCCCGCATAGGTCACGTCCCAATCGCTGAGCTTGCCCTGGATGGTCAGTGCTGCCTGGACCCATTCGTCGCGGTTGAGGTCGGTGGCATAGTCAGTAACCTTGAGGTCGCCCAGACGCGGATCGAACAGGAACGAGCCGTGCGCGCGCTGCTTCTGGTAAACCACCTGCGGCGTGACCGTCCAGTTGTCGTCAAGATCGACCTTCAGCGCGGCGCGGCCGCCGTAGGTATCGACCGTGTTGAAGTCCTTCTTGACGTAGCGGGCATTGTTGATGGTCAGGTTCGTCGAGGGGTCGTTATCGGCCAGCGTGTAGGTGCGGGTACCGGGCACGTTGTCGATATAGCCGCCGTCGCGCTCATAGAAGGCCGAGACGCGCAACGCCATGCGCTCGTTCAGCGGCAGGTTGAAATAGCCCTCGACCGTGCCACCGTAACCGCCCTTGCCGAACTTGGTGCCCTCGAAGTCGATGCGCCCCGATGTTTCCTTGGTGTCGGGCTTGTTGGTGATGATGCGCAGCGTACCCGCGAGCGAGCTGGCGCCGAACAACGTCCCCTGCGGACCCGACAGCGCTTCGACGCGGGAGACGTCGTAGATGTGGAGGTCGACCGCCCCGGCGATGGTCGTCACCGGCACTTCGTCGAGATAGAGGCTGGCGGTTGGCAGCGAGCCGCCGTGCAAACCGTCGCCGCCGCTGGTGATGCCGCGGAACGAGAGCTGCGCCTGGCCTGGGCCGAAAGACTGGAAGCTCACGCTGGGCAGCATCTTCGCGTAGTCGTCGAAGCTCGCCACCTGATGCTGCTCAAGATTTTGCGACCCCAGCGCCTGGATCGAGATCGGCACGTTCTGCAGGTTTTCGCTGCGCTTCTGCGCGGTCACGATGATGACGTTGGGATCGTTGTCATCGGCAGCGCTTTGCGCTTCCTGCGCGAAAACCGGAAACGAGGCCAGAGCCGAGCCGGCGAAAAGCGCCAGCCGGGAGAAGCGTCGGAAACCTGCACTCATGATGGGCTGCCCTGATCTGATGTGTTCTGTCTGCGGTTTGTGACGCGCAGCAACATAACGTCAAGATCGTTGCAATTCGCAACTATCGTTCGTTGCCGACCGTGGCCAAATTACCACGACTGCGGGGCTTGCGGATAACACGTGAGAACGTCCCCCAGCGCGTCCTGCAACGGTGCCAGAAACGGCTCGAACGGCTTCCAGGCTCCGGTGCCGTCGCGATAGATCGGCTGGCGCACCTGCTCCGAACTGGCGGTCCGCACCGGACGCGCGGTTTCGTGGAAGGCGAGGCAGGCTTGCTCGAACGGCAGGCCGCAGGCCGCCAGCAGCGCACGCACCTCGGCCTCGGTATCGTCGACCATCCGCTCGTAGATCACGCGATGGACGTACCCCGGCAGCACGCTATCGATATGCGCCATCAGCCGCACGTAGTCGCGGTAATAGCGCCCCATGTCGGCCAGATCGTAGCTGAAGCCCTGACCGCGCGCGAAATGCTGCTTGAAATTGGAGAAGCAGCAGCCGAGCGGATGCCGCCGCGCGTCGATGATGCGGGCATGGGGCAATATCAGCCGTATCAGCGGCACGTGCACCCAGTTGTTGGGCATCTTGTCGATGAAGAGCGGCCGCCCCGTGTGCCGCTGGACACGCGTCCGCTCGATATACTGTTCGCCCATGTCGCGCAGTTGCGCGGGGGACAGCGCGGAGAGCCCTGCCGGATAATCCGCGACACCGCGCGCCAGCAGTGCGATATCGGGCAGTTCGCTGGTGCCTTCCACCTGGCTGTGACTGGCGAGAATCTGTTCGACCAGTGTGGAGCCGGAACGCGGCATGCCCACGACGAAGATGGGATCGGCCGCCTCGGCCCCCGCGCCGTCAAACGCCGCGAACAGTCCCTGCGTGGCGGTCGCGATCATGGCGTCCACCTGCCGTTCGGTCTCGTCGGCGCGATAGGGAATGCGCCTGCGCCGCAGCGCGTTGCCCGCAGCGTAGCTTGCGAAGGCCGCTTCCACAGCCCCCCGGTCTTCGAGAGCCTTGCCCAGCGCGAAATCGAGGTGCCACGCATCGTCCTCGGCAATACCCGGCGTTTCCCGCGCCGCCTGCATCGTGGCAATGTCCTCATCGGTGAAGCGCACGGTCTTGAGGTTGGCGAGGCTCCACCACACTTCGCCGAGCGTGGGCGCAAGGGCGATCGCGCGGCGATAGGCGGCGATGCCGTCCGCCTGACGCCCCACCGTCTTGAGCATGTGCCCATAACTCATCCACACGCGCGGCTGACCGGGCGTTTCCTTCAGCACCAGTTCGTAAAGCGCCAGCGCCTCGTCGAATTCGCCGATGCGGCCGAACGCGGCAGCCTGCAAATTGGCATGGCCGACGTTGTCGGGGTCGTCCGCCGTGACGCGCTGCAGTTCGTCCAGCGCCTCGGCCGGGCGATTGGTCCGGTACAGCACCAGCGCCAGATTGGCCCGCGCCGGGGTGAAGTTCGGCGCGAGTTCGATCGCCCGCCGCAGAAGGTTTTCCGCGTCCGCGTAGCGCCCGATCCGCCCCGCCAGTTCGGCGAACATGCGGATCGCGCGGACGTCGAACGGGTCTTCCTTCAGCAGCGCGCGCAGCAGCGGTTCGGCTTCATGGAGCAGGTTCCTGTTCAACGCGGCCGCCGCCGCGATCAGGCGCGGATCGTAGAACGCGGTGGGCGCGCTGCGGGAGGACATGCCAACATTTGTCATCGCCGCATCACAAACATGCTGACGCCGCGCAATCAAGCGATAGTCTGCATTGAAACGATCTTGAGGGAATCACGGATGGGCAAGCCCGCGCGGGGGTTGGGGTTCTGGATGACGCTGGCGCTGGTCGTCGGCAACATGATCGGATCGGGCATCTATCTTCTGCCGGCAACGCTGGCGCCGCTGGGCATGAACCAGCTGGCGGGCTGGGGCGTGACGCTGGCCGGCGCGCTGTGCCTGGCCGGAGCCTTCGCGCGGCTGGGCGCGCGGATGCCGCTGGCCGGCGGCCCCTATGCCTATGCCCAGGCCGCCTTCGGCCCGGCCACCGGCTTCATCACCGCCTGGAGCTACTGGACGATGATCTGGGCGGGCAACGGCGCGATCGCAGTGGCCGTGGTCAGCAATCTCAGCCTGATCTTTCCGTGGATCGGCCAGACGCCGGGCCTGCCCGCGCTGCTCGCGGTCGGCTGCGTGTGGCTGCTGACGCTGGTGAACATCAGCAGCACGCGCGCCGTGGGCGATCTCTCGATCGTGACCACCACGCTGAAGCTGGTGCCGCTCGTCGCGCTGATCGGGCTGGCGCTGTGGTGGTTCGCCACCGGTGCCCCGCGCGCCACGCAACCGCCGGTGCCGATCTCGTTCGGCGCGATCGCCAGCGCCGCCGGCCTCACCTTCTGGGGCTTCCTGGGCCTCGAATCCGCCACCGTGCCGGCCGACAAGGTGGAGAATGCCGACCGCGTCGTCCCCCGCGCGACGCTGATCGGCGTAGCCCTCACCGGCCTTGTTTACATGGGTATTTCGCTGGCCTTCGCCGCCTATATGCCCGCGCCGGAAGCCGCCGCGTCTCCCGCGCCGGTTGCCGACCTGCTGCGCAAGGCGTTCGGCGGCGGGGTGGCCGAAGTGGTGGCGCTGTTTGCGGCGATCAGCGCCTTCGGCACGCTCAACGGCTTCATCCTGCTGCAGGGCGAAGTGCCGTGGGCGATGGCGCGCGGCGGCGTGTTCCCGCGCTGGTTCGCCAGGGAAAGCAGCCGGGGTACGCCGGTCCGCTCCCACGTCGTTTCCAGCGTTCTGCTCAGCGTGGTGGCTCTGCTGAACTACGGCAAGGGCATGGGCGACCTGTTCCAGTTCATCGCCTCGGTCAGCCTCGCCGCCGGGATGCTGTCCTACTTCCTGTCGATGGCGGCGGCGATCCGCCTGCTGCCGGGCGAAAAGCCGATGATCGCCATCGCCGCCGTTGGCGCCGCGTTCATCGTCTGGGCCGCCTGGGGCCTCGGCGCCGAAGCGCTGGGCTACGGCGCGCTGTTCGTGGTGGCGGGAGTGCCCGTGTACTTGGCCCTCAGCCGCGGTGGAGCATCTTCCACAGCACCGAACGGTCGCGGATGATCTCGTGCGCGGCGTTGTGGCCGGGGGCGCCGGTCACGCCGCCGCCGGGGTGCGTGCCCGATCCGCACATGTAGAGCCCCTTGATCGGCGAACGGTAATCGCCATGCCCCAGCACCGGGCGCGCCGCCCACAGCTGATCGAGGCTCATGTGGCCGTGGAAGATGTCGCCGCCGATCAGCCCGAACTTGCGTTCGAGGTCGAGCGGCGAATGGATCTGCCGCGCGATCACCGCCGCCTTGAAGTTCGGCGCATGGTCGGCAACGGCGTCGATGATGTGATCGGCCACCTGTTCGCGCACGTCGTCCCAGGACCGCCCGTCTGGCAGTTCCGGCGCGAACTGCTGGCAGAACAGGCTGGCGACGTGCGCGCCCTTGGGGGCGAGGCTGTCATCGACGGTCGACGGCAGCTTGATCTCGACGATCGGCTTCTTCGACCATCCGAACGTCTTCGCATCGTCGAACGCGGCGTCCATGTAGTCCATGCCCGGCGCGATGATAATGCCGGCGGTGTGATGTTCGGCCCGCTCCTTGCCCGGCAGCACCGTGAAGTCCGGCAGTTCGGACAGCGCCACGTTCATGCGGAACGTGCCCGAACCGGTCTTGAAATTGGCGATGCGGCGCCGGAAATCCTCGTCGAGGTCCGCCCCGTCGACCATCTGGCGGTATAGCAGCGCCGGGCCGACATTGGCCGCCACGATGGGAGCGTAAAGTTCCTCTCCGCCCTCCAGCTTGACCCCGGCGGCCTTCCCGTTGTTGACCAGCACCTTGGCCACCGGGCTTTCCAGGCTGATCTCGACGCCGGCCTCCTCGCACGCCCGCGCCATCGCCTGCGTGATCGATCCCATGCCGCCGACCGAGTGGCCCCAGGCGCCGAACTTGCCGTTCACCTCGCCGAACACATGGTGGAGCAGCACATAGGCCGAACCGGGCGTCGAGACGCCGGCATAGTTGCCCACCACCGCATCGAACGCGAAGGCGGACTTGACGTGATCGTCCTCGTACCAGCCATCGAGAAATTCGCGCGCGGACTTGACGAAGATGTCCAGCAGATCGCGCTGCGTGGCGATGTCCATCTTCGCCAGCGGCCAGCCCTGCTGCGCCGCCGCCAGCAGCGCGCGCACGCCACCGCCGACGTTGGGCGGCGATTGCAGCGCGATGTCACGCAGCACCTGCGCCACCTTTTCCAGCGCGGCATCGTACTTCGGGTAGGCCTCGGCATCCTTCTGCGAGAAGCGAGCGAACTCCGCCTCGGTCCGCCCCGGCGCGCCGCCCAGCTTGAGGTAGGTATTGGGGAAGGGAAAGAAGTTGCTGATCGTCCGCTCGATGATGCGGAAGCCGCGATCGTGCAGCTTCATGTCCGCGATTACCTTGGGGCGCAGCAGGCTGACCGTGTAGCTTGCGGTGGAATTGCGGAAACCGGGATGGAATTCCTCGGTCACCGCCGCGCCGCCCACCACGTGCCGCCGCTCCAGCACGCGCACCTTCATCCCGGCCTTGGCCAGATAGAAGGCGCAGACGAGGCCATTGTGGCCGCCGCCGATGATGATCGCGTCATAGCGGTTGGTCATGTGCTGCTCTCCGTCGAAGGGCAGTGATGCCCACCCCTAACCCCTCCCGCAAGCGGGAGGGGAACCTTGTTGCCCTTCTTTCTCCCCTCCCGCGTGCGGGAGGGGCCGGGGGTGGGTTCTACTTCCGGCTCCACCCTGCCGGCGGTGCCTTGTGCAGGCGCGCTTCGGGCACGATCGCGCGGATCTTGCGCGCGAAGCTGCGCAGGCAGACCTCGCTCGCGCCGATCGGACCGGCGCCATAGGTCTTCGAAGCCATGCCCTTCTGGATGCGCTCGATCAGCCAGGTATCCTCCTGGTTGACCACGCGGTTCACGCGCCAGTTGGCATAGCGCACCAGCTTCATCTCGCGCCGGTCATCGGGCAGGGCGAACGCCATTTCGCGCAGGACGGTCGTGGTCGGCGAGACCGGCAGCCACTGCATGAAGTCGATCTGGTCGGCATAGATATCGAACGCGATGTTCGGCCAGAGCTTGTAGTAGAGCCAGCGCTGCCGGCTTTCCGGCGGCAGATGCGGCACGTCGGGCAGGTGCGTCTGGTAGAACCGCTCCCAAAAGTTGGCGGACGGCTTCTCCACCAGATCGCCCTTCATGCGATCGGCCCAGCCATGGTCGGAAATCTCGTAGGACCGGCCGAAGATGCGCGTCAACCCGTCATGCGCCACCGGGATGTGCAGGTTGTCGGTATAATTGTCGCCCACGTTCTTCCAGTTCACCGCACGTTCGCGCAGGCGCACGTCGGAAATGCGCCGCATCTCCTCGAAGCGATAGGGCGCGACCTCTTCCTCGAACGGCGCCATCATCTCCGCGACGGACGGGAAGCCCCGGTCCTCCAGCCGCACGAACACGAAGCCGCGCCATACCTCGACCGAAACCGGCGCGAGGCCGTTCTCTTCCAGCTTCAGCGCCGGATAGTCCGATTTCATCGGCACGCCCGAAAGGCGCCCGTCGGTTTCGAACACCCAGGCGTGATAGGGGCAGACGAACTTCTTCACGCACCCGGCATGGCCTTCCACCAGCCGCATCGCGCGATGGCGGCAGACATTGGCGAACGCGCGGATCTGCCCATCCTCACCCCGCACGGTCACCACGCTTTCACCCAGGTATTCGAGCGTGCGATAATCACCCGCCGCCGGAATATCGCTTTCATGGCAGACGATCTGCCACGACGGGCGGATCACCTTGTCCATTTCCAGCGCGAAATATTCGGGATCGGTGTAGAGCCAGCCGGGCAGGCTCCAATCGGCGTCGGGATCGACATCCGCGGACGAAATGCTTTCGAAGGCAGACGACAGGTCACCCATGGTTCAATCTCCGCGTTTCCCACGACATCGCAGCGGCCGCCTTTCCGAATCCGCCACGCCAACAGCTTGTTGGACAAACGTACAACAAAAGGTAGAATGCGCAAGATGAAAGAGCCGGCCTTCAAACGCGCCGAACCCGATGCGCGGCGGCATAGCCTGATCGAAGCCTGCGCGCGTGTGCTGGGCCGCGCCGGCGCCGCAGGCGCCAGCGTGCGGGCGATCGCACAGGAGGCGGGCGTCTCGCCCGGGCTCGTCAACCACTACTTCGATGGCGTGGATGCTCTGGTCGCGGCGGCGTATGCCCATGTCGACGGCATGGTGACAGGCGCGCTCGACAAGGCGGTTGGCGAGGCCGGACCGGATGCGCGCGACCGGCTCGACGCATTCGTCACCGCCAGCTTCGCGCCGGACATCGCCGACCGGCACTTGCTGGCGACCTGGGTGGCCTTCTGGGGCCTTGTCACCGCGCGGCCCGACATCGCGCGCCAGCACGACGAACAGTACGCCGGTTTTCGGGAGCGGCTGGAAGGCCTGCTGGCCGGCTGCGGCGTTCCCGCCAGCGAACTGCGCCGCGCCGCCATCGCAGTCACGGCGCTGGTCGACGGCCTGTGGCTCGAACTGTGCCTGTCGCCTGGCTGCTTTGCGGTGGAGGAAGCGAGCGGAATCGCCCGCCGCTTCCTCGATACGATCGTGCCGGCCCGGCCCGGCTGAGGCCGAAAGCGCTGGCTTACTTGCTCAGGTCGGTCAGCACGCTCAGGTAATACGTCACGCCAGGGCGGATATTGCTGAGCCGGATGCGCTCGTTGAGCCCGTGCGAAAACTCCTCGGACACCTTCCCGAACACCGGGCTGGCACCATAGCTGGGCACGCCGACATGGCGGAACCACATCGAATCCGATGCACCCGACGATTGCGAGGGGAACACCGCCACGCCCGGATAGACCTTCGCCATCGCCTTCTCCACCGCCGCGGTGAAATCGGGCCGCATCGGCGATGCCGGGGTGGCCACCGAGCCTTCGGTCACGTCGGAAAACTTGACGGCGGGCGAAGCGGCGACCTTCTCCAGTTCCGCCATGATCTCGGGCAGCGGATGTCCGGGGAAGATGCGGCAGTTGATGTTGGCGGTGGCGCGCTGCGGCAGGGCGTTCAGCGCGTGACCGCCGTTGACCATCGTGGGCACGCAGGTCGTGCCGATCATGCCCACGGTCGCCGGGTTGGCGCGCAGCGTGGCGATGGCGGCTTCATCCTTGGGGTTGGCGGCGAAGGCGCGCATCGCGGCGGCGATCGTCGGATCGTTTTGAAACTTTGCCGCGCTTTCGAAGAAGGCCTTGGTCAGCGGGTTGAGTTCCGGCGTGAAATGGTAGGCGCCGATCCGCTCCAGCGCGGTCGCCAGCTGGACGATCGCGTTTTCGGCGCGCGGGGCCGAACTGTGGCCGCCGGGGTTGGTCACCTCAAGCTTGAAATCGCCATAGGTCTTTTCGGCGCCATCCCAGGTCCACAGCAGCGGCTTGCCGCTCGCCTCGTCGAGCAGGCCGCCGCCGCCGTCGATGTTGAGCACCAGTTCGGCATCCTTGAGCCGTTCGGCGATGATGCCACTGGTCTTCATCGTCGTTTCCTCGTCGCCCGAGAATTCGATGATGATCGTGCGCCTGGGCTTGTAGCCTTCGCGCCGCAGCTCGATCAGCGAGGCCAGCGCCAGCGCGCCGCTGAACTTCATGTCGCTGGCGCCACGGCCATAGAGGATGCCGTCTTCCACCACCGGCGCGAACGGATCGCGCACCCAGTCGGCGCGCTTGGCCTCGACCACGTCCATGTGCCCGGAAATGACCAGCGGCTTGAGCGCGGGATCACTGCCCTTCCAGGTGGCGATCAGGTAGGCGGTGTCGTCGACCGGCGTGATCTCGATATCGCCGTCCCCCCAGCCCGCCTTGACCAGCGTGTCCTTGTAAAGCCGCGCAACCTCTATGGTCTTGTTGCCCTCGCCGCGCACCGAACGGATCGCGATGGACTTCATTGACAGGTCAAGCGCCTGCGCTTCGGCCTGCGGATGCGTCGCCTCCTTGGCAGAGGTGGAAACCGAAGCCGCGGACAGCGCGATCACGGCGGACGCGGAAACGAGAGCGGTACGGATCATGGACATGAACAAGCGACTCCTTCGGGCGCTCACGCTGGCTTCAACCGGTTGCAGAAGCAACAATTTTTCTTGCGCCCAAAACGCAGGACGCCCCGGCCGCGAAAACGGCCGGGGCGTCCATCGCTTCCGCTGGAAAGCGGATCAGCGCTTGACCTTGCTCGCGTCGAACGTGCCGAGGCCGGGCTTGAAGCTCTTTTCGTCCAGGAACTGACGGGTCGCTTCCTTGCGCGCTTCCACGCCGCCGAAATTGTGCAGCGCTTCCTGCGCGCGGATCAGGTAGTCCTCGGCATTGTCGTAAGTCATCTCGACCATGCGGCGCACCGCCCACTTGGTCGCGCGTAGGGCATGGCCGTCCTTCTTGCACAGCGCTTCGGCGATTTCGAGCACGCGCGCGTGGAGCTTGTCGGCGGGCACGGCCTCGGTCACCAGGCCCTGTTCGGCGGCCTGCTTGCCGGTCAGGTTCTCGCCCATCATCGCGTGGTACATCGCCTTGCGCAGCGGCATGAGATCGGCCGCGACCTTCGACGCGCCGCCGCCCGGCAGGATGCCCCAGTTGATTTCCGAAAGACCAAACTGCGCGTCTTCCGCAGCGACGGCGATGTCGCAGGCGAACAGCGGGCCATAGCCACCGCCAAAGCACCAGCCGTTGATCATCGCGATCGTCGGCTTTTCATACCAGCGCAGGCGTTCCCACCACGAATAGGCTTCGCGCTGCGACTTGCGGATCGCCCAGAGGCCCTGCGCCTCGGTTTCGCGGAAGTATTCCTTGAGGTCCATGCCCGCCGACCAGGCCTCGCCCTCGCCGGTCAGCACCAGCACCTTCACGTCATCGCGGAATTCCAGATCGGCGATCACGCGGCCCATCTGGCGGTTGAGCTTCGGGCTCATGCAATTGCGCTTTTCCGGGCGGTTGAACTTCACCCAGGCAATGCCGTTCTCGACGGTGAAGGCGACGGTATCTTCTTCGGCGCGCTCGACGGCGGGCTGGTCAGCCATTTTCGTGTCCTTTCGATGGAAATGTTCGGAAGTATGTTCGGGAAATCAGATCGGGAAATGCCCCGGCTGGGTCTCGACCGTGATCCAGCGCAGTTCCGTGAAGCTGTCGATGCCGGCCTTGCCGCCGAAGCGGCCGTAGCCCGATGCGCCAACGCCGCCGAAGGGCATCTGCGCCTCGTCGTGAACCGTCGGGCCATTGACGTGGCAGATGCCCGAATGGATGCGGCGGGCGACGGACAGGCCCTTGGCGATGTCCCTGGTGAAGACGGCGGCGGACAGGCCATACTCGCTGTCGTTCGCCAGTTCGATCGCATGTTCGGTATCGCGCGCGTGGATGACGCCGACCACCGGCCCGAAGCTTTCATCGCGGAACAGCTTCATGCCCTGCGTCACGCCGTCGACCACATGCGCCGGCATCAGCACGCCCTGTTCGGTTTCCCCGCCCACGAGCAGTTCCGCGCCCTGCGCCAAGGCGTCGGCGATCAGCGCGCGGCAATGCGCGACGGTCTTGGCATCGACCACCGCGCCCAGCGGCGTGGTGCCCTGGCGCGGATCGCCCACCGGCATGGCGGCGACCTTATCGCGGAAGCGGCGCGCGAATTCGTCCGCCACGGCATCGACCACGATGATCCGCTCCGTCGACATGCAGATCTGGCCCTGGTTCATGAACGCGCCGAACGCCGCCGCCTTTACCGCCTCGTCCAGATCGGCGTCTTCCAACACCAGCAACGGGGCCTTGCCGCCCAGTTCGAGCAGGCAGGGCTTGAGATGCTCGGCCGCACGCTTGGCGATGATCTTGCCGACTGCGGTGGAACCGGTGAAGTTGATGCGCTTCACTTCCGGCGCATCGATCAGCGCGCCCACCACCTCGGCCGCATCCGCCGGCGAGTTGGTCACCACGTTGACCACGCCATCGGGGAACCCGGCCTCGGCAAAAGCCTCGATAATCAGCGCGTGCGTGCGCGGGCAGGTCTCGCTGGCCTTGAGGATCACCGCGTTACCGCACGCGAGCGGCACGGCGATGGCGCGCACACCCAGGATGATGGGCGCGTTCCACGGCGCGATGCCCAGGATCACGCCCACCGGTTCGCGCAACGCCATCGACAGGCAGCCGGGCTTGTCCGATGGAATCACCTCGCCGGCGATCTGCGTGGTCAGCGCCGCCGCCTCGCGCACCATGCTGGCGGCAAGGCCCAGGTTGAACATGGCCCAGCCGGCGGTGGCGCCGATCTCGCCCATCATCGCCTCGACAAAGGCGTCCTTGCGCGCCTCGAGCGCGGCGGCGGCTTTCATCAGCACCGCGCGCCGGGCGTTCGGCCCCATCGCCGCCCATGCCGGGAAAGCCGCGCCGGCCTTCGCCGCTATGGCGGGAATATCACCGGCTTTCATGGCTTCCGCCGAGGAGGCGACCGCGCCCGTCAGGGGGTTCAAACGTTCGAAGATCATGAGCGACTCTCCCAATATGTTATATTTCATAGCAATTGAGTCGGGGCATGGCAATGCCTCCCCGCATGCCCTGCCTGCAGGTGCGAAACCGCGCGCAAACAGCCGCGTCCTGTTCCGTTTCAGAATTGCGCCCACTGCATCGGACCGCGCGAGCCAAACCTTGCGCATACGAATGAACGCCATGTTTTAACGCATTTTTCACACAGCGGGAGCGCAAGAAACCTGCACTTCGGCGCCAGTAAGTGCATAAAACGCAATCGTTCCGTTAACTTTCGCACTTGCGCTGAAACGGTCTGAAACGCACATAGGGCGGGCCTTTCAGGCATCCTCTCCCAAACTATTCAGGGCCGCCCGGCAACGGAGCGGCCCTTTTTTTGCGCCCGTTCCCGTTTCGCGGAATCAATCCGCGTGCGGCAACAGCACGGTGCGTCCGATGACCGTGCGGTTTTCCATCGCCTCGAAGGCCTCGCGCCAGTGCGACAGCGGCAGCGCCGCGTGAACATGCGGGCGAATGCGTCCTTCTCCGGCCAGCCTGACGATGGCCGCCACGTTCTCCCGACCAAGATCGGGAAAGCGGCGTCCGAACTCCCCGGCGCGCACGCCCACCACGGAGAAGCCCTTGATCAGCGGGATATTGGCGCGAATGTCCGGAATCCGCCCACTGGCGAAACCGACCACCAGCAGGCGTCCGCCGAACGCGATGCAGCGCGTCGATTCGTCGAACGCATCGCCCCCGACCGGATCATAGACAAGGTCGGCGCCGCGGCCGCCGGTGATGTCGAGCACCGCCTCGCGGAAGCCCGCCGGGCCGGCCAGCACATGCTCCGGCGCATAGAGGTCCGCAATGCGCCGGCGCTTGTCCTCGCTGGAGGCGACAGCGATCACGCGCAACCCTAGCGCTCGCGCCAGATCGACCGCGGCCAGCCCCACCCCGCCGGCCGCGCCGTGGATCAGCACCCACTGTCCCGGCTGCGCCGCTCCGCACCGCACCAGGGCGACCCAGGCCGTCAGATACGCCGCCCGCAACGCCGCCGCTTCAGGGAACGAGAGCGCATCGGGCATCGGCACGATCGCATCAGTGGCGTGGACGCCGAATTGCGCGCAACCCCCGGTCAAACCGCCGACGATGACCCGCGCGCCCTTCTCCCATTCCGCGCCAGCGCCCGCGGCCACCACCGTCCCCGCCGCTTCCATGCCCGGCACGAACGGCAGCGGCGGTTTCGCCTGATAGCCGCCGCGCGTCATCAGCAGGTCGGGAAAGCCCAGCGCGGCCGCTTCGATCCGGACCAGCACCTGTCCGTCGCCCGGTTCGGGAACCGGCCTGGCGACGAGGCCGAGGCCGGTCAGATCAGGCGTCAGCGTGGATACCTCAAGGGCCTGCATGGTCATCATAGCGCGCTTCTCCCGCGCCCCTGATGGACGAGCGTCGTTGCGCGGGCAAGGCTGGCGGAAACCGGCTATGACGGATTTTTGCACGCTCCCCTTGTCGATCGGGACATCGCTGCATAGCTTGGTTGCCTATCCCGCACAGGGTTGCCGTCGCGGCTGGTTCGATACCGGGCGCGATCGATAAGCATAAGAGCGTTCGCAGGAATTGGTGTTGTGGAAAGCGCCGCCGCCCCTTGGGCGGGCCGCCGCTTTCAGGTCTCGCGGACTGGCGCATGATCCGGCGCGATCACCAAGCCAGGCCTGCCGGACGCGGGGATCACCCGCTGGACTGCCGCCGGACTACCCTGGGTCCCGACAGGCCGACGGGCAAGGCAGGGCCGGATCGCGATCGTGTTTTTCCCTTGCGATCCGGCGCTGTTTCAAAAAGGCGTTTATGCTTTTTTGCAAACTCACCATCATCATTGCGAGGCGACGCAGTCGACGAAGCAATCCAGAGTCACGCTCAAGCCGCTCTGGATTGCTTCGCTACGCTCGCAATGACGAACTCGTAGAGTAAGAATTTGCAAGCTACATAATCGTCTTCAGAGCCGGGGCAAGGGCCGGCCTCCGGCTACTGGCCGATGCTCTTGATCGCGATCGCCGCCGCCGCCGCGCGCGTTTCCACGCCCAGCTTCTCGTAGATGCGCTCCAGGTGCTTCTGCACCGTGCGCGGGCTGATCGACAGCACGTCGCTGATGACGTTGTTGGACTTGCCATAGCTGATCCACAGCAGCACTTCCGCCTCGCGATCGGTGAGCCCGAGCCGCGCCTGCAACCGCGCGACATCCACCTGCGGGTTCAGCTCGTTCAGGCGGATCAGCACCTCGTTTTCGCGGTACTGGGCCACCAGCACCAGTTCCAGCGCGCTGTCACCCTGCTCCAAGCGGACCGACGCGCCGCGCGCATCCTTGCGCGTCAGCAGCCGCTCCACCGTGCTGCGCAGGGCAACGGGCAGTTGCGCGTCCTCCTTGCTCCAGCCGGGTTCGACCCGGTTGATCGCCTGTTCCGCCATGGGCGTGCACCACAGCAGGAAGCCGCGCGTGTCGGTGGCCATCATCAGGCGGCCGGTGGCATCCAGTCCGGTCGTGCTGGCCTGGACCGCGCGCGCGTGGCCCATGTGGACGCGCACGCGCGCCAGCAGTTCGTGCACGTTCACCGGCTTGCGGACATAGTCCACGCCGCCCACCTCGAACCCTTCGATCACATGCTCGCTCTCGGTCAGGCCGGTCATGAAGATCACGGGCACATGCGCCGTTTCGGGATTGGCCTTGATACGCGCGGTGGTCTCGAAACCATCCATGCCGGGCATCACCGCGTCCATCAGCACCAGATCGGGCACAACGTGGCCCAGCAGGTCGAGCGCCGCCGCGCCGGATGTCGCCACCAACACGGTAATGCCGCCCGCTTCCAGCGTATCGGTCAGCAGGCGCAGCGAATCCGCTTCGTCATCGACGACGAGCACGGTGTCACGACGAATCGGCCGCTGATCCATGTCAGAGGCCCTCAAGGGTCTTGGCGAGACCCGACAAGTCGAACCGATCCAGACAGTTGTACAGCGCCTCGACCAGTTCGCGCGCGTCCGGCTGAGCCGCCTCAAGCTTCCTAATTTCGGCTTCCATGCCCCTTACATGCCCGATCCGCAGCAGTTCGCGCAACTTTTCAACATGTTCGCGCGCCGCTTCCGACAGCGGCAGCGCGGGAGAGCCGCCCACCTCCGCCGGGGCATCCCCCTCGTATATCCACTCCAGCTTCAGGCGCGCGCCGATCGCATCGACCAGCGCCCCGAACTCGATCGGCTTCACCAGAAACAGGTCGTGGTCGCGCGCGCCGGTGTCAGGCCCGTGGCGTTCATGGGCGTTGGCCGAGAGCATGATGACGCCCATCGCGTGATCCTGCGTGCGCCGCAGACGCGCCGCGACATCCCACCCGGACAGGCCGGGCATGGACACATCGAGCAGAACGAGATCGAACGCGCGCGCATCGCTCAGCGCCAGCGCTGTGGCCCCGTCGGGGGCCAGCGTCACCTCGAAGCCGATGCCTTCGAGAACCCGCCGCATCAATGCGCGCTGTTCCGGATCGTCATCGGTCACCAGCACCGAACGGCGGCGGCCCTCGTAGCCGATCACCCGCCGCGCCGCTGCGGAGGTTTCGCGATAGCCGGCGACATGCCCCAGCATCAGCCGCACGCGGAAGCACGATCCCTGCCCCGGCGTGCTCTCGAGCTCCAGCGTCCCGCCGAGTATCTGGAGAATCGCGCGGGTGATCGGCAGGCCGAGACCCGCGCCATCCTGCGGCCGGCCGGTCTCGCCGACGCGCTCGTAGCGCGTGAAGATGCGCTCGCGGTCCGCCTCGGCGATGCCCGGCCCGGTATCGATCACCTCGAACACCGCGGTCTGCCCGGACCACGCCACGCGCAAGGTCACGGTCCCGGTCTCGGTGAACTTGATCGCGTTCGACAGCAGGTTGATGAGCACCTGCCGCAGGCGCTTCTGGTCGGCCCGCACGAATTCGGGCAGCCGTTCGGGCAGTTCGCAGCGGAAAGCCAGGCCCTTCACCGCCGCCGACGGCCGGAACATCGAGACGATCTGGTCGATCAGCGCCGGCAGCCGCACCACTTCGCTGTTCACCCGCAACACGCCGTTTTCGACCAGCGAGATGTCGAGCAGCCCTTCGACGAGATTGGTGAGGTGTTCGGCGCTGCGCCGGATGACGCGGGCGGCCTCCTGCGGATCGACCCCCGCTTCATGTTCCACGAGCTGGGCGTAGCCGTAGATCGCGTTCAGCGGAGAGCGGATTTCATGGCTGACATTGGCCAGATAGCGGCTCTTGGCTGCATTGGCCGCCTCGGCGGCTTCCTTGTCGCGCAGTAGATCCACCAGGTCCGGAACGGCGTCGACCGGGCTGTTGACGGGCGCCGAAACCCTGCCGCCGCGCCAACCCAGGACCGCAATTCCGGCAAGGCACAGCACGGCCAGCGCCGCGAGAGCGTGAAACAGCGTCGATCCGCTATCGGAAAGCTCTGCCCCGACGATGAGCGCGACCGCAGCCAGCGCGCAAATCGCAAGCGCCACAGCGCGGGGTGCGGGGAAGTGTCCGCCCTGCAGGAATGGCCAAGCGCCCGCGCGTGACCGCGGGCCACGCCAAGCAGCGTCAGCTCCGGACGGCAGGCGATGCGGCATCGCGTTCAAAGGTCCCTCACCCTGAACGGCGGTATGGCAGTTCCTGATCTGTCAGGGGACACGGCATTATGCGCCGGCCCCCTCCCCAACGCATCGGACATTGTACTTTATCGACCCCAGGCGCCGGGCATTGTGTGTTGCGCCATTTTGGATTGTGCATCGCAAACGCGATGAACTCAACCCCTCCCGAACAGATTCAGGACGATTGTACGAAATCGGGAACGGGCACAAAAATGCCCGATCGCGCGGAGGTTCAGATCAGATGATCACGCTGCAGGCGCTGGAGCAGCCGGATCGCGACGGAATGGCGAATCGCCTTTCCTTCCCGCAGCTTAACCCACGTATTCAGGCCGATTCCGAAGTTCGCCTGGATCACTTCCGGCTTCTGGCAGTGGATCACCGACGCCATCCGAGCAACGACATCGGGCTCGACATGGGTTAACCTTTGAGCGGACATATTTCCTCGCACAGTGTTACGATCTGGCAAAAGAGTATTATGAGAGAGAGCATTCAACATACGTCATTTGCCGAATGCTCAACCGCCGCGACTCGCCCTAGTGAGTGGAAGTTTCCGCACCGCACCATGCCAGAGCGGGCCGCAGGCGCCCGCAAAATGCCGTCCGCAGCGCGAATACGGCTGGCGAAACGCCCGCATTCGGCTAGGCGTGCCGACGCGCCTTTCCCGGTGCCCCGGGAGGTCTTCGTCCGGCCGGTTCCCGGAACCAAGAGGAGTTGAGTTCGCCCATGCGGCCGTTTGCCCGCCCTGCCCTTGCCTTGCCGCTTGCCGCACTCCTGCCAACCATCGCTCAGGCGCAGGAGGCACCCGCCGATGCGTCGCAAGGTCCGGCGCAGGCGATCGTCGTCACCGGTCGCGGACTGATCGATGCACCCGCCACCGCGGCCTACGACGTCCAGCAGATCGACCGCGAGAAGCTGCTGCTCGCGGCATCGGGCCGGATCGAGGACGCGCTGTCCTCGGCCGCGGGCTTCCAGCAGTTCCGCCGCTCCGACAGCCGCTCGTCCAACCCCTCGTCGCAAGGGGTCACGCTGCGCGCGCTCGGCGGCAACGCCACCAGCCGCACGCTCGTCCTGCTCGACGGCGTGCCCATGGCGGACCCGTTCTTCGGCTATATCCCGTTGAGCGCCATCGCGCCCGAACGGCTGGCATCGGCGCGCGTCACGCGCGGTGGCGGCGCGGGCGCGTTCGGTGCCGGCGCCGTGGCCGGAACGATCGAACTGAGCAGCGCGAATGCCGATCAACTGGGCCTTGTCAGCGCCAGCGCGCTCGCCAACGATCGCGGCGAGACCGAAACCTCGGGCACCTTCGCGCCGAAGCTGGGTCAGGGCTTCGCCGTCGTCAGCGGGCGCTGGGATCGCGGCCAGGGTTTCTGGACCACGCCGGTCGCGCAGCGCGTACCGGCGAGCGTGCGGGCGCGGTACGAAAGCTGGTCGGCCGGCATCCGCGGCGTCGCGCCGATCGGTGCCCAAACCGAGCTGCAAGTGCGCCTGCTGGCGTTCGAGGACAACCGCACGCTGCGCTTCGCCGGGGCGGACACGGGATCGAGCGGGCAGGACGCCAGCCTGCGCCTGATCGGCCGGGGGCGCTGGCAGTTCGACGTGCTGACCTACATCCAGGCGCGCGATTTCAACAATATCGCCATCAGCTCCACCAGCTATCGCAAGACGCTGGACCAGCGCCGCACCCCCACAACCGGATGGGGCGGCAAGGCCGAGCTGCGCCCGCCGGTCGGCGGCGCGCACGTGCTGCGGCTGGGCACGGACTGGCGCGTGGCATCGGGCGAAGGGATCGAGGATGCTTATAACGCCACGACCGGCGCGGTCACCGCGCGCCGCCGCGCGGGCGGGCGCAACAGCGATGTCGGCTTTTTCGCCGAAGACGATTGGACGCTTGGCCCGGTGATCCTCACCGCCGGGGCACGGGCGGACCGCTGGACCATTGCCGACGGGCATCTCGTCACCAGCAACGCGGCCGGCGTGGTCACCGGCACTGCGACGTATGCCGACCGCGCGGGATGGACCGGCAGTTTCCGGGGCGGCGCGGTGATCCATGCGGGCCATGGCCTTGCCCTGCGCGCGGCCGCCTACACCGGGCTGCGCCAGCCGACGCTGAACGAACTCTACCGCACCTTCACCGTGTTTCCCATCGTGACACAGGCCAACCCCGGCCTGCGCAACGAACGGCTGGTCGGCTATCAGGCCGGCTTTGATTTCAACCCGATTCCGGCCGTGACCTTCACGTTTACCGCCTTCCAGGACCGGGTGGAGCACGCCATCGCCAATGTAACGGTCGCCGCCAACACCCGCCAGCGCCAGAACGTGGACGCCATCCGCGCGCGCGGGCTGGAACTGGGCACGTCGGTCAAGCTGGGGCCGTTCGCATTCGACGGATCGCTGGCGCTCACCGACGCCAAGGTCGAAGCCAGCGGCGCGGCCTTGGCGCTAAACGGCCTGCGCCCCGCGCAGACGCCGAAGATCGCCGCCAGCGGCACGCTGTCGTGGCAGCCCGCCCCGCGCTGGACGCTGGCGATGACGCTGCGCCATGTCGGCGCGCAATACGAGGACGATCTCCAGACCGACACACTGAAAGCCGCGACGACACTGGACGCCTTCGTCCGCGTGCCGCTGGCGGGGCCGTTCAGCCTGATCCTGCGCGGGGAGAACCTGACCGACGCCGAGATCGTCACGCGCAACGCCGCCGGTTCGATCGATCTTGGCACGCCGCGCACGGTCTGGGCGGGGCTGCGCGTCGACATCCGCTGAACGCGCGCAGACGTATTTCCCGCGCCGCATGGGCAGACATAGCGCATGCGGCGGCGTAGGGGGATCATGACGACAAGATCCGCGCCGGCGGCCGCCGGCCCGAACGGGAGTGGGGGCATGAAAGCGAAGCGCTGCGCCACGGCCGGACCCGGTCTTGCACGCGCCACAATGGCTCAATTTTTTGCACCGCAGCATTATCGCGCCTTGTCGAACGGCGGTCCTCTGTCATACCCATCGATTCGGGAGAGCCTTCTGCAGGGGAGGCACCCCGGGCGGCACGCCGGAAACCGGAGGCAATCCGGGACGGGCGTGCTCCGGCGCAAGTCGGTCGGGGGGCCGGTGTCAGCGAAAGGCCGGGATAACATGCCCGGTCGGACGGACGTTTGCGTCATGCCGGTCGGCCGGGCCTTCAGGGTGGAGCTTGTTCCATGAGCCTCGAGATCACTTCCACGGCCGCCGAGATCGACGCCCATATCATCGATGTGCTGCGCCATCGCGTTGGCAAGGACGAACGCGCCGCCAAGCCGCACGACTGGTTCACCGCCACCGTGCTGACGCTGCGCGACCACGTGATCGACCGCTGGATGGAATCGACCCGCAAGACCTATGCTGAAAGCGGCAAGCGGGTCTATTATCTCAGCCTGGAATTCCTGATCGGCCGCCTGCTGCGCGATGCGCTGTCCAACATGGGGCTGACGTGCGACATGGAAAAGGCGCTGCGCGAACACGGGCTCGACCTGGCCGCGCTGGAGGATCTGGAGCCGGACGCCGCGCTGGGCAACGGCGGCCTCGGCCGCCTGGCCGCGTGCTTCATGGAAAGCCTCGCCAGCCTCGACATACCGGCCTACGGCTATGGCATCCGCTACAAGAACGGCATGTTCCGCCAGCGGATCGACGATGGCTGGCAGGTCGAACTGCCCGAAACCTGGCTGAGCCACGGCAACCCCTGGGAATTCGACCGGCGCGAAAGTTCGTACCGCATCGGCTTCGGCGGCGAGGTCGTCGACAATGGCGAAGGCGTGGTGTGGAAACCCGCCGAACAGGTCGAAGCCTATGCCATCGATACGCCCGTGGTCGGGTACAAGGGCAAGCGCGTGAACACGCTGCGCCTGTGGACCGCCGCCGCGCTCGATCCGATCCGGCTGGACCGGTTCAACGCCGGCGACCACGTCGGCGCGCTCGTAGAGGAAGCGCGCGCCGATGCGCTGGTGCGCGTGCTGTACCCCGCCGATTCCACCGCCGCCGGGCAGGAACTGCGGTTGCGGCAGGAGTTCTTCTTCACCTCCGCCTCGATCCAGGACATCGTGCGGCGCCACGCCCAATACAACGGCGATGTGCGCACCCTGCCCGACAAGGCGGCGATCCAGCTCAACGATACGCACCCGGCGGTGGCCGTCGCCGAAATCATGCGCCTGCTACTCGACGAACACGGCCTTGAATTCAACGAGGCGTGGGACGTCACCAAGCGCACGGTCGGCTACACCAACCACACGCTGCTGCCCGAAGCGCTCGAATCCTGGCCGCTGCCGCTGTTCGAACGGCTGCTGCCGCGCCACATGCAGATCGTCTATGCGATCAATTCGCGCGTGCTGCGCGAAGCGCGCAAGGCCGGGCTGGACGATGGCGCGATTTCCGCAATCAGCCTGATCGACGAAGGCGGCGAACGGCGCGTGCGCATGGCGAACCTTGCCTTCAGCGGCGCGCACAGCGTCAACGGCGTGGCCGCGCTGCACACCGAACTGATGAAGAGCACGGTCTTTTCCGACCTGCACACGCTCTATCCCGATCGCATCAACAACAAGACCAACGGCGTCACCCCGCGCCGCTGGCTGCAGCAATGCAACCCCGGCCTCGTCTCCGTGCTGAAGGACGCGATCGGCGACGGCTTTCTCGACGACGCGGAAAAGCTGGTCGAACTGAACGGGCTGGCGGACGACAAGCTGCTGGGCGAGCGCATCGCGGAAGTGAAGCGCTCGAACAAGGTGGCGCTGGCCGCGCACATCAAGACGATCACCGGCGTCCGGCTCGATCCCGACGCATTGTTCGACGTCCACATCAAGCGCATCCACGAATACAAGCGCCAGTTGCTAAACCTGATCGAGACGGTGGCGCTCTACGACGAAATCCGCAGCCATCCGGAACGCGACTGGGTTCCGCGCGTGAAGATCTTCGGCGGCAAGGCGGCGCCGAGCTATCACAACGCCAAGCTGATCATCAAACTGGCCAACGACATCGCCCGCCGCGTCAACTCCGATCCGGCCGTGGGCGGCCTGCTCAAGGTCGTGTTCGTGCCCAACTACAACGTCTCGCTGGCGGAGCGGCTGATCCCGGCGGCGGACCTTTCGGAGCAGATTTCCACCGCCGGCATGGAAGCATCGGGCACCGGCAACATGAAGTTCGCGCTCAACGGCGCGCTGACCATCGGCACGCTCGATGGCGCGAACATCGAGATCAAGGATCGCGTCGGCGACGACAATATCGTGATCTTCGGCCTGACGGCGGAGGAAGTGCTGGCCAAGCGCGCGCAAGGGTATAATCCCCGCGCAGTGATCGAGGGTTCGCGCGAATTGCAGCAGGCGGTGTCCGCCATCGCCACCGGCGTGTTCTCGCCCGACGATCCGGAGCGCTACGCCGGCCTGATGGGCGGCATCTACGACAGCGACTGGTTCATGGTCGCGGCCGATTTCGACAGCTACGCCGCCGCGCAGCGCGCGGTGGATCGCCGCTGGGAAGACCCGGCCGGCTGGCGGGCGGCGGCGATCCGCAACATTGCCAACGTAGGCTGGTTCTCGTCCGACCGGACGATCGCCGAATACGCTCGCGAGATCTGGGGAGTCTGAGGAGCATCATGAAGCCATCGGCGCGCGCCATCGAAGCCCTGCTCAGCGGGACGCACGCCGATCCGTTTTCGCTCCTGGGAGTGCACCAGGGCCCGGAAGGCGCGTTCGCCCGCGCCTTCCTGCCCGGCGCGGAAGAGGTAACCGCCTGTTCGCTGAAGGGCCGCAAGCTGGGCGCGCTCGACCGCGTGGACGGGCGCGGCCTGTTCGAAGGCGCGGTGACGGGCAAGGCGCAGCCGGTCAAGTACCGCTGCAAGGCCGGCACGCACGAATGGTGGGTGACCGACGCGTTCTCGTTCGGCCCGGTGCTGGGGCCACTGGACGATTTCCTGATCAACGAAGGCACCCATTTCCGCCTGTTCGACAAGATGGGCGCGCATTGCATCGAACACCAGGGCGTGCCCGGCGTGCATTTCGCGGTCTGGGCGCCCAATGCGCGGCATGTCGCGGTGGTCGGCGATTTCAACGACTGGGATCACCGCCGCCATCCCATGCGCAAGCGCGCGGACATTGGCGTGTGGGAGATCTTCGTGCCCGATGTGGGGCCGGGCCATGCCTACAAGTACCGCATCGTCGGCCCGACCGGGGACGTCCAGCCGCTCAAGGCCGACCCCTTCGCCTTCGCGTCGGAAATGCGGCCGAAGACGGCTTCGCTCACCGCGCGTCCGGCCAAGCCAGACTGGGGTGATGCCGCGCACCGCGCGCACTGGGCCTCGGTCGATGCCCGGCGCGAACCGATGGCGATCTACGAGGTCCATCCCGGATCGTGGAAGAAACCCTGCGAGGAAGGCTTCTATTCCTGGGACGAACTGGCCGACCTGCTGATCCCTTATGTCGTCGACATGGGCTTCACCCATATCGAGTTCCTGCCGGTCAGCGAGCACCCCTATGACCCGAGCTGGGGCTACCAGACGACCGGCCTCTACGCGCCGTCCGCCCGCTTCGGCGGCCCCGACGGCTTCGCGCGCTTCGTCGATGGCGCGCACCGCGCGGGCGTGTCGGTGCTGATCGACTGGGTGCCGGCGCATTTCCCCACCGACGAACACGGCCTTGCCCGGTTCGACGGTACCGCACTGTACGAACATGAAGACCCCCGGCTGGGTTTCCACCCCGACTGGAACACCGCGATCTACAACTTCGGGCGGCGCGAGGTATCCAGCTTCCTGGTCAACAACGCGCTGTTCTGGGCCGAACAGTACCATGTCGACGGGCTGCGCGTGGATGCGGTCGCCTCGATGCTCTACCGCGATTATTCGCGCGAGGCCGGGGAATGGATTCCCAACGAACAGGGCGGGCGCGAGAACTGGGAGGCGGTGGCCTTCCTCCAGAAGATGAACAAGGCGGTCTATGGCAGCCACCCCGGCTTCGTGACCGTGGCCGAGGAATCGACCGCCTGGCCGGGGGTGACGCTGCCGGTGGGCGATGGCGGCCCCGGCGCCACCAGCCTGGGCTTCGGGTTCAAGTGGAACATGGGCTTCATGCACGATACGCTGAAGTACATGGCGCGCGAGCCCATCCACCGGCGCTACCACCACGACGAGATTACGTTCGGCCTGATGTACGCCTTCAGCGAGAACTTCGTGCTGCCGCTGAGCCATGACGAGGTGGTGCACGGCAAGGGATCGCTGCTGACCAAGATGAGCGGGGACGACTGGCAGAAGTTCGCCTCGCTGCGCGCCTACTACGGGCTGATGTGGGGCTATCCGGGCAAGAAGCTGCTGTTCATGGGGCAGGAATTCGCCCAGCGCCGCGAATGGAGCGAGGCGCGGTCGCTCGACTGGGAGCTGCTGGAAGCGCCCGCGCACGAGGGCGTCCGCCGCTGGGTGCGCGACATCAACCATGCCTACACCTCCATCCCGGCCATGCACGCGCGCGATTGCGAGGCGGAAGGCTTTTCCTGGCTGGTGGTGGACGATGCACTCGCCTCGGTCTTCGCGTGGCTGCGCAAGGCGCCGGGGCAGAAGCCGGTGGCCGTGGTCTGCAACATGACGCCCGCCGTCCACGATCACTACCGCCTGCCGCTGCCGCACGATGGCGCCTGGCGCGAGGTGCTAAACAGCGATGCCGCGATCTATGGCGGCAGCGGCCGGGGCAACATGGGCCACATCACCGCGCAGGACGGTGCGGCGCTAGTGGTGCTGCCGCCGCTGGCGACACTCTATTTCGAATACGAAGGCTGAACGGAAAGGGGCAGAGGACATGGCACGGGAAACATACGGGCAGCCGCTGGCGCGCGATGCGATGGCCTATGTGCTGGCCGGGGGGCGCGGCAGCCGCCTTCGCGAATTGACCGACAACCGCGCCAAGCCGGCGGTCTATTTTGGCGGGATGAGCCGGATCATCGATTTCGCCCTGTCCAACGCGATCAACTCGGGCATCCGCCGCATCGGCGTGGCCACGCAATACAAGGCGCATTCGCTGATCCGCCACATGCAGCGCGCGTGGAACTTCATGCGCCCGGAACGCAACGAAAGCTTCGACATCCTGCCCGCTTCGCAGCGCATCTCGGAAATGCTGTGGTACGAAGGCACGGCCGATGCGGTTTACCAGAACATCGACATCATCCAGGCCCATGCGCCAAAGTACATGGTCATCCTGGCGGGCGACCACATCTACAAGATGGACTACGAGATGATGCTGCGCCAGCACGTCAACTCGGGCGCGGACGTCACGATCGGGTGTCTTGTCGTGCCGCGCAAGGATGCGACCGGCTTCGGCGTGATGGCGGTGGACGAAAATGACGCGATCACCGCCTTCGTCGAAAAGCCGAAGGACCCGCCCGGCATTCCCGGCAACCCCGATTTCTCGCTCGCCTCCATGGGCATCTATGTGTTCGAGACGAAGTTCCTGTTCGATCAGTTGCGCCGCGATGCCGAAACGCCGGATTCGCAGCGCGATTTCGGCAACGACATCATCCCCTACATCGTGAAGCACGGGAAGGCGGTGGCCCACCGCTTCACCGCCAGCTGCATCCGCGCGGCGGAGGAGATCGAGGAATACTGGCGCGACGTGGGCACGCTGGACGCCTATTTCGAAGCCAATCTCGACCTGACCGACACCGTGCCCAAGCTGAACATGTACGATCGCGACTGGCCGATCTGGACCGACCAGATCATCGCCGCACCCGCCAAGTTCGTGCATGACGAGGAAGGGCGGCGCGGCATGGCGATCTCCTCGCTGATCTCGCAGGACTGCATCGTCTCGGGCGCGCTGGCGCGGCGCAGCCTGCTGTTCACGGGCGTGAAGATGGGCAGCTTCTCGTCGTGCGAGGAAGCGGTGATCCTGCCCTATTGCAACATCGGACGCGGTGCGCGGCTCAGCCGGGTGATCCTCGATTCGGGCGTGCGTATTCCCGAAGGGCTGGTCGTCGGCGAGGATCCCGAACTCGACTCGCGCCGCTTTCGCCGCACCGACAACGGCGTCTGCCTGATCACCAAGGACATGATAGAGCGCCTGACATGACGATCCGCGTCCTCTCCGTCACCTCCGAGGCCGTGCCGCTGGTGAAGACCGGCGGTCTGGCAGATGTGGCCGGCGCGCTGCCCGGCGCGCTGGCCCCGCACGGGGTGGAGACGACCACGCTGCTGCCCGGATATCCGGCCGTGCTGAAGGCGCTGGGCAAGGCCAAGGCGGTCCACGCCTGGGATGCCCTGCTGGGAGAACCGGCGCGGTTGCTGGCCGGCAAGCTGGGCGATCATCCGCTGCTGGTGCTGGACGCGCCGCGCCTGTTCCAGCGCGAAGGCGGCCCGTATGTCGATCCCTTCGGCTACGATTGGGGTGACAACTGGCGGCGCTATGCCGCGTTCGGGCGCGCCGCGGCCGACGTCGCCGGCGGCGCGGTGAAGAAGCACGGCTTCGACCTTGTCCACGCGCACGACTGGCAGGCGGGCATGACGCTCGCCTACCTGCGGTTCGCGCCGTTCGGCGGCAAGGCCCTGCCCTCGGTGATGACCATCCACAACATGGCGTTCCAGGGCTATTTCGGGGGCGACCTGTTCCCTCTGCTCGGCCTGCCGCAGCAGGCATGGGCCGTCGATGGCGTCGAATACCACGGTGGCGTCGGCTTCCTGAAGGCCGGGATGGAAGCGGCCAGCGCCGTCACCACCGTCAGCCCCACCTATGCCCGCGAAATCCGCCTGCCCGAATTCGGCATGGGGCTGGAAGGCCTGATCGTCAGCCGGGGCGATCGGGTGCGCGGCATCGTCAACGGAATCGATACCGAGCAATGGAACCCCCAGGTCGATCCCGCGCTCAAGGCCAATTTCAGTGCTCGCGCGCTGGCAAAACGCGCCGCCAACAAACGCGCGCTGGAGCAGGAGTTCGCGCTGGAAGCCGGCGACGGCCCGCTGTTCGTGGTGATCAGCCGGCTCACCTGGCAGAAGGGCATGGACGTCCTGCTCGAAGCGATCGACCATCTCGTCGGGATCGGCGGACGCCTTGCGCTGCTCGGGTCAGGCGATGCGGCGCTGGAAACCGGCTTCCACAGCGCCGCCGCGCGCCATCCGGGCCGCGTCGCCGTGCGCATCGGCTATGACGAGGCGCTGTCGCACCGGATGCAGGCGGGCGGAGATGCGATTCTCGTGCCCAGCCGCTTCGAGCCTTGCGGCCTGACCCAGCTCTATGGCCTCGCCTATGGCTGCGTGCCGGTGGTGGCGCGCACCGGCGGGCTGGCCGACACGGTGATCGACGCCAACCTTGCCGCCACCAATGCCGGCGTCGCCACAGGCGTCCAGTTCGCCGGCGTCCACTGGCAGGCGCTGACCGAGGCGATCAGCCGCGCCGCCGCGCTGCACCGCCAGCCGGACCTGTGGCAGAGCCTGCAACGCAATGGCATGAAAGCGGATTTCTCGTGGAGCCGCAGCGGCAAGGCCTATGCCGACCTCTATTCCGAACTGATCGCGGAGGACCGATGACCGTTACCGTTCCGAGTTCGCCCTATGCCGGACAGAAGCCGGGAACGTCCGGCCTGCGAAAGAAGGTGAAGGTCTTCGCGCAGCCCAACTATGCGGAAAACTTCATCCAGGCGGTGTTCGACGTGGTGCAGCCCGCGCCCGGCGCCACGCTGGTGATCGGCGGGGACGGGCGCTACCACAACCGCACGGTGATCCAGCAGGCGATCCGCATCGCCGCGGCCAACGGCTATGGCCGGGTGCTGGTGGGCAAGGGCGGCATCCTTTCGACCCCCGCCGCCAGCCACGTCATCCGCAAGTACGAGGCATCGGGCGGCCTGATCCTTTCGGCCAGCCACAACCCCGGCGGTCCGGATGAGGATTTCGGGATCAAGTACAACATCGCCAACGGCGGGCCCGCGCCCGAAGGCGTGACCGAGGCCGTCTATGCCCGCACGCAGGTAATCGACCGCTGGCTGACCTTGGAAGCCGAGGATGTCGATCTCGACACCTGCGGTTCCAGCGCGGTCGCCGATACGATCGTGTCGATCATCGATCCCGTGGCCGACTATGCCGACCTCATGGAAACGCTGTTCGATTTCGGCGCGATCCGGCAGGCCGTAGCTGGCGGCTTCACCATGGCGTTCGACGCGATGAGCGCCGTGACCGGCCCCTATGCGGTGGAAATCCTCGAAAACCGGCTGGGCTTTCCCGCCGGCACCGTGCGCAACGGCACGCCGCTGCCCGATTTCGGCGGGCATCATCCCGATCCGAACATGGTCCACGCCAAGGCGCTGTTCGACCAGATGTTCGCGCCCGATGCGCCCGATTTCGGCGCAGCGTCGGACGGCGATGGCGATCGCAACCTGATCGTGGGGCGCGGGCGCTTCGTCACCCCATCGGATTCGCTGGCGATGCTGGCCGCCAACGCGCACCTGGCGCCGGGCTACAGCGCTGGGCTGAAAGGCATCGCCCGCTCCATGCCCACCAGCGCGGCGGCAGACCGCGTGGCGGCAGCGCTGGGCGTGCCCTGCTTCGAAACGCCCACCGGCTGGAAGTTCTTCGGCAACCTGCTCGATGCCGGCATGGCGACGATCTGCGGCGAGGAAAGTGCGGGCACCGGATCGGACCACGTGCGCGAAAAGGACGGGCTGTGGGCGGTGCTGCTCTGGCTCAACATCCTGGCCGTGCGCGGCATCAGCGTGGACCAGCTCGCACGCGAACACTGGGCGCACTATGGCCGCAACTACTACGCGCGGCACGATTACGAAGCCCTGCCGACCGAGTCCGCCGACGCGCTGATCGCGGAACTGCAGGGCAAGCTGGCAGCGCTACGGGGCCAGCGCTTCGGCTCGCTGACCGTCGCGCAGGCCGACAGCTTCTCGTACCTCGATCCGGTGGATGGCTCGACCAGCGCCAACCAGGGGTTGCGCGTGCTGTTCGAAGGTGGATCGCGCATCGTGTTCCGCCTGTCCGGCACCGGCACCGAAGGCGCCACGCTGCGCGTCTATCTGGAACGCTACGAACCCGCCGGCGGCGATCTGGACCGCGAAACCCCCGCCATGCTGGCCGACCTGATCGCGGCGGCGGACGCCGTCGCCGGCATCGTGCGCCACACCGGCCGGACCGCGCCCGACGTGGTGACGTGAGCGCGGTGACGTGAGCGGGGCGGCGGGCGTCAGCATCGGATCGGGCGCCACGCGCTTCGCCGTGCGCGCCCCGCTGGCGGAGGCGGTGTGGCTGTGCCTGTTCGACGCGGCCGGCGAACGCCGCGAACCCATGGCGCGGTTCGGCGATACATGGGTCGCGGAACTGCCCGGCGATCTCGCCGGCGCGCGCTATGGCTACCGCGCCGAAGGCCCGTGGGCGCCCGAACGCGGACTGTGGTTCGATCTGGCCAAGCTGCTGGTCGATCCTTACGCGATGGAGCTGGACCACCGCTTCGCCTACGATCCGCGCCTGTCGCACTTCGGCGTGGACACCGCGGCGCTCGTGCCCAAGGCGATCGTTCCGGGCGCGCTTCCGGTCTGTGCCCACGAAGCCCCGCACTTCACGCGCGGCGGGCTGATCTACGAAGTGAACGTGCGCGCCTTCACCATGCTGCAACCCGATGTGCCCGAGGCGCTGCGCGGGACGGTGGCGGCGCTGGCCCATCCCGCCGTGCTTGCCCATCTGAAGATGCTGCACGTCGGCGCGGTGGAGCTGATGCCGATCGTGGCGTGGATCGACGAGCGGCACCTGCCGCCGCTGGGGCTGAGCAACGCCTGGGGCTACAACCCCGTGGCACCGATGGCGCTCGATCCGGGCCTGTGCCCCGGCGGCGTGGCCGAACTGCGCGATACCGTGACCGCACTGCATGCCGAAGGGATCGGCGTGCTGCTCGATCTGGTGTTCAACCACACCGGCGAAAGCGACGTGTTCGGCCCCATCCTTTCGCTGCGCGGGCTGGACAACGCCGCCTATGCCCACGCGCCCGACGGCAGCCTGATCAACGACACCGGCTGCGGCAACACGCTGGATTTCGGCAACCCGGCGGTGCGGTGGCTGACGCTCGACACGCTGCGCCATTTCGTGCGCCATGCCGGCGTGGACGGCTTCCGTTTCGATCTTGCCCCGATCATGGCGCGCAGCCCGGGCTTTGCCGCCGACGCCCCGATCTTCGCCGAGATCGCCGCCGATCCGCTGCTGGCCGACCGCGTGATGATCGCCGAACCGTGGGACATCGGCCCCGGCGGATACCAGCTGGGCCGGTTCCCCGACACCTGGCTCGAATGGAACGACCGCTATCGCGACGACGTGCGGCGCTTCTGGCGCGGCGACGAAGGCGTGGGCGTGCTGGCGACGCGCGTGGCCGGATCGTCCGACGTGTTCGGCAAGCAAAGCTGCCGCAGCGTGAACTTCCTCGCCGCGCACGACGGGTTCACGCTGGCCGACAGCGTAGCCTACGAACACCGCCACAACTGGGCCAACGGCGAGGACAACCGCGATGGCCACGGCGAGAACTTCTCGTGGAACAACGGCGTGGAAGGCCAGACCGACGATCCCGCCGTGCTCGCCCGCCGCGCCGCGGACCTGCGCGCGCTGCTGGGCACGCTGTTCGGTTCGACCGGCACGATCATGCTCACCGCCGGCGACGAGTTCGGCCGCACGCAGCAGGGCAACAACAACGCCTATGCGCAGGACAACGCGATCGGCTGGGTCGACTGGGCCGGCCGCGACCGCGCGCTCGAAGACTGGGTGGCCGGCCTTGCCGCGTGGCGCGCCGCGCGGGCGGGCTGGTTCACGCGCTTTCCCGAGGAGGGACAGTGGTCATCGCTCGATGGCCGGCCGATGGATGCGGCGCTGTGGGAAGCCCCCGGGACCGAAGGCTTCCGCTATGCCTCGCACGATCCGGCCCGGCCCTTCACGCTGACTATCGACCGGGCGGCGCGGCTGGCCCTGCCTACCGATGCCGCGCCCGCCGATAATCAGGGATGAATCCCCGATTTGCCCGGTGAGAGGATGCCGTTGGGATCGATGGCGCGCTTGAGCGTGCGGTTGAAATCGCGGTTCACCTCGCCGTATTGCTGCGCCACGAGGTCCATCGAATTGACCCCGGTGCGATAGCTGGCCCAGCCCTGCGCGCCGAAGCGCGTGACCAGTTCGCGATAGCAGGCGTCGGCCTTCTGCTCCTGCGCCGGGTCCGCCTTGTCGAACAGCAGTGCGATGATGTGGTGCAGATCGCGCCAGCCGATCGCGTAAGCAGCGGTGTAATCGAAGCCGTGCTTCTCGACGATTTCCTTTGCCAGCGCGGTCTGCCGCTCCGCTTCCACGCCGCGCGCCGCCGCCACGGGCGCGAACCAGGCAAGGCCGCCCCCTGCGCCACGCCAGCGCAGCAGGCCCACTTCGTCTAGGTTGAGGCCGCCCTGCATCAGCGTCTGGTGATGGTGGAACCAGGGGTTGCCTTCCATCTCCGCCGCCGTCAGCACTTCGCCGCCACTGGCCGTCAGCGTCGCCCGGATAATCGGCTCCACCCCCGCCACCGTCTGTTCGGTGCCATAGAGCGCGAAATAGGTGTTCCACATGCCCAGGCCATTGGCAGTGGCCGCCTTTTTCAGCGAGGCTTCGTCGAGCGGCGCGCCATCGGGCACGATCTCGTTGCGCCGCTTGAACATGGCCAGCTGGTACGATGCGCTCATCATCAGGTTGCAGTTGGCGACGAGGTTCGACACGCGCAGCGGCCGCATCGCCTCGATGATCTTCGGCACGTCCTCCATGTTGGCATGGCGCACCATGAAGGGCTTATAGACCGGCGGCTTGGGCATCAGCCACAGGCCCATCTTGGTGACGATGCCGAAGTTCGACTGGGTGAACAGGCCATCGAGATAAGGCCCGTAGCCCCACTTGAACGCCTGCCAGGCGGTGCTGCCCTTGATGCTGCCCATGCCGGTGCGCATCAGCCGTCCATCGGGCAGGCACACTTCCATGCCGCACTGGAACATGAAGTGTTCGCCATAGGGCGTGTAGCCCACCCCGCGATCAAGCGTGTTGCCCACCGGCGAGGCAATCGGGCCGACGGTCGGCACATCGATCCACAGCGGGATTTTGTTCTCCTCCAGGTAGTCCTTGAGCTGCTGGTAGGTGACGCCCGGTTCGAGCAGGCAGGTGCCGAGGTCGGCGTCCACTTCGAGGATGCGGTTCATCCGCTTGAGATCGAGCACGACCTGTCCCGGCGTGGCCGGCGCGGTCATGCCATAGCCCATGTTCTTGCCGGTCGAGACCGTCCACAGCGGCTGCTTGTAGGTGTTGGCGATGCGGACGATCTCCTGCACCTCCTCCACCGATTGCGGGCAGACCGCGCCCACCGGCTTGTACTGGTGCGCGGGATCGGGAATGTAGGTCTTCGACCAGGGCGCCACCGCCTCCTCGTCGCCGAACACCCATTCCGCGCCGACCACGCCCCGGAACGCCTTCATCGCGCCGGCGAAGTCCGCCTTGGTGCGCCCCGGCGCCAGCGGCGCGGGGTTGGCCGCGCTCGCCCCCGTACCCAGGCCCGCCGCCAGCGAGGCCCCCAGCCCGGTGCCGAGCAGACCACGGCGATCGATCGAAAAGCCGCTCATTGTCCGTGCTCCTCCTTGCGCGCGGGGGCCGTCGCGATCCATGCCGCCAGTGCGTCAAGCTCCGCCGGCGTCACTTCGGTGGGGCGGAAGGCGGGCATCCCGTTCTGGCCATGCCGCGCCACGTATTTCACGGTTTCGGCGGGCAGGTGACGGCCCAGCAGGATCGGCCCGACATTGCGACCGTGGCAGTACCCGCACACTTTCGCATAGACCTGCTCGGGCGCGCGCGGCGCCTGCACCTCTCCCAGCCGTTGCTGCGCCGCGACCGGGCCAGCCAGCGCCAGCACGATCATGCCTCCGTACACACGAAGCATCCCAGAACTCCCGTCCGGAGCCATGCGGCCCCTTTTTCATATCTTACTATATGTAAAATTTGAACGTGAAGAGAGTAGGGAGTCAAGCGCTGCGAACGCCGCGCGTGTCACGCTGCGAAATGCGGTCGAGTGCCTCGAAAGCGCGGATCAGAGTTCGGCGAGCGGCGAGCGCGCCAGCACGGCCGCCTTTGCGCGAGCCATGCCCAGCCCCACGAGCACGGATTCGGCGATCTGGGCCGGATAATCCTCCCCCGTCTCCTCGCGCAGCAATGTTACCAGCGCCGAAAGCGTCGCACCGAGCACGACATCTCGCCCAATGCGCGCATCGGTGATGCGGAAGGCGCCGGACGCCATGCCCTCCTCCACCGTGCGCTGGGCCTGCTGGTGCGTCTCCGCGCCGAAGATGATGCCGCAGGCGCTGATGTTGACGATCGACCAGGCCCACCGCGCATCCTGCTGGCCGCGCCGCAGGTAGTACCGGATCGCGGTGGCGGTGCGCTGCGCGGCATCGGGCAGCGCACCGATCGCCTGCACCACCGCCGCCAGGAAATCGTGCGTCACTTCCCAGGACAGCGCCTCGCGCAGATCCTCCATCCCGGCAAAATGGTTATAGAACGTGGGCCGGGTGATCCGCGCCGCGTCGCAGATTTCCTCCACGCGGGTGAACAGGCCGTTCTGCCGCCCGAACAGATCGAACGTGGCCGCGAGAATCCGCGTGCGAGTGCGCGCCTTGCGCTCGCGCCCGATTTCGGCGCGGCGCTCGCCATCGATCCTGCGCTCGCCCGCGCGTGCTGTGCCGGCCATTTCCATCGCCGGGGCTTAACGCGCGGGCCGTGGTGCAGGCAATGGCCCGCGGATCAGCGCTCCGCCAGACGCTGCGCGCGCCCATCGCCGATGGAGCCGAGGCGCGGCAGGGGCCGCTTGCCGGTGCCCGCCGAACGCAACCCGTCCGGCAGCAATTGCGAGAGCAGCACCTGGCCGAAGGTCCATTCGCCCAGGTCGGATTCCGCGTTGATGTGGCCAGCCGGCCCCGCATCGGCGAAACGGCTGCCCCAGGTCGTGGCCAGTCGCCGCGCCGCGCCGAAGCGCAGATAGGGATCGTTGCGGCTAGCGACGAGGATCGAGGGGAACGGAAGTTCCGAAGGCGGGAACGGCGCAAACCGGGTCAGCCGGCGATCCAGCGCGCGCTCCTCCACGTCGGGCGGAGCCACCAGCAGCGCGCCCACCACCGGACCATCGCGTCCGGGCCGTTCGTATTCGGCCCACCATGCCACGGCCAGGCAGCCCAGACTGTGCGCGGCGAGCACCACGGGGCGGTCGGCCCGCTGGATCACCAGGTTCAGCTTGTTGACCCAGGTGTTGCGATGCGGATCGTCCCACAGGCCAAGGTCGACCCGGTGGCAATTGTCGAATTCCTGTTCCCAGATGGTCTGCCAGTGGCCAGGACCGCTGTTGTTCAGCCCGGGAACGGTGAGCACAAGGGGTTCTCGATCGGTGTTGGCGCCGGAAGGCAGCCCCGAAAGCAGCGTATGCGTGGCCATGATTGCATCTCCTGAAGGATTGCCGGCCGGTCGACTCGGAATACGTCCCGACGCCCTCAAGATAACTCAACTCATGAAGTAGACAATCGCCGGACGATGGAATGATTTCTTTTCAGGCCCAAGCGCAGGCTTGGCATCTGGCGCGCCCGATCCGCGCGACAGAGAATTAACGATCTGTAATTGCCCTGACACATCGCGGGAAGAAGCGGCCGGCTAGATGCGGTATCGGCCTTAAATTCCAACTTCAGCGGATAGGGGCCAAAGTGCGCAGCAATCCCGGGACAGACGGCCGGCTTTCGGGCCAGCCGCCTGTCCTTGGAGCCAGGCGCCGGCGTCACAATAATGGCACACTCGCGGTGCCACGAGCCGGAAGGATGTTTCGCTTGCTGGAATACACGATCGGCGACGTCTATCGGGCATGGGCTTGCGCTCCGCAGGCCTTTTTCTGACGCCAGATCACACCAAGCGCCAAACCGCCGTTGATGACCGCAAGCTCCTCTTCCTCCCGCCGTCTGCTCGTGTCGATCCACGATGTCTCGCCGCGTTTCGAGCGGCAGGTCGATGCACTGGCCGAACGGCTTGCCGCGCATCTGGGCGGACCGCGCTTTGCCATGCTGGTCATTCCCGATCACTGGCACGGCGCGCCGCTGGCCGAAGCGCAGGCATTCCAGCGCCGCTTGCGGGACTGGGCCGATGCGGGCGTGGAAATGTTCCTGCATGGCTGGTCGCACATCGACGAAACGCCGCCCCAGGGCAGCGTGGCGGGCTTCAAGGCGAAGCGCATGACCGCTGGTGAAGGCGAATTCCTGAGCCTGTCCCGCGCCGAGGCCCTGGCGCGCATGACGCGGGGGCGGGCGCTGGTGGAAGAGGCGATCGGCCGTCCGGTCGCCGGCTTCATCGCGCCGGCCTGGCTTTACGGCGATGGCGCGCTGGAGGCCGCGCGCGATGCGGGCTTCGCGCTGGCGGAAGATCACATGAAGGTGTGGGAGCCGGCCACCGGCGCGGTCGTCGCCCGTGGCCCCGTGGTGACCTGGGCCAGCCGCAGCCGCCCGCGCATCGCCAGTTCGATCGCTTTCGCGGCGCTGGCGCGCACCGCCTTGCCGCGCGTGCTGCCGACGCTGCGCCTCGCGGTCCATCCCGGCGATTGCGGCGTACCG
Source organism: Novosphingobium sp. EMRT-2 (assembly GCF_005145025.1). Classification (NCBI taxonomy): domain Bacteria; kingdom Pseudomonadati; phylum Pseudomonadota; class Alphaproteobacteria; order Sphingomonadales; family Sphingomonadaceae; genus Novosphingobium; species Novosphingobium sp. EMRT-2. The sequence continues at coordinate 2,763,927 of NZ_CP039695.1, read as the reverse complement.
GCCCTGCTTGCCAGCATCGACAGCACGCTGCGCTGCTTCCTGCGTACGCACCGGGCCAGCCGCTACGATGCGATCACCGCCGCGCCAAAGGCGCTGGCCGCGTGACGCGCCGCCTGCCACGCCCGATGCGGACCGTTCATCCGGCCGCAAGGTTCGCCGCCCTAGGCGCGGCACGATCCTGCCACGGGCCTGCCACCGAATTGCGGCCATGCTGTTTCTCTCAAGGTTTTCGCGATGACTAGCGCGTCCGATGTCTCCGCACCCGGCATGAGCCTGCCCGATCCGATCGCCGCCGGCGCCGGATTGCGCAAGTGGAGTCCCCTGCTCGGCCCCGCCATCTCGCTGGCCATTCTGGCCGCGGTCCTGCTGCAGCTGCGCGAACTGAACTGGTCGATGATCTGGTCGATCATTCCCCGTTCGCCGCTGGTGTGGCTTGTGCTTGCGGCCAGCTATTTCGCCGCGCCGGCCGCGGACTGGCTGATCTTCCGCCGCCTGTGGAACATCCCGGCGGCGGGCTTCATCCCGCTGGTCAAGAAGATGATCGGCAACGAGCTGCTGCTGGGTTACGTCGGCGAGGTCTATTTCTACGACTGGGCGCGCAAGCATGTGAAGATGGAAGGGTCGCCCTTCGGCGCGGTGAAGGACGTGGCCATCCTCTCGGCGCTGGCGGGCAACATCCTCACGCTGGCCATGCTGGCGCTGGCCTGGCCGCTGATCGGGCTGCTGGGCTTCGGCAAGGACGGCAACCTCATGGCGATGTCGATCGGCATCGTCCTGCTGACCTCGCTGGTCATCATGTTCTTCCGCAACGGGCTGCTCAGCCTGCCGCGCGACGAACTCGTCTATACCTTCGTCGTCCACTGCCTGCGCGTGATCGCCAACACCGGCTTCGCCGCGCTGGCCTGGCACCTGATCCTGCCGGGCGTGAGCCTGGGATCGTGGCTGCTGCTGGCCACGATGCGCCTGCTGATCTCGCGCCTGCCGCTGATCCCCAACAAGGACATCGCCTTCGCCGGCGTCGCCACCCTGCTGGTGGGCGAACACCTCAAGATCGGGGTGATGATCGCGATGGTCTCGATGCTGATCCTGGCCACGCACGTCATCCTGTTCCTGGCGCTGACGGTGCTGGACGCGGTGCGCAAGGAAAAGGCGGCGTAAATGAAGCTCGTCGACGTCTGCGCCTTCTATGCTCCCAAGGGCGGCGGCGTGCGGACCTATATCGACCGCAAGCTCAAGGCCGGCGCCGCGCTGGGCCATGACGTGGTGGTCATCGCGCCCGGAGCCCACGATCATGTCGAGCAGCGCGGCCCCAATGCGCGGATCGTGTGGCTGAAATCGCAGCTGTTCCCGCTCGATTTCAACTACCGCTATTTCAACGATACCGAAGCGCTCTATGCCGCGCTCGATCGCGAGGCGCCCGATTTCGTCGAAGCCTCATCCCCCTGGCGCAGCGCCAGCACGATCGCGGACTGGCCGGGCGATGCCCCGCGCGCGCTGATCATGCATGCCGATCCGCTGTCGGCCTATGCCTATCGCTGGCTCGATCCCGTGGCCAAGCGCCCCACGATCGACCGGGCGTTCGACCGTTACTGGCGGCACCTGCGCCGGCTCGACGGGAAATACGACATGGTGGTCAGCGCCAGCCCCGGCCTGTCCGTGCGGCTGGTCGAAGGCGGGTTGCGCCATGTGGTGACCAACCCGATGGGCGTCGATCCGGGCGTGTTTTCGCCGCGCCTGCGCGATGAAGACCTGCGCCGCCGCCTGCTCGCGATGTGCGAGCTGCCCGAAAGCGCCACGCTGCTGCTCGGCGTCGGCCGCTTCGCGCCCGAAAAGCGCTGGCCCATGCTGGTCGAGGCGGTCGAGGCCGCCGGATCGCGCCATCCGGTGGGCCTCGTGCTGGTGGGACAGGGGCGGGACCGCAAGGCGATCGTGCGCCGCGTTTCGGCCAATCCGCATATCCGCATCCTGGAACCGATCACCGATCGCGGCGAACTGGCCCGCGTGATGGCCAGCGCCGATGCGCTGGTCCACGGGTGCGAGGCGGAAACGTTCTGCATGGTCGCCGCCGAAGCGCGCGCCAGCGGCCTGCCGCTGATCGCGCCCGACGAAGGCGGCGCGGCGGACCAGGCCCGTGCCTCCGGCGGCTGGACCTATGCCTCGGCCAGCGCCTCCGCTGCGGCGGACGCCATCGCCGACTATGCCGCGCGGCGCGAACGCGGCGAAGCCGGTCCGCGCGCGGACATCCCGCCGCCGCGCACGATGGACGATCACTTCGCGGAGCTGTTCGCCTCCTACGAACGCCTCGTCACCCCGCGCCGCCGCGCGGCCTAACGGCAGCCACCTTTTTCACGCACTCAACCGCCGGTCCGTCCGGCGCGCTCTGACGTGCAAAAAAGCGGCGGCAAGGCACAGGCCCGCCGCCGCAAAGGGTGGTCAGAAGTAAACCGGGGCAGGCCAGCAGCCCGCCCCGGCCTTGTTCGTCATGCGTCAGAACTGAACCGTCGCGTCGATACCGAAGGTACGCGGCGCGTTGTAGTTCGCGTAATCGCCCAGCGAGGTGTTGGCGCCCGAACGACGATAGATGTGTTCTTCGTTGAACAGGTTGCGCGCCCAGGCCGAAACGGTCAGCTTCTGGCCGCCATCGCTCATCGGGATGTCCGCCAGCGACAGGCGGGCGTTCACGATGAAGCTCTTGTCGGTCATCAGCTTTTCGCCGGCGAACGAGTGGACAGGATCGCTGTAGTTGCCATCGACGTGGAAGCGCAGTTCGGTACCGGCGCCGCCGACCGGCAGTTCATAATCCATCGAGCCCGACAGCGCGTTCTTCGGCGTGTATAGGATATAGACCGTTTCGAAGACCGGGGTGGTCACCGGCGGATTGAGCGTGGCGTTCAGCGCTTCCTGCACCGTGTTCCGCGCCGGCGGAACGTGGGTGTAGGTGTAGGCGTAGGACAGGCCCATCGACAGCCCATCGACCGGGCGCACGGTCAGGTCCGCTTCAACGCCGCGAATCTTGGTGGTGCCAAGCGCATTGACGGTTTCCAGCGTGTTCCGGACGGTGCCGTTCTGCTGCAGGATGAAATAGTTGAAGTCCACCTGCGTGTTGTCGCGGTCCATGATGTAACCGGCCACGTTGAAGCGCACCTTGCGGTCGAAGAACTCGGTCTTCAGGCCCACTTCGTAGGACTTCACCGATTCCGGGCCGAACGAGCGGTAGTTCAGCGAGCGCGAGCTGGCGCCGCCGGCACGATAGCCGGTGGCGTACTTGGCGTACACGTTGATGTCGGGGTTGACCTCGTAGGCCAGCACCACCAGCGGATCGAACCGGCTGTTCGACTGGTCGAACGTGAAGTTCGTTGCCGCGCCGTTGACGGTGTAGAGCAGCCCGTTCTTGTCGTCCTTGGTGTAACGGCCGCCCACGGTGATGTGCAGCGGATCGAACGGGTTGTAGGTCACCTGGCCGTAAGCGGCGTAGCTCTTGGCATAGGCCGTGCTGGCGCGGGCCAGCGTGGCGCTGAGGTACGTCGACGGATCGTTGATGGTGTAGCCGTTGAGCGCCGCGTTCCACTTGTTGGTGTTCGGCGTGCGCGCCCAGTCGCTGGCGCGTTCGTTGAAGTAGTACAGGCCGAACACGTAGTCGAACTTGCCGGCCGAACCGACCGCCTGGAGTTCCTGGCTGAACTGGCGCTGCTGCAAGCCGGCCAGCGAATAGCGGCTGAAGTTGACGTTCGGCCCCCAAATCGGCGTGCGGTGCGCGCCGCCCGAGTTGTCCCACTGTTCGTCGCTGACCGTGCGCCACGCCGTGATCGAGCGCAGTTCGAGGCCTGGCGACACCTTGTAGCTGATGTGGCCGGTGAAGCCCTTGGTGATGTCGATGCTCGGCTGCTGCGGCACACCGATATCGGCCGAGGTGGCACGGCCATAGCCGTACTGGATCAGCGGCGTGCCGTTGGCATCCTTGGGGATGTTGGCGAGCGCGGACGGCGTGATCGTCACGAGCTGGCTGTAGAACGGCGTGTTCTCGTCGCGCGACTTGTCGAACGCGAGGTCGATCGTCAGATCGCTGGTGGGCTTCCAGCGCGCTGCGATGCGGCCGCCGTAGCGGTGATACTGGTTCCAGCCGGCCTGGCCCGCCAGCGGGTTCTTGATCGTCGGATCCTGGTGCTGAAGCACACCATCGAGCTTGATCGAGATATTGTGGTATTCGGGCAGATCGAGGTGCAACTGGGCGTTGTACGAACCGTAGTTGCCCACGCCAGCCTGCAGGCGGCCACCGAATTCGCCGGTGGGCGCCTTGAGCACCATCGACAGCGCGCCGCCTTCGGTGTTCCGGCCGAACAGGGTGCCCTGCGGCCCCTTGAGAACTTCGACGCGCTCGACGTCATAGAGGCTAGCGTTCAGGCCATGCTGGCGGCCGAGATAGACACCATCGAGATAGACGCCGACGCCCTGTTCGCGCGCGGGCTGGTTGGCGTCGTCGGGAACGATGCCGCGAATACCGATCGTCAGCGCCGACTGGCGCGCTTCGAACGTGGAGATGCGCAGCGACGGAACCGAGCCGTCGGCAAGGTCCATCAGGCTCTGGACGTGGCGCTTCTTGAGATCGTCCGCGCCCATCACCGAGATCGAGATCGGCGTCTGCTGGAGGTTCGTCTCGCGCTTGGTGGCGGTGACGACGATTTCGGTCAGGCCGGTGCTGTCGGTTTCGGGCGAAGCGGCATCGGCGGCCGGCGCGGCGGCTTCAGCGGCGAAGGCGGGGCTGACGGCAAGCGCAAGCGCTCCCGTTCCGGCCAGCAGGCCGGCACGCAGACAGGTCTGGAAGTTCATGTTTCCCTCACTTGTGAGGACTTGTGTCCTCGGGCGAGGCCGCATCTAGACGCGTTCCAATGCAGTTTTGTTACGGTCCCGCCGATTCTCTCGGGAAATGTTCGCGCATTGCGACGGGCCTGTGACGAAACCCAGGAATTTCAGAACGTTTCCATACATTTCCCGTAGGGGAAAGATGCGGATGAAACTCCGCGAATCGCCCGTTCCCTGCGGCACGATCGGCGGCGTTGCGGCCCACCGCCTGAAACAAAACGCCCCCCATCCCGAAGGATGGAAGGCGCTCCGCATTTGTTATGATCGGAGCCGATACCCGGCTCCGAAATGGTGGCAAGTATCAGAAGGCGGTCTTCAGCGTCACGAAGACCTGCCGCGGCGCGCCGGCCAGCAGGGTCTGGTTATCGCCGCTGAAGCCGAAGCCGTTCGAACCGATCGTGGCGACATAGCGCTTGTCGAACAGGTTGGTGGCGTTGACCTGCAGTTCCACCGGCTTGCGCCAGCCCACGTTGAAGCGATAGCCCAGCGAGGCATCGATCAGCGTGCGCGCGGGCACCTCCTGGTCGTTGAGATAGGTGAAATAGCGCTTCGACATGTAATTGGCCGAAAGGCGGCCGAAGAACCCGTCGCTGTCGTACGAGATTTCGCCGCGCAGCAGATGCTTGGGCGCGTCGACCACGGTCTTGCCCTTGGTCGCAAAGAAGTTGCCGTTCGCGTCTTTGATGTCGTCGCGATAGGTGGTGTCGTTGTAGCTGTAGGAGGCGAAGGCGCCGAAGCCCATCGGCAGCTTGACATCGAGCGCCGCCTCGATGCCCACCGCGCGCACGCTGCCCACGTTCTGCAGCGCGTTGGCCGCGCCGACGATGCCGACCGAGGTGGGAATGGTCAGCAGGCGGTTGCGGAAATCGACGTAGTAGCCGGCCAGCACCGCGTTCACCACGCCGGTGTTGTAGCGCAACCCGCCTTCATAGGTATCGGACTGTTCGGGCTTGAGCTTGCCCTTGATCGCGTCGAACCCGGCCTGGGTGGACGAGAACGGCCCCGTCGTCGCCGACGAGACGAAGGCCCGCGTCACCGAGGTGAAGCCGGCGAAGGCTTCCAGCCCCCGTCCGAACTTGTAGTTCACGCCCACGTGCGGCTGGAACCAGTCGCGCGCGGACAGGCGGCCGATCGTCCGGTCCCCCAGCACCAGCGGGTTGGCATTATTGTTAACCTGAAAGCCCTTCCAGCCCAGGTTGATGTGCGCGTCGCCCAGCGTGATCTGGTCCTCGACATAATACTGCACCGTGGCGGTGTTGTACTTGATGTCCCACTGGGTGAAGAACGGGTTGCGCATGAAATCCAGGTGGTTGCGGCCCGGATTGGTGCGGCTTTCATAGGCGTAGAAGCGCCGCGCCTGCTCGAAATTGTTGTTCTCGTACCACGCGCCGATGGCCACCTGGTTCGCGCCGAGATCGAGGTTCACGCTGCCGAACATGCCGGCGCGGTCGATCGTGTATTCGGTCGTGCGCACCGCCATCGGCACGCCGGTCGGGCTGTTGACATAGGGCGTGCCCCAGGTGCCCTGCCCGGAGTTGTGGTGGTAATAGGTCTTGAACTTGAAGGTCACCTTGTCGCCGGCGGGGGCGGTAAGGCCCACCGCGCCTAGCCAGTCGCGGCGCAGGCCGGACGCATCGTAATAGGCATCGTCAAGCGACTGGATCGGCGCGGGATAGACGGTGCCCGCGGTGGGGTTGAGCGGCGTGGTGCCGCTGTCGCCGCGATTGGCGCCGATGTCGGCCACCTGCACCGCCAGCGCGTACTTTGACGGGCCGAAGTTGTCCCAGTCGTACCCGAGCCGCTTGATCATTCCGAGCGAGAGATCCTGATAGTCTTGCTCGGCGCGATCGGAATAGCTGAGATAGGCATCGACCGTGGCATCGCCCAGCGGCGCCACAACCTTGGCGTTGGCCATCAGCGTGCGCTGCTGCCCATCGCCCTTCCACTTGTCGAGGTTCTGGTACTGCACGGAAGCAAAGGCGCGCAGGCCATCGGCGGTGCCCACGCCGACCCGGCCGAAAACACGCACGGTGTTCGAGGAACCGTAGGTCACGTTGCCGTCCACGCCCAGCACGCGCGCGGGATCGATCGATTCGAACTCCAGCGTGCCGCCCAGGTTGTTGGTCGATTGCGTGTCGATCGAGCCGGACCCCTGCGAGACGCGGGTCACGCCGATGTTTTCGGACGTGATCGCGCGGCTGATGTGCAGGCCGTTGACGTTGCCATAGGTCATGTCGCCCAGCGGGATGCCATCCAGCGTGAAGCCAAGCTGGTTCTGGTTGAACCCGCGAATGGTGACGCGGGTCGACCATTCGTAGTTGCCAAAAGGATCGGCCGACTGGAAATTGACGCTCGGCAGTTTCTCGATCGCCTTCAGCGGGCTGGTGCCCGCCGCCAGCAGCGTCAGATCGGCATTGGAGATTTCCTGGACCTGCCGCGTCTGGCCGGCACCGAACACGACGATTTCCGCGCCGGCGGAGGCATCGGCGGGGGCGGGCGCGGCTTCGTCGGCCAGCGCTTCACCAGCGGGTGCTTCGGCAGCAAAGGCGGGAGCGGCGACGGCCATGGCGGTCGTCACGAACAAGGCAGTCACATAGCGCATCTCTTTTCCCCTCATGGGCCTGGACTCGAGATGCGCCGCTAGACGGCCCGTGTTGCACGATCGTGCAGTTTTCCTTTCATTTCAAAGGCGGATTTGTGCGCGCTATATGACGATGGGGCCGGCGTGATCGCCACCACACCCCGCTTTCAGCGCCTCGATCAGCCAGGAACGCGCCGGCCCCGGCGGGCAATCCCGCCGCCACTGCGCGTTAAACGGATAGGCCACGCCGGGCGCTTCCTGCATCGGCAACCGCACCAGCCGCCCGGCGGCAAGGTCGCTTTCCACCAGATGCAGCGGCATGTTGCCCCAGCCGATCCCTTCCAGCAGCAAGGCGTGCTTGGCGCCGAGATCGCCCAGCCGCCAGGTGCGCGCGCTCAGCACCGAAAAATCGCGGCCTTCGGTCAGGCTGGAACGATCGGTCAGGACCAGTTGCAGATGCTGCCGGCCGGCCCCCGGCGGAATGTCCGCCAGCCGCGCCAGCGGGTGCGAGGGCGCGGCCACCGGCAGCAGTTCCACCTCGCCGATCCGCATCCGGTCGAGCACGGGGTCCTCGATCACCACCGGCCCCGTCACGCCCACATGCGCCCGCCCCTCCAGCAGCATTCCGGCGACCGCGCCCAGCGCCTCCACGTGCAGGCGCAGGTCCACGGTGGGGAAATAGGCCTGAAACTGCCGGCAAAGCCGCGCCAGCCACGCGGTGGGATACATCACGTCCACCGCCAGCGTCAGTTCCGCCTCCAGCCCCTGGTTATAGCCGCGCACCGAGGCCATCAGCGCGTCAATATCGTCCGCCACCGCCCGTGCCGTCGCCAGCACCGCGCGGCCCGCTTCGGTCAGCGTCGGCCGGCGCGAACCCTCGCGCTCAAACAGGGTGACGCCGAACTGCGCCTCCAGGTTGGCGATGCCATAGCTGATGACCGAGATGGCCCGGCCCAGCTTGCGCGCGGCGCCGTTGAAACTGCCTTCGTCGACCACGGCGAGGAAGATGCGGATCTGGTCGATGGTTGGCTGGCCGACGTCCACGTTCGATACTCCTGAACATTCCCATCAATTTTATCGGAATTTTCAGATTGCCTTTCAAGGGCCATACCAAGGTCATTCGCTGCAACGCGATTTTTGGAGACATCCCGTGATCGAAGTTCGCCCCTTCCATTCGCTTGGCGCCGCCAACCACGGCTGGCTCGATGCGCACCACCATTTCTCGTTCGCCGACTATTACGACCCGCAGCGCGTGCAGTGGGGCGCCCTGCGCGTGTGGAACGACGATACCATCGCGGCGCAGAGCGGTTTCCCGCCGCATCCGCACAGCGACATGGAAATCGTCACCTATGTCCGCACCGGCGCGATCTCGCACCGCGACAACCTGGGCAACGCCGGCCGCACCGTGGCGGGAGACGTGCAGGTCATGTCCGCCGGCACCGGCATCCAGCATGCCGAATACAATCTGGAAGACGAGGAAACGACGCTGTTCCAGATCTGGATCATGCCCGACCGGCGCGGCCACGCGCCAAGCTGGGGCACGCGGCCCTTCCCGCGCGACAGCCGCACCGGCCGCTTCGACGTGCTGGCTTCGGGCGTCGCCGGTGACGAGGACGCGTTGCGCATCAACGCCAATGCCCGCGTACTGGGCGCGACGTTGCCGGCAGGCCACAGCCTGCGTTACGAAATCGATCCCGACCGCCATGCCTATCTGGTTCCGGCCACCGGCCGCATCCGCATTGGCGACGCAGAAGCACAGGCCCGCGATGGCGTGGCCATCACCGGCATCGATACCATCGAGATTACCGCGCTCGAAGACAGCGAGATCGTCCTCGTCGACGCGGCCTGACTGCCCCCTTCCCCCCTTCGAACAGAAAGAATCCCATCCCATGACCATTCAGACCACTACCGCCCGCCCCGGCACTTCCGCCAGCGATGTCGCCGCTCTTGCCGGTCGCATCCTCCTTGCCGCCATCTTCGTGCTGAGCGGCCTGTCCAAGGTCGCCGCGCCCGCCGGAACGATCGGCTATATCGCCAGCGCGGGCCTGCCCTTGCCGCAAGTCGGCCTGGCCATCGCCGTTATCGTGGAACTGGGCGGCGGTCTGGCACTTGTGGCCGGCTTCCGTACCCGGTTCGTCGCGGCGGTGCTGGCGTTGTTCAGCCTGGCAACCGCGCTCGCCTTCCACAACCACCTTGCGGACCAGAACCAGTTCATCCACTTCTTCAAGAACGTGGCGATGGCTGGGGGGCTGTTGCAGGTTGTGGCGTTCGGCGCCGGCCGCTTCGCACTCGACCGCCGTTGAGATCACGAATCCGGGCGGCCTTACCGGCCGCCCACGCTTTTGATCGCTCCCGTCAACGCAACCCGCTCCGAAAGGCACCACCATGGAAAGCCGAACCACCAATCCCCGCCTTGTTCCGCTGCTGATCGACCGCTGGTCGCCCCGCGCCTTCGATGGCAGCGCCCTGCCGCAGGAAGACCTCGACGTGATCCTGGAGGCTGCCGGCCTCGCCCCATCGGCCTTCAATTACCAGCCCTGGCGCTTTCTCTATGCCGTGAACGGCGATGCGCACTGGGATGTGTTCCTTTCGCTGCTGATTCCGTTCAACGCCAGCTGGGCGAAGCAAGCCGGCGCGCTGGTCTTCATCCTCTCGGAAACACACATGGGCAGCGGTGACGAAGCGCGGCCATCGCACAGCCACAGCTTCGACGCGGGCGCCGCCTGGGCGCAGCTGGCCCTGCAAGCCACGGCGATGGGCTACCACGCCCACGGCATGACCGGAATCGACTTCGACCGCATCCGTTCGGAACTCGGCATTCCCGAAAGCTTCCGCGTCGAAGCCGCCGCCGCGATCGGCCGCAAGGCTTCGCCAGACGTGCTGCCCGAAGGCCTGCGCGCCAAGGAAGCGCCGAGCGGTCGCAAGGCCGTGGGTACGATTGCCGCCCCGGGAGCCTTCGACGCCCTGCCCTGAAAACCGGACGGACGAAGCGAGCCGCGGCGGCAAAAGTTCCCGCGCCGCGGCTCGCCCCACGCGATCCCTGGCACCGCTCGCCGCACTTTCCTCCGTTGCGGTTTGAAATTCGCCGGGCTGCTCCGTACATCCCGGCCAAGAGCAAAATCGGGGTCTCGGAATAGCATGTACCTGGGCAGGCGCCATTTTCTGGGCGCCATTGCCGGGTCGGCAGCCAGCCTGTTCATGCCGCGCGATCTTGCGCAGGCGATCGCCCCCCAGCCGGAGCACCTTCCGGCGGGCGCAGACAGGTCCGTGCTGTTGTCTCGCGCATTGGCGGCCTTGCAGCAGCATCACGATCGCGTCGCCAGCCGCGACGTGATCGGCATCGTCGACTTTTCGGCGCCTTCGCGTCTGCCACGCTTCCAGCTGGTCGATGTGGCGGCAGGAAAGGTCATTTCCGACCATCTCGTCGCGCACGGCAGCGGTTCCGATCCCGGCAACAGCGGCTGGGTCCAGCGTCTGTCGAACCGGCCCGGCTCCAACGCCTCGTGCAGCGGGGCCTTCCTGACCGGCGAAATCTACAGCGGCAAGCATGGCCGGTCGCGCCGGCTGCAAGGTCTGGATACCGAAAACAGCATGGCCTCCAGCCGTGGCATCGTGATCCACGCCGCGCGCTATGTCGCGCCCGATCTGGCGGAAAGCCAGGGCCGCGTGGGCCGCAGCCAGGGCTGCTTCGCGGTCTCCGCGGACGACATCTCCCATGTGCTCGAACGGCTCGGCCCCGGCCGCCTGCTGTTCGCCGCGCGCTGACTGCGCCGTCCGCCGGCTTCCCGCGACCGACGGCTCACCGCCTCCTTTTTTGACAAACGTCCAAAAAGGAGGTGTGCAGAATCTCCATTTGTATCATTGTGTCGCATCGATGCGGCAACGCAGCATAGGCAGGCGCACGCGCCGCGCGATGTGCTAGCAAGCTGCGAATCACGCGTTGAAAGCCATGGGGGCTTTCGGGGGAGACCATGTCGGAACATGACCTTGCCGCTGTCCGCACGGGGCGGTCGTTCTGATCTGCGGGAAATGCCATCGCCGATGCTGCCGTTGCTCCCTTGTCCGCATGGTCCGATGAAAGATTGCGAGCCGAAATTGCGTTTCCTTCTACCCTTGGCCTGCACCGCTCTCCTGCTTGCCGGATGCGGCGACAAGAAGGGAGACAAACAGTCGCCGACGCCCACCGTGGGCGTGATTGCCGCCCGCGCGGGACCGGTCGCGCTGACCGCGGACCTGGCGGGGCGGACGCAGGCGTCGGAAGTGGCCGAAGTGCGGCCCCAGGTATCGGGCATCGTCATGGCGCGGCTGTTCGAGGAAGGCAGCAACGTGCGCGCGGGCCAGCCGCTCTATCAGATCGATTCGCGCCTCTATGCGGCATCCCAGCAGCAGGCGAGCGCCGCGCTGACCAACGCGCAGGCATCGGTCGAAGCCAGCCGCCTGAAGGCGGAGCGCTATCGCGTGCTCGCCGAGGAAGGCGGGATCAGCAAGCAGGACGCGGCGGATGCCATCGCCGCCTATAATCAGGCGCGCGCGCAAGTGGCGCTCAACCGCGCCTCGCTGGCTTCCGCCAACGTCAACCTGGGCTTCACCCGGATCACCTCCCCGATCAGCGGCCGGATCGGCCGGTCGGCCGTGACCAAGGGCGCGCTGGTGACATCCAATCAGGCCGATGCGCTGGCCAAGGTGCAGCGGCTCAATCCGATCTGGGTCAACATCCAGCAATCGAGCACCGATTTCATGGCGCTGCGCCGCTCGATGGACGCCGGACGCATCGCGGCGGGATCGACGCCGGTGCGCATCATCCTGTCGGACGGCAGCGAATTTCCGGTCGAGGGCAAGCTGAACTTCGCGGATATCGACGTGAACGAGCAGACCGGCACGGTCACGCTGCGCGCCACCGTGCCCAATCCGCGCGGCGATCTGCTGCCCGGCCTGTTCGTGCGCGCGCGCGTGGGCCAGGGCACCGTGCCTGACGGCATCCTCGTCCCGCAAACGGCCGTCACGCGGTCTCCGCGCGGCACCGCCACCGTGCTGGTCGTCAACGCCAAAAGCATGATCGAAACGCGGAACGTAACCGCGGATACCGCCGTCGGCACGAACTGGCTGATCACCAGCGGCCTCAAGCCCGGCGAGAAGATCGTGGTCGAAGGGCTGCTCAAGGCCCGCCCCGGCGCGAAGGTGAAGGCGGTGCCGGCGGGCAGCAAGGCAGCGGAAGAGGGTGGCGGGAAAGGTGCCGGCGCGCCGGCCGCCGCTGGCAAGTAAACGCCGTGCTGTCCAAATTCTTCGCGCATCGCCCGATCTTCGCCTGGGTCATCGCCATCGTGGTGATGGCCGCGGGCGGGTTCTCGATCACCACGATGGCGGTGGAGCAATATCCCGACATCGCGCCGCCGACCGTCTCGATCAACGCAAGCTACAACGGCGCGGACGCGCAGACGATCGAGAACAGCGTGACCCAGGTGCTGGAGCAGCAGCTCAAGGGCATCGACGGGCTGCTCTATTTCACGTCCAGCAGCAGCAACGGTTCGGCGCAGATCACGGTAACCTTCGAAAAGGGCATCAATCCCGATACCGCGCAGGTCCAGGTCCAGAACGCGATCGCGCGCGGCGTCACGCGGCTGCCGCAGATCGTGCAGCAACTCGGCGTGAACGTGAACAAGGCGCAGGCCGACCAGCTGATGGTCGTCTCGCTCTATGACACCAGCGGCCGCAGCGACAACGCGGACATCGCCGACTATCTCGCCACCCATTTCCAGGACCCGATCTCGCGCGTGGAAGGCGTGGGCAGCGCCGACATCTTCGGCTCCCAGTACGCCATGCGCATCTGGCTCGATCCCAACCGGCTCAACGCGGTCAAGCTGATGCCGGCCGACGTGATATCGGCATTGCAGGCGCAGAACACGCAGGTTTCGGCCGGCGAGATCGGCGCCCTGCCCTCGCAGCCGGGCCAGCGCCTCAACGCCACGGTAACCGCACGATCGCGCCTGGAAACGATCGACCAGTTCAAGGCAGTCGTGCTCAAGACCCAGGCCGATGGCTCGACCGTCACGCTGGGCGATGTCGCCCGCGTCGAGATGGGGCAGGAGAATTACGGCTCGATCAACAAGTTCAACGGCGCCGCCGCCACCGGCCTTGCCATCAATCTGGCATCGGGCGCCAACGCCATGGCCACCGCGCAGCTGGTCAAGGAAAAGGTCGCCGAACTGTCGACCGAACTGCCCGAAGGCTATGCCGTCGCCTATCCGCGCGACAGCAGCACGTTCGTGAAGATTTCGATCGAGGAAGTCGTCTGGACGCTGATCGAGGCGATCGGGCTGGTCGTGGTGGTGATGTTCGTGTTCCTGCAGAACTGGCGCGCCACGCTGATCCCCGCGATCGCCGTGCCGGTGGTGCTGCTGGGCACGTTCGGCGTCCTCGCCGCCGTGGGCTATTCGGTCAACACGCTGACCATGTTTGGCCTCGTCCTCGCCATCGGCCTGCTGGTCGACGATGCCATCGTGGTGGTCGAGAACGTCGAACGCGTGATGCACGAGGAACACCTGCCCCCGCTGGAGGCGACGGTGAAATCCATGGGCGAGATCACCTCGGCGCTGATCGGCATCACGCTGGTGCTGACCGCCGTGTTCATCCCCATGGCCTTCTTCGGCGGATCGACCGGCGTGATCTATCGCCAGTTCTCGGTCACCATCGTGTCCGCCATGGCGCTGTCGGTGATAGTCGCGCTGACGCTGACGCCGGCGCTGTGCGCCACGCTGCTGAAGGAGCACGAGAAGCCGCGCGGATGGTTCTTCGCCAAATTCAACCGCAGCTACGAAAGGCTGGAAGGCGGCTATCGCAGCCGGCTGCTGCGGGTGGTGAGCCGGCCGCTTCCAGGCATGCTGGTGTTCGGCGGCATCTGCCTGGCCATGGCGCTGCTCTATGCGCGGCTGCCCACCAGCTTCCTGCCGGACGAGGACCAGGGCAACCTCTCGCTCAGCTACACGCTGCCCGCCGGATCGACCATCGAACAGACGCAGGCCGTGGCGGACCAGCTTTCGGATTACATCAACCGCACGGAAAGCCACAACATCCAGGCCGTGTTCACCGTGGTCGGCCGGGGCCAGGGCGGTAGCGGGCAGAACACCGGCCAGGGTTTCATCCTGCTCAAGCCGTGGGACGAACGGGTGGGCCGCGAGAACAGCGCCTCCGCGATCGCGCAGCGCATCAACAAGCACTTCGCCTCCTCGCGCGATGGGCAGATCCTCGTCCTTTCGCCGCCGGCCATTCGCGGGCTGGGCAACGCCTCGGGCTTCGAGATGTGGCTGCAGGACGCCGAAGGACAGGGCACCGCCGCGCTCACCGCCGCGCGCAAGCAACTGCTCGCGCAGGCGGACGACGAACCCCGCCTTGGCCAGGTACGCTTCAACGGCCTTGAAGACACGCCGCAACTCAAGGTGAAAGTGGACGACGCCGCGCTCACCGCGTTCCAGATCACGCCCGCCAATGTCAATTCCACGCTCTCGACCGCGTGGGGCGGCACGTATGTGAACGACTTCATCGATCGCGGCCGCGTCAAGCGCGTCTATGTCCAGGGCGATGCGCCGTTCCGCAGCCAGCCGTCGGACCTCAGCCAGTGGTTCGTGCGCACCGCCAATGGCGACATGGCGCCTTTTTCGGCCTTTGCCGAAACGAGCTGGACCGTGGGCGCGCCGATCCTGCGGCGCTTCAACGGCATTTCCGCGCAGCAGGTGCAGGGCGCGCCGGGGCCGGGCACCAGTTCCGGCGATGCCATGAACGTGATCGAGAAAATGGCGAGCCAGCTCGACGGCGGGTTCACCGTCGCGTGGAGCGGCCTGTCCTATCAGGAGCGCCGGTCGAGCAGCCAGGCGCCGGTGCTCTATGCCGTGTCGATCTTCTTCATCTTCCTGTGCCTTGCCGCGCTCTATGAAAGCTGGTCGGTGCCGTTCTCGGTCCTGCTGGTCATTCCGCTGGGCGTGATCGGCGCAGTGCTGGCGGTAACGCTGCGCGGGTTCGACAACGACATCTATTTCCAGGTGGCGCTGCTCACCACGATCGGCCTTTCCGCCAAGAACGCGATCCTGATCGTCGAATTCGCCGAAGCCGCCTTGCGCAACGGCGTGCCGCCGCTCGAAGCCGCGCTTGAGGCCGCGCGGCTGCGCTTTCGCCCGATCATCATGACCAGCGTGGCCTTCATCGCCGGCGTGGTGCCGCTCGTGATCGCCAGCGGCGCGGGCGCGAACGGGCGGCGCGCCATCGGCACCGGGGTGATGGGCGGGATGCTTTCGGCCACGGCGCTGGCGATCTTCCTCGTCCCGCTGTTCTTCGTGCTGGTGAAGCGCTGGTTCGTGCGCAAGGCCGCAACCACGCCCGCGCCCGCAGCCGGGCAGGAGGCCGGAGCGTGAACCGCCGCCTTCTGTTCGCCACGCTGCCGCTCGCCGCACCGATGGCGATCCTGGCCGGGTGCAACATGGCGCCCAAATACGTCCGCCCCGAAGCGCCCGTCGCCCCCGCGCTGCCGCAGGGAGAATCCTATCCCGTGCTGGCCGCCGGCGAGACGCGGATCGACGAGATCGGCTGGCGCGATTTCTTCCTCGACGACCGGCTGCGGCAGGTGATCGCGCTGTCGCTCGCCAACAACCGCGACCTGCGCGTGGCCGTGGCCAACGTGGAGCAGGCGCAGGCGCTCTATCGCGTGCAGCGCGCCGCCCTGTTCCCCACCGTCGCCGCCACCGCGACGGGATCGGAAGCGCGCACCAACGGCTTCACGGTCGATACCCTGTCCACCGGCATCGGCATTTCATCGTTCACGCTCGACCTGTTCGGCCGGCAGCGCAATCTTACGCAGGCGCAGTTCCAGACCTTCCTCGCCACCGACGAAGGGCGCAAGGCCACGCAGATCACGCTCATCGCCGAAGTGGCGACCGCGTGGCTGACCTATGCCGCCAACGCCGATCTGCTGCGCGTGGCGCAAGAAACGCTGCAATCGCGCGAACAGAGCCTGGCGCTGACGCAGCGGCGCGAGGCCATGGGCATCGACACCCGGCTCGACATCGCG
This sequence comes from Novosphingobium sp. EMRT-2, assembly GCF_005145025.1. Taxonomy (NCBI): domain Bacteria; kingdom Pseudomonadati; phylum Pseudomonadota; class Alphaproteobacteria; order Sphingomonadales; family Sphingomonadaceae; genus Novosphingobium; species Novosphingobium sp. EMRT-2. Next base: position 2,747,431 of record NZ_CP039695.1, on the reverse strand, counting down.
CAGGCACAGACCGCGCTCCAGACCGCGCGATCGGACGTGGCCGACTACAAGACCCGGCTGGCGCAGGCGCGCAACGCGCTGGAGCTGCTGACCGGCGCCCCAGTCACCGAGGCCATGCTGGCGGACACGCTGGGCAACGGCGGGCAGACGCTTGCCACGCTGCCGGTCGGTCTCTCCTCCGGCGTGCTGCTGCAACGGCCAGACGTGCTCGGCGCCGAACGCCGGCTGCGCGCGGCCTATGCCAACATCGGCGCGGCGCGCGCGGCGTGGTTCCCCACGATCTCGCTGACGGCCGCGCTCGGCGTCGCCTCGGGCAGCCTTTCCGGCCTGTTCAACAATGGCGATTTCCGCTGGAACGCATCGGGCAACGCCAGCGAGACCGTGTTCGACGCTGGCGCGCGCAGCGGCAACCTCGCCTCGGCCAAGGCCGCGCGCACCGCCGCCGTCGCCACTTACGAAAAGGCGATCCAGACCGCGTTCAGCGAAGTGGCCAACGCGCTCGCCCGGCGCGGCACGATCGACGACAAGCTGGCCGCGCAGCTCGCGCTGACGGATAGCGCCGGTCGCGCCCTCACCCTGTCGCAATCGCGCTATCGCAACGGGATCGACACGTACCTGGCCACGCTGGACGCGCAGCGCACGCTCTACAGCGCGCGCCTCAGCCTCGTGAACACGCGGCTGGCGGCGGCGAGCAACATGGTGGAGCTGTACCGCAGCCTGGGCGGCGGGCTGAATGCGGAACCCACGCGACCCTAAGCTGCGCTAGGCTGGCCGCTTCTTGAGCAAGGCGCTGCGCAGGCAGCGGCACACCACCTCGTCGCGCTGGTTGATCAGCTCGTGCGTGAAGGTGACGATGCCCGCGCCCGGCCGGCTTTTCGATTCCTTCAGATCGGCCACCTCGCTCGTCGCGCGCATGGTGTCGCCGATGAACACCGGCTTGGGCATGACCAGCTTGTCATAGCCCAGGTTGGCGACCAGCGTGCCCAGCGTGGTATCGCCCACGGACAGGCCGACCATCAGCGCGAAGGTGAAGGTGCCGTTGACGAGGATCTGGCCGAACTCACTCGCCTTCGCCGCTTCCAGATCGATGTGCAGCGGCTGCGGGTTGTGCGTCATGGTCGAAAACAGCAGGTTGTCCGTCTCGGTCACGGTGCGGCGGATGTCGTGCTCGATCCGGTCGCCCACTCTCCATTCGTCGAAAAAGCGGCCTGCCATCAGCCTTCCTCCTTATCCACGCGCACCAGCAGCGCCTCGACCTGCACTTGCGCGCCGGCGGAGACGGTCAGTTCGGCCACGGTCCCGTCGAACGGCGCGGTCAGCGCGTGCTCCATCTTCATCGCTTCCAGCACCAGCAGCTTCTGCCCCTTGGCCACCGTGTCGCCCACCGCGACATCGACCGAGATGACCTTGCCGGGCATGGGGGCGAGGATGGCGCCGTCGGAGGCCGCGCCACCGGCGTGGCCTTCGGTCCGCGCCAGCCGGACAAGGAAGCGTTCGCCCTGTTCGTCTATGGCGGTCTCGGCTTCAGCCGGCCAGTCATCGAACGCCGGCTCTTGGGGCAGGTCGATCGCGTAGTGCCGCCCGAACTGGTCGGTCAGGCGCGCCTCAAGCCGGGGCTCGGCTCCCAGCCGCAGCCCGGACCGGCTGGTCCACGGGGTCTGCCCCGGCGTGCCCACCAGCCGCATCGCGGCATAACCGAGTTGTTCCGCCGAAGGCTCGGCCCGCGCCGTCAGCATCTCCAGATTGCGCTCGATCAGACCGGTATCGACCACGCCCGCTTCAAACCCGGCATGGCCAAGCAGCCGCCAGAGGAAGCCCTTGTTCGTCACCAGCGGACCGACCACGCCATCGGCCAGCGCATCGCGCAGCCCGGCGATGGTCTCGGCGCGGCTGTCCCGATGGACGATGACTTTGGCGATCATGGGATCGTAGAACGGAGAGATCGCGGCGCCGGCCTCCACGCCGGTGTCGATTCGTGCCTGCGCTTCGGAGAAATGGAAGCTGTCCACACGGCCGATGCTCGGCAAAAACCCCTTCGCCGGGTCTTCCGCATAGAGCCGCGCTTCCATCGCCCAGCCGTTGATCGAAAGCTCGTCCTGCCGTTTGGGCAGCGGCTCCCCGCTCGCCACGCGCAACTGCCATTCGACCAGATCGACGCCGGTGATCATCTCCGTCACCGGATGTTCGACCTGGAGCCGCGTGTTCATTTCCATGAACCAGATGCGGTCCGCGCGCAGCCCTTCGGAACCGTCGGCGATGAACTCGATCGTGCCCGCACCTTCGTAGTCCACGGCCTTCGCCGCGCGCACCGCGGCCGCGCAGACCGCTTCGCGCGTCGCTTCGTCCATGCCCGGCGCGGGGGCTTCCTCGATCACCTTCTGGTGGCGGCGCTGGAGCGAGCAATCGCGCTCGAACAGGTGGACGACGTTGCCGTGGCTATCCCCGAACACCTGCACCTCGATATGCCGGGGCGAAAGGATGTACTTCTCGATCAGCACGCGGTCGTCGCCGAACGAGGACGCCGCCTCGCGCTGGCACGAAGCGAGCGCATCGGCGAAGTCCTCCGTCCGCTCCACCCGGCGCATGCCCTTGCCGCCACCGCCGGCCACCGCCTTGATCAGCACCGGATAGCCGATCGCGTCGGCTTCGGCCTGGAGCCGGGCGGGCGACTGGTCCTCGCCCAGATAGCCGGGCGTGGTCGGCACCCCGGCCGCGATCATCAACTTCTTGGCCGCGTCCTTCAGCCCCATGGCGCGGATCGAGGACGGCTTCGGGCCGACCCAGACCAGCCCCGCCGCGATCACCGCCTCGGCGAATTCGGCGTTTTCCGAAAGGAAGCCATAGCCCGGATGGATCGCCTCCGCGCCGGTGGCCCGCGCGGCATCGATGATGCGCTGGCCCACGAGATAGCTCTCGCGCGCCGGAGCCGGCCCGATATGCACGGCCTCGTCCGCCTCGCGCACATGCAGCGCCTTGGCATCGGCATCGGAATAGACCGCGACCGTGCGTATCCCGAGACCCCGGGCGGTGCGGATGACGCGGCAGGCGATTTCGCCGCGATTGGCGATGAGAAGGGACTGGATCATGGCCATTACATCCTGAACACCCCGAAGCGGGGCACCTCCGGAACCGGGGCTTCGAGCGTTGCCGCCAGCGCCAGCCCGAGCACGTCGCGCGTCTGGGCGGGATCGATCACGCCATCGTCCCACAGGCGGGCGGTGGCGTACCAGGGGTTGCCCTCGTCCTCGTACTTCTGGCGGACCGGGGCCTTGAAGGCTTCGGCTTCCTCCGCCGTCCACGTCGCGGCATCGCGATGGACCGTGGCCAGCACCGAGGCGGCCTGTTCGCCGCCCATCACGCTGATCCGGCTGTTGGGCCAGGAAAACAGGAAGCGCGGCTCATAGGCGCGGCCGCACATGCCGTAGTTCCCGGCGCCGAAGCTGCCGCCGATCAGCACGGTGATCTTGGGCACGCTGGCGGTGGCCACCGCCGTCACCAGCTTGGCGCCGTGCTTGGCGATGCCCTCGGCCTCGTACTTGCCGCCGACCATGAAGCCCGAGATGTTCTGGAGGAACAGCAGCGGAATGCGGCGCTGGCACGCCAGCTCGATGAAATGCGCACCCTTCTGCGCGCTTTCGGAAAAGAGCACGCCGTTGTTGGCCAGGATCGCCACCGGCATGCCCCAGATATGGGCGAAACCGCAGACCAGCGTGGTGCCGTAATGCGCCTTGAACTCGTGGAACTCGCTGCCATCCACCAGCCGCGCGATCACTTCCTTGACGTCATAGGGCGCACGCACGTCCTCGGGCACGATCGCGTAGAGTTCTTCCGGATCGTACTTCGGCGGGCGCGGTTCGCGGCGGGCGATGCCAGCATCCCCCGCCGATCCCAGATGCGAAACGATGTCGCGCACGATGGTCAGCGCGTGCTCGTCGTTCTCGGCCAGGTGATCGACCACCCCGGACTTGCGCGCGTGGAGATCGCCGCCGCCCAGATCCTCGGCACTGATCTCCTCGCCGGTGGCGGCCTTCACCAGCGGCGGACCGGCCAGGAAGATCGTGCCCTGCTTGCGCACGATCACCGTCTCGTCCGACATCGCCGGCACATAGGCGCCGCCCGCCGTGCAGCTGCCCATCACGCAGGCGATCTGCGGCACGCCTTCGGCGCTCATGTTAGCCTGGTTGAAGAAGATGCGGCCGAAGTGATCGCGATCGGGAAAGACCTCGGCCTGGTGCGGCAGGTTGGCCCCGCCGCTGTCGACCAGATAGACGCACGGCAGCCGGTTCTGGCGCGCGATGTCCTGCGCGCGCAGGTGCTTCTTGACCGTCAGCGGGTAATAGGTGCCGCCCTTCACCGTGGCATCGTTGGCCACGATCACGCACTGGCGACCCGATACGCGCCCGATCGCGGTGATCACGCCCGCACCCGGCACCTCGTCGCCATAGAGGCCGCCAGCAGCAAGCTGGCTCAGTTCCAGCAGGGGCGAACCCGGATCAAGCAGCCGTTCCACCCGCTCGCGCGGCAGCAGCTTGCCGCGCGCGACATGCCGTTCGCGCGATCGCGCATCGCCGCCCAGCGCGGCCTTGGCCACGCGATCGCGCAAGTCTCGCGCCAGCGCGCGGTTGTGCGCTCCGCGCGCCTGCGCCTCGGGGCTGGAAAGGTCGAGATTGCTGGAAAGGATCGGTGCGGTCACAAGCCTTCGATCTCCGGTCCGATCACCGATACGCGTTCGCCGTACCGGCTGTTGGGGAAGTAATCCCACACCGCATGGTGCTGGGTGGCGACATTGTCCCAGATGACCAGCGTGTTCGTTTCCCACCGCACGCGGCACTGCGCGGTCAGCGTGGTCTCGATATGCTGGAAGAACATCTCCATCAGGGCGCGGTTTTCGAGGTGCCCAAGCCCCTCGATCCGCGTGGTGAAGCCGCGATTGATCCACAGCGTCGGCCGCCCGGTCACGGGATGGCGGATCACCAGCGGATGCACCGTCTTGTTGTAATGCGTGCCGGCGGCCGGCTCTATCCCGTAGATCGTGCGATAGGGGAACGCGCCATCGTGCGTCGCGCGCAGCGACCGGGCGAGCGCCTGCACCGGCGCGGACAGCCGCGCGTAGCATTCGGCCATGCTCGCATAATAAGTATCCCCACCGCCACCATCGGGCATCTCGTGCATGTAGAGCAGCGAGGCGGCGATCGGCGCGGGATCGCAGCTTACGTCGGTATGCCAGCCTTCGCCCGCGGTTGTTTTCGACTGTGCGTTGGTGCGCACCGGATAGACGGCCGGGTCTTCGGCCCCTCGCGCCACGCTCAGCGCGTGGACATGCAGTTCGCCCGTGCCGAAAAGCCGCGCGATCGCCTTGTGCGCCGCGCGATCGAGCCGCTGGTCGCGCACCACCAGCACCATGCGTTCCGCCAGCAACGTGCGCAGCCAGTCCTCGCCCGCCGCATCCAGCCGGGTCAGGTCCAGCCCAGTGATCTCGGTGCCGATTACGGGGTTAAGCTGGTCCAGCATGACTCCCGCCGGAGCCTTGCTCCGGGCATTGATGGCATTCATGGGCATTCCTCCACCTGCATGGCCAGGCGATCAGGCGGCTCCGATCAATTCCCGCCCGATCAGCATGCGGCGAACTTCGTTCGTGCCGGCGCCGATGTCGAGCAGCTTCGCATCGCGCAGATAGCGTTCGACCGGCCAGTCCTTGGTATAGCCCGCCCCGCCCAGCGCCTGCACCGCCTCGCCCGCCGCGCGGAACGCGTTTTCGCTGGCCAGCAGGATCGCGCCAGCCGCGTCGAAGCGCGTGGTCTGCCCGGCATCGCAGGCGCGCGCCACGGCATAGACATAGGCCCGCGCCGATTGCAGCGCGACGTACATATCGGCGATCTTGGCCTGCATCAGCTGGAACGCGCCGATCGGCTTGCCGAATTGCTTGCGTTCGCGAACATAGGGAATGACCGTGTCGAGGCAGGCCTGCATGATGCCCAGTTGCAAGCCGGCCAGCACCACGCGCTCGTAGTCGAGGCCCGACATCAGCACGCCCACGCCGCCGTGCAGCGGCCCCATCACGTTCTCTTCGGGCACGAAACAATCGTTGAACACCAGTTCCGCCGTGGGCGAGCCGCGCATGCCCATCTTGTCGATCTTCTGACCGATCGAGAAGCCATCGAAGTCCTTCTCGATCAGGAACGCGGTGATCCCGCGCGATCCCGATTCCGGAGCGGTCTTGGCATAGACAACCAGCGTATCGGCATAGGTCGCGTTGGTGATCCAGAACTTGGTGCCGTTGAGCACGTATCCGCCCGACGTGGCATCGGCGCGCAGCTTCATGCCGACCACATCCGACCCGGCGCCCGCTTCCGACATGGCGAGGCTGCCGACATGCTCGCCCGAGATCAGCCCGGGCAGGTATTTCGCCTTCTGCGCATCCGTGCCCCAGCGGCGGATCTGGTTGACGCAAAGGTTGGAATGCGCGCCATAGGAAAGGCCGATCGAGGCCGACGCCCGGCTCACTTCCTCCACCGCGATCACGTGATCGAGATAGCCCAGGCCCAGGCCGCCCCATTCCTCTTCCACGGTGATGCCGTGCAGGCCCAGTTCGCCCATCGCCGGCCACAGCTCGCGCGCGAACCAGTCCTCCGCGTCGATTCTCGCCGCCAGTGGCGCGATCTTCTCGTCGGCGAAGCGCGCGGCGCTTTCGCGGATCATCAGGGCGGTTTCAGGCAGGCCGAAATCGAAATCAGGCGTCGCGCGCACGGCATCCTCCCAGGGCTCGCCCGGATACGCTGGAGACAGCGCATCCCGCAGCCATCAGCAATCGACGGGACAAGCCGCGTCCGGACATAGCCCGGCACATCTTCTCCCACGCCGCTTGATACCATCGATGATATTGCCGGTGAAATTGAAACATCGCACGAAGTTCGATAGATAAAATCTATGATAAAACGCACCCATCTGCGGCAGTTCCTGGCGGTTGTGGAAACCGGCGGGTTCACCGCCGCCGCCCGCCGCATCAACGTGACGCAACCCACGCTGTCGGTGGGAATCGCCGAGCTGGAACGGCTGGTCGGCGCGCCGCTGTTCGTGCGCGACCGGCGCAACGTGCGATTGACCGAGGCCGGCAACCGCCTGCTGGCCCACGCCCGCGCGATCGAGCGGGAATTCCGGCTGGCCGAAGCCAGCCTGCGCAGCGAAGCCGACCTCGCCCCGCCGCTGCGGCTGGGTGTGCTTGCGTCGCTGCCGACCGCCTTCCTGACCCGGTTGAGCGCGCGCTTCGCCGGGCCGGAACCGCTGGTGCTGACCGAGGGGAGCGACGCGGAACTGCGGCGCAAGCTGGGCGAAGGGCAGATCGACGCCGCGCTGACCCTGCTGCGCGAAGGCGAGGATGCCCGGCCGATCATCGACGAAGGCTATCGCATGATGCTGCCGGCAAGCCACCGGCTGGCGGGGCGCGCCACGCTCGATCCCGCCGAACTGGCGAGCGAAACCATGATCGCGCGCCGGTCCTGCGAACTGCTTGCCGAAACCAGCCGCTTCTTCACGCAGCGCGGGGTGCGGCCCCGCTTCCTGCTGCGCAGCGCCAACGACGATCGCTGCATGGCGCTGGTGCGCGGCGGCATGGGCGTGACCACCGCGCCGGAATCGCTTCGTTGCGAAGGCGTCGTCGCCGTGCCGCTGGACGGCTACGATTTTCGCCGGCGCATCGGCCTGATAGACGGCAAGACGCAGCGCGACGATACCCGATCCGCCGTGCTGCTGGCTTGCGACAGCGCGATCGCCTGAATCTGTCCGGGGTTTCGCCGATCAGCTGCCCTGCCAAACCGCCCAGCCGACGATGGCCCAGAGCGTGAGCGACAAGATCAGCGGCGCGGTCATGCGCAGCGCCGCCAGCGCGACGCGCGCGCGGTGACGCCACCGCGCGGCGGAGGTGAATTCAACGTCCGGCGCGCTTGCGCCGTCGGTGGATGAGAGGGATACATCGAACGGGTATTGGCATTCGGCTGGCATGGGCGGTCTCCAATCCGCAATATGCCTGCTGGGTGCGCCCGTTTGCCTATGCGCCCCCTCCGCGCTGCCCCTCAGGAGAAATACGGGGGGCAAGAGCGGAACCGCTAACCACGCATCGCGCTCTCGATCGGCTCCCCATGGACCGGATACCCCGCATCCTCGGGGATGGTCAGCCATCTCGCCCCGTCCCGCACCGCGACCGCAGGCGTGATCGTGACAACCGGCGTCGCCCGCGCGTGTTCGAGGCACGCAGCGAAGTCATCGAACTGCGCTAGCCGCTCAAGATTGCGCCGCGTCGGGAAGATCACCTGGATTTCGCCGGCTTCGGCCAGCCGCAGCGCCTCGCGCGCGCTGGCCCAGAACAGGTGCGTGTTCTCCGTGGCATCGACCGCCACATCCACCGCGCCCGTCCCCAGATCGGCAATGTAGAAGCGCGTATCGAAGATGCGGGGCGCGCGGTGCTTGGGCAACCATCGCGCGAACGGGGTCAGCCGGTCGAGCGCGAGTTGCCAGCCGAATGCCTCCAGCACCGGCGCGAGCGCGCCATGATCGATCAGCATCCGGCGGGCGGCCGCGGCCGTCTCCGCCGTCACGCTTCCCACCACGCCGATGGCCAATCCCGATTCTTCCAGCGTCTCGCGGATCGCCGCCACGCGCGCGGCGGCATCGTCCAGATCGAGATCGCCACGAACACGTTCCGCCAGATCGTAGTCCGCCCGGTCGATCCTGCCGCCGGGGAACACCGTGGCGCCTCCCGCGAACCGCATCGCGCCAGAGCGTTCGAGCAGCAGCACCTGCGCCGCGCCGCCGGCCGGATCACGGCGGAACACCACCAGCGTTGCCGCCGGAATGGCGAGAGGCAAATCATCGGCGTCGTCGAAATCTTCCATGCAATCCCAGCCATCCCACGGGTATTTTGCGGCATCATGCTCGTGCCACCGCAGCTTGCCAAGCTGCCCCTTTTCTCGGGGTGTCGGAAACCTTGACAATGGAGCGAAATGGGAGGCGGCGTGTCGTGCCAAAACCTCCATTTTCAAGGGCATTTGAAAACTGGCACGGGTCATGCTTATGATGAGATGTCCCGAGAATAGTCTTCTTGAGGGGCGGAACCCGACCTGGTCTCCCAAGGGTTCCGCCTCTTCCCGGGCTTCCTCCCCACCGACGCTGGCACAGAAAAAACGCGGCCCATCCGGAGATGGAGCCGCGTTCATTCGATTGGCAACCGATGTAAAACGATCTGTCGGATAATTTTACATCCGCAGCGTACGCGCCCGATCACACTGCCGAAATAGCGTCACTGCGCGGAAACGCCCGAATCCTGCAACAGCTGCTGCAATTCGCCGTCCTGGAACATTTCCATCATGATGTCCGAACCGCCCACGAACTCGCCCTTGACGTAGAGCTGCGGGATCGTCGGCCAGTCCGAGAATTCCTTGATGCCCTGGCGGACTTCCATGTCCTGCAGCACATCGACGCTGGCGTATTCCACGCCCAGGTGATCGAGGATGGCGATCGCCTTGCTGGAAAATCCGCATTGCGGAAACAGCGGCGTGCCCTTCATGAAGAGGACAACGTCGTTGCCGTTCACGATCTCGGCGATACGGGCCTGCGTGGCATTCTGGGTCGACATGGCGGAGGAATCCTTTCTCGCCGCTCAAACTGGGAACTGCCGGCGTCAGTTACAAGCGCCTTTGCGCAGGTTCTCCGTTCAGGCGGCGGCCGTGGTCAATTGCAAGGCGTGCAGCACACCGCCCATGCGGCCACCCAGCGCGGCATAGACCGCCTTGTGCTGGGCAACGCGCGAAAGCCCCTGGAACGAGGACGACACGACATGGGCGGCATAGTGATCGCCGTCGCCGGCAAGATCGGTGATGGTCACCTCCGCGTCCGGCAGCGCGGCGCGGATCATCGCCTCGATCTCGGCCGCAGCCATGGCCATCAGGCTTCGCCCATCAGCTGGCGGCGCGCATCCACCGCCTTGGCGTCCATCGCCGCGCGGATTTCGGCCTCGTCGGTTTCGACGCCGGCCGACACCAGATCGCCCAGCAGCTTGCGGATCACGTCCTCGTCACCGGCTTCCTCGAAATCCGCCTGGACGACGGACTTGGCATAGGCTTCGGTTTCCGCGGCATCGAGGCCCATGCGTTCGGCGGCCCACTGCCCCAGCAGGCGGTTGCGCCGCGCATGAATGCGGAACAGCGTTTCCTCGTCACGGGCGAACTTCGCTTCCTCGGCGCGCTCGCGATCGTCAAACATCGTCATGGCCAGTAAGTCCCTTCGGTCTTTCCCGAAGCGGATAATGAGCCTGTGGCCAGCCCGCAAGGGCGCATCGCGGTTTTCGCGACCTCTGGCGGCTATTCCACCTTCAGACCGGTCCAGTAGGCCAGGAACGAAAGCACATCCGCGCCGGACGCGATGACCTTCTCCACCGGCTTGCCCGATCCGTGGCCGGCCTTGCTTTCCACCCGCAGCAGATGCGGCTTGTCGCCGGTATCGGCGGCCTGCAGCGCAGCGACGTACTTGAAACTGTGTGCGGGCACGACCCGGTCGTCGGTATCCGCGGTGGTGACCAGCACCGCCGGATAAGCCGCGCCATGCACGTTGTGATAGGGCGAATAGGCCCGCAGCACGCGCCAGTCGGCTTCCTTTTCGGGGCTGCCGTAATCGTCCACCCAGAACCGGCCCGACGTGAACCGGTCGAACCGCAGCATGTCCATCACCCCCACGTCGGGGTTGGCCGCCGCGAACAGTTCCGGGCGCTGGTTGACCACCGCGCCCACCAGCAACCCGCCGTTGGAGCCGCCCTGCACCGCCAGCCCGTCGCGCGGGGTGATGCCCTGGCGGATCAGGTATTCGCCCGCCGCGATGAAATCGTCGAAGCTGTTCTGCTTCCGGTCCAGCCGTCCCGCGTCGTGCCAGGCCTTGCCGAACTCCCCGCCCCCGCGAATGTTGGCCAGCGCGAACACCCCGCCCGATTGCAGCCACGCCATCCGCACCGCCGAAAAGCCCGGCGTCAGCGAGATGTCGAAGCCGCCATAGCCGTAAAGCAGCGTGGGCGCGGGCTTGTTCGCCTGGGCCAGCGCCTTGCTGCGCACGATATACATCGGCACCATCGTCCCGTCCTTCGACGGATAGGTGCGCTGCTCCACCACGTAGTCGGCCGGATTGAACGCCAGGCGCGGCATGATGAACGGCGTGGCCTTGCCCGAACGCATGTCGAAGCGGAAGATCGCCGGGGGCTGGTTGAAGCTGGAGAACTGGTAGAACGTCTCGGGATCACCCGGCCGCCCCACGAACCCGCTGGCCGATCCGATCGTGTCGAGCGTGATCGCGCGCGACGGACGCCCGGCGAAATCGGTGACCATCGCCGTCCGCGCGCCGTCGTGCAGGTAGGACAGGATCAGGCGGTTGCCGATGATGGCCCCGCTGTCGAGCGTGTCGGTCCGCTCCGGGATCACCTCCTGCCAGGCCGGCGTCTCGCGCGACAGATCCAGCCGCGTCATGCGGTAATGCGGCGCGCCGGCATTGGTGATGAACCACAGCCGGTCCCCCATGCCTTCCACGAACTTCCAGTCGTGCTCGAAATCGGGGATGATCGCGCGGACCGGCCATTCGCCCTTCACATGATGGCGCAAGTCGATCACGTGGATGGCGTGGCGGGGCAGCGTGCTGATCTCGCTGGTGATGACCGCCCAGCGCCCGTCCGAACTCACCGTGGCCTTGTGCGACCATTCGGGATGGTCGGGCGTCGCATAGACAAGCTGGTCCTCGGCCTGGGACGTGCCGACGCGGTGATACCAGATCGCCTTATTATAGGTCGGCGCGCGGTATTCCTCGCCGGCCGCCGGTTGCGGAAAGCGCGAATAGAGGAAGCCTTCGTCGCCGATCCAGCCGATCTGCGTGTCGTTGGCCCAGGCCAGCCGGTCGTCCAGCACCTTGCCGTTGGCGACATCGACAACGCGCACCGTGCGCCAGTCGCTGCCGTCTTCCTGCACCGTGTAGGCCAGCAGGCGCCCACCGCGCGAAGGCACCCAGGCATCGAGCGCCACCGCCCCGTCCTGCGACCAGCCGTTGGGATCGATCAGCAAGCGCCCCTGCTTGTCCTCCGACCCCTGCACATAGAGGGCGGACTGGTTCTGCAGGCCGCCGTTGCGCAGATAGAAATAGCTGCGTCCCGCCTTGCGCGGCAGGCTGAAGCGTTCGTAGTTGAACAGCGCGCGGATGCGGGCTTCCATCGCGCCGCGCCCTGGCAGTTGCGCAAGGTAGGACGCGCTCGTCGCGTTCTGGCGCTTCACCCAGTCCGCGACATCGCCGTTGCTGCGCAGGTCCCCTTCCAGCCAGCGATAGGGATCGGCCACGTCCTGCCCGAAGACATGCTCGACCAGCGGATCGCGCCGGGTGACGGGGTAGGCGGCTTTGGGCAGAACCAGCCGCGCAGGCGGCACGGGCGCATGCTCGGCATGGACGGGCGCAACGTCCATATCGATACCGTCGTTCGCGTTCCCGCCGGCCGCCCATGCCGCCGGGGAGAGAAGCGCCAACACGGCACCCAGCCAGAGGCGTGGCACGCGCGGCATGTTCCTGTGTCCTGCTCCCAAACGTATTGCGCAGAATGTCTATCTGCTTGTTTCAACAACCTAGCACCGACCACGGCGCCAAGGCGAGCGCGATTTGCACCGGTTATGGCCGGGGTGACAGGCCCGTCCAGTGCGCCAGGAAGGCATAGACGTCCGCGGTTTCCTCGATCTGCTTGGCCACCGGCTTGCCCGACCCGTGCCCGGCGCGCGTTTCGATGCGGATCAGGTGCGGCTTCGGCCCGATGTCCGCCGCCTGCAACGCCGCCGCGTACTTGAAGCTGTGCCCCGGCACCACGCGATCGTCGGTATCGGCGGTGGTCACCAGAATCGCCGGATAGGCCGCGCCCGCGCGGATGTTGTGGTAGGGGGAATAGGCGCGCAGCACGCGCCAGTCGGCTTCCTTTTCCGGATAGCCATAGTCATCCACCCAATAGCGCCCAGCGGTGAACTGGTCGAAGCGCAGCATGTCCATGACGCCCACCGCCGGATGGGCCGCGGCGAACAGGTCGGGCCGCTGATTGACCACCGCCCCCGCCAGCAACCCGCCGTTGGAGCCGCCCTCGATGGCCAGGCCGTTCTTGGGCGTCACGCCGTTGGCGATCAGCCATTCGCCGGCCGCGATGAAATCGTCGAACACGTTCTGCTTCTTCGCGCGCCGGCCGGCATCGTGCCAGGCATCGCCATATTCGCCGCCGCCGCGCAGGTTGGCCACGGCATAGGCCCCGCCGCTTTCCAGCCACGCCATGCGCGCGGCGGAATAGGCGGGCGGCAGGCCGATGTTGAAGCCGCCATAGCCGTAGAGGATCGTCGGCACCGGCCCGCCGGCATCCTTGCGCCGCACCACGAACATCGGCACTTTCGTGCCGTCCTTCGACGGGTAGAACACCTGGTCAATGCGGTAGTCTTCCGGCCGGAACGTGAGCTTGACCGGCTGCCAGACCGCCGTCTTGCCGCTCGCGCTGTCGAACGCATGGACCGTGCCCGGCGTAGTAAAGCTGGTAAAGGCGAGGTAGCCATTGGCCCGCCCCGGCTTGCCGCTCAACCCCGCCACCGTCCCCGGCCCCGGCAGCGTCGCCGTGCCCAGCGGCTTTCCGTCGAGCGTGAACAGCCGCAATTCGGACTTCACGTCCTTGAGATAGGCCGCGACGATGCGGTCGCCCACGATATGCGCCCATTCGAGATTGCTGTCGCTTTCGGACACCACGGTCGTGAACACCGGCTCCGGCCCGGACAGGTCCACCCGCACGATCTTCTTGAGCGGCGCGCCATCGCCCGAAACGAACCACAGCCGGTCGCCTACGCCATCGATCAGGTCCCACTGCGCCTTCAGGTCCGGCACCAGCGACTTCACGGTCCAGTCGCCCCGTCCGATCGGCGCGACATGCACGATCGCCAGCGGGTCGGTGCCTTCGTGGCTCGACACGACCATCCAGCGCCCGTCGCTGGTCACGCTGGCGCCGTGCCCCAGCTTGGGGCGGTCCGGCGTCGCATAGACCGCCCGGTCCTGCGACTGGGGCGTGCCCAGCTTGTGGTAATAGATCGTCTGGTCGTAGTTCAGCGCCTGGAAGGCCGCGCCCTGCTTCGGTTCGGGAAAGCGTGAATAGAGCACGCCGTCGTCGCCCGCCCAGGCGATCCCGCTGAACTTCACCCAGCGCAGCTCATCGGCCAGCGATGACCCGTCCGCCGCCCGCACGAATTTCAGTGTGCGCCAGTCCGAACCGCCGTCCTGCACCGTATAGGCCAGCAGGTTGCCATCCGGCGAAGGCTTCCACGCATCGAGCGCGGTCGCCCCGTCCTTGGCCCAGGTGTTCGGATCGAGCAGCACGCGGGCGGTGTCCGCCGGCGCATCCTTGTCGCGCACCAGCAGCTGCGCCTGGTTCATCAGCCCGCTGTTATAGGCATAGAACAGCCGGCCGCCCTCTTCCACCGGCACGCCATAGCGCTGGTAATCGAACAGGGCGTGCAGCCGCGTCTCGAACGCCGCGCGCTCGGGCAATTGCGCGAGATAGGCGGCGGTGAACGCGCTTTGCGCGGCCACCCACTGCTCCACCGCCGCATCAGTGCGGACATCCGCCTCCAGCCAGCGATAGGGATCGGGCACCTTCTCGCCGAAGGCCTCGTCGACGACGGGGCCGCGTGCCGTGGCGGGATAGGCGGGAAGAACGGGAGTCTGGGATGTCACGGAGGCAGCCTGTGCGGTGAAGAGTGGTACGGTCCCGAGCGCGAGCGCGGTCGCCGATACGAAAAGCCCTGCTGTGCCAATCTTCGCCATGCGCCCTCGTTGTCTCTGTCCGGAACCGGACCTCCAACGTAATTCGCCGCGCCCTTGCGGCAAGGCCAACCGCAGGGCAGCAACATAAGAAAACGGGCGGAAGCCACCTGGCCCCGCCCGTTTTCCTGTTTTGCGATGACGCGAAGCGCGATCAGGCGGCTTCGTATTCGTCCTCGTCGGCCATGATGACCGGGCCGGAATCCTGGCCCTTGGCCGAGGTGTCACGGTCGATCAGTTCGATCACGGCGATCGGCGCGGCGTCCGACGCGCGGTAACCGGCCTTGATGATGCGGGTATAGCCACCGTTGCGATCGGCATAGCGGGTGGCCAGCACGTCGAACAGCTTCACCAGCTGCGCATCGTCCAGCAGACGGGCGTGGGCAAGGCGACGGTTGGAAAGGCCGCCCTTCTTGGCCAGCGTGATCAGCTTTTCGATATAGGGACGCAGTTCGCGCGCCTTCGGCAGCGTGGTGGTGATCTGCTCGTGCTTGATCAGCGAGGCAGACAGGTTGCGCAGCAGCGCGATGCGGTGGGACGAGGTACGACCCAGCTTCCGCTGGCCCAGCTTATGACGCATGTTTCTTTCTCCGTTCGTAGGGGGGCCGTATCAGGTACCCCGATCCAGGCGGCCATTGCGGGGCGCCGCCCATTGCCCCATGCAACGAAGCCCCGGCGTGGTGCCGGGGCGACGTGCTTAGCCCAGCAGCTCCTGTTCGAGCTTCTTGGCCATTTCCTCGATGTTTTCCGGCGGCCAGCCGGGGATGTCCATGCCAAGGCGCAGGCCCATCGACGACAGGACTTCCTTGATCTCGTTGAGCGACTTGCGGCCGAAGTTCGGCGTGCGCAGCATCTCGGCCTCGGTCTTCTGGACCAGATCGCCGATGTAGATGATGTTGTCGTTCTTGAGGCAGTTGGCCGACCGCACCGACAGCTCCAGTTCGTCCACCTTCTTGAGCAGGTAGCGGTTGAGCTGGTTGGCGTCGTTCTCTTCCGGCGTGTGCGCGGCAAGGCCGGCCATCGCGGGCACGTGGCCGGTCGGCACCTGATCGTCGAAGTGGACGAACAGCGCCAGCTGATCCTGCAGGATGCGCGCGGCATAGGCCACGGCGTCTTCCGGCGTCACGGTGCCGTCGGTTTCGACCGTCAGGCTCAGCTTGTCGAAGTCAAGCTCCTGGCCGATACGGGCGTTGTCGACCTTGTAGGAAACCTGGCGCACCGGCGAATAGAGCGAGTCGATCGGGATCAGCCCGATCGGCGCGTCGGCCGGACGGTTCGACACGGCGGGGACATAGCCCTTGCCGGTATCGCACGTCAGTTCCATGTTGAAGGTCGCGCCTTCGTCGAGATGACAGATCACGAGATCCTTGTTCATCACCTCGATGTCGCCGGTCACGGCGATGTCGCCGGCCTTCACTTCGCCCGGTCCGGTCGCCGAAAGCTGGAGACGCTTCGGGCCTTCGCCCTGCATCTTCAGCGCAATCTGCTTCACGTTGAGCACGATGTCGGTCACGTCCTCGCGCACCCCGGCGAGCGACGAGAACTCGTGCAGCACGTTCTCGATCTTGATCGAGGTGACGGCAGCACCCTGCAACGACGAGAGCAGCACGCGGCGAAGCGCATTGCCGAGCGTAAGGCCGAAGCCACGCTCGAGCGGCTCGGCGACGAACGTCGCACGGCGCTTCGGATCAGAGCCGGGCTTGATCTCGAGATTGTTGGGCTTCTTCAGTTCCTGCCAGTTCTTGATGTTGACAGTCATGGAATTCCCCTGGGGTTTGTCGGGACGCCGGCCGTCGACTGAGGGAGCCGCGGACCGATCGGAATTGGGCGGGCGCGTCAGGTACCGTGACGCGCCGCCAAGGGCAGGATCAGACGCGACGGCGCTTCGACGGACGAACGCCGTTGTGCGGGATCGGCGTCACATCGCGGATCGCGGTGATCGTGAAGCCGACCGCCTGCAGCGCGCGCAGCGCGCTTTCGCGACCCGAACCCGGGCCCTTCACTTCGACTTCGAGCGTGCGGACGCCGTGTTCGGCGGCCTTCTTGCCCGCGTCGTCCGCCGCAACCTGCGCGGCATAGGGCGTCGACTTGCGGCTGCCCTTGAAGCCCATCATGCCGGCCGAGGACCAGCTGATGGCGTTGCCCTGGGCGTCGGTGATGGTGATCATGGTGTTATTGAAGCTGGCATTGACGTGCGCGACACCACTGGTGATGTTCTTGCGCTCCCGCCGCTTGATACGCTGAGGTTCGCGAGCCATTTCTTGAAATCCTGTCGAGAAACCGTTGGAAGATCTGCCTTGTAAGGCGCGATCTTACTTCTTCTTGCCGGCGATCGGCTTGGCCTTGCCCTTGCGGGTGCGGGCGTTCGTGTGCGTGCGCTGGCCGCGGACCGGCAGGCCCTTGCGGTGACGCAGGCCGCGATAGCAGGCCAGGTCCATCAGGCGCTTGATGTTCATCGCGGTTTCGCGACGGAGATCGCCTTCCACGGTGTGTTCAGCGTCGATCGTTTCACGGATCTGGAGCACTTCGGCGTCCGACAGATCCTGTACGCGGCGGCTGTGATCAATGCCCAGCTTGTCGGCGATCTGCTTCGCCTTGAACGGGCCGATACCGTGAATGTAAGTCAGCGCAACGATAACACGCTTGTTGGTGGGGATGTTTACCCCGGCAATACGAGCCACTTGTTTCTCCTGCTCCACAGGGGAGGAGCCGATCCGGCCGCAACCCCCATCTCATCGCGTTTCACCCGCTCAAACGGCAAAAAGCCCGGACAGCGCAGTCTTGTTCGCGCTTGCCGGACGTCTCCCTGAAATCGAGTGAAAGGCGCGCTTAGGCGGATTCGCAAGCCGCGTCAACAGAAAGCTGCGCGCACGTAAGACGGCATGACACCATCATGTCACCACGCGAAGCTGCTGTGACGCGCATCATAGCCAAGACCGGGTCCGAGGTCAAAGGAAGCCGATCACTCTGCGCTCGCCCGCTTGGGGTCCGGCCGATGAAGAGCCCAATTTACAAGCTTTTACAACCACAAGACCCGTTCCCGCCTATGATCCGGTTACCGTTCCGCGGTCGCGATTCGGACGGCGGCATCGCGTCCGGCACGGCCCTTTGACGCCGGAATGCGGTTTCGCGCCGGTGCAGGGAAACGGGAAAACGGAAGACCGGTGGGAGGCATGACGTGATACGCGTGATTCTTGTAGCGACCGCGCTTTTGCTCGCCGCCTGCAGCCTGTTCGGCGGGCCGGCATCGGCCGATGTCGAAAAGGTGGCGCGCGAACAGATGGTTGCCGGCCTTCCGCCGTCGCTGGAACCCCATGCCCGCGAAGCGCTGGTCACGGCGGCCGCGCGCGCGACCGTCGCCTCCAGCGGCCCCTGCAACGCCGCCAACAGCCCGGACGGCGCCTATGCCTGCACGGTGCAGGTAACCTCCACGCCGCCGGGGTCGAGCGCGCCGATCACGCAGCAGTTCGTGGTCGTGCTCAAGAAGGACCAGAGCGGCTGGGTTTCCGCGTCCTGACCGCCCTGCCGGTGTGACGCGCGAACAGGAAAGGCGGCATCGCCCCGCGACGCCGCCCGTTCCGCTTCAGACCACGCCGAACGCCAGCATCGCATCGGCCACTTTCTTGAAGCCGGCGATGTTCGCGCCCTTCACATAGTCGATATAGCCGCCGCCCTGATCGCCATAGGCCAGGCAAGAGCTGTGAATGCCGGCCATGATGTCCTTCAACATCTGCTGGAGCTCGTCCTCCTTCCACGCGCGGCGTTCCGAATTCTGGCTCATTTCCAGCCCCGAAACCGCCACGCCGCCCGCGTTGGACGCCTTGCCGGGGGCGTAGAGGATCTTCGCCGCCTTGAACACGTGCACGCCGTCAAGGTCGGTCGGCATGTTGGCGCCTTCCGAAACCGCGCGGCAGCCGTTGGCGATCAGCATCTTCGCGTCCTCGCCCAGCAGCTCGTTCTGCGTCGCGCAGGGCAGCGCCACGTCGCACGGCACGCCCCACGGCGTCTTGCCTTCGTGGAAGGTCGCAGCGGGGAATGCCTCCACATAGTCCTGAATGCGGCCCCGGCGATGGGTCTTGTGCGTCTTCACCCAGTTGATCTTTTCCTGGGTGATCCCGTCGGGATCGTGGATGAAGCCCCCCGAATCCGACAGTGTCAGCACTTTGCCGCCCAGCTGGACGATCTTTTCCGCCGCGTGGGTGGCGACATTGCCCGATCCCGAGATCACCGCCGTCTTGCCGACAAGATCCTCGCCTTTCGTCGCCAGCATGTTGGCCAGGAAATAGACCGCGCCATAACCGGTCGCCTCGGTGCGGATCAGCGATCCGCCCCATTCCAGCCCCTTGCCGGTCAGCACCCCGGTGAAGTTGTTGGTGATGCGCTTGTACTGGCCGAACATGAAGCCGATCTCGCGCCCGCCCACGCCGATGTCGCCCGCCGGCACGTCGACGTCGGCGCCGATGTGGCGATAAAGCTCGGTCATGAAGCTCTGGCAGAAGCGCATGATCTCGCGCACGCTCTTGCCCTTGGGGTTGAAGTTCGATCCCCCCTTGCCGCCGCCCATCGGCAGACCGGTCAGGGCGTTCTTGAACGTCTGCTCGAAGGCCAGGAACTTCAGAACGGATTCGGTCACGGAAGGATGGAAGCGGATGCCGCCCTTGTAGGGGCCGATCGCGTTGTTGTTCTGCACGCGCCAGCCCCGCTGCACGCGGATGTTGCCGTTGTCGTCTTCCCAGCAGACGCGGAACGAGACCACCCGGTCCGGCTCGGCGATCCGGCGCAGGATCTGCTGCGCGTGGTATTCTTCCTTGTCGGCGATGAAATCGAAAATGTCCTCGGCAACCTCCTGCACCGCCTGGACGAACTCCGGCTGGTACGGGTTGCGCTTCTTGACGCCTTCCATGAAGGTCGGCAGGTCAACATGATCGGAAACGGCCACGGTCTTCTCCCCATGCGCCAGACGTGATCGCCTGGCTTCGGAACACGCCTGCGGCCCGTGACGCGCCTGTCCCCGGACACTCCGAGTCGCGCTTTTGTTTCCGGGAGATTAGCCGTTTTTCGCGCGGGCAAAAGAGCGCGCGCGAAAAGCGTTCAACGCCGTGGTTGCGCGCCCGGGCGCTTGGCGGGCGCCTTCTTGAGCGCGGCATCGAAAGCTGCCCTGGCGGCATCGTTCGCCGCCTCGTCCCCGCCCGGCGCGGTGGCCGGAGGCGCGGCCGGGGAAGGAGCCTTCGCCGGTTGTGCGGGAGTCGCCTTGCCAGGTTTGGGCGCAGCGGGCACGGGCGCGGCCGGTTTGGCGATATGCGCGGCCAGCAGCGAGATCTGCTCCGCCAGCATCCGGTCCACCGCCGGCGCGATCTGGTCGACCTTGTAGCGCATGTACCCGCCGACAACGTATTCCCAGGTGATGTGCGTGCCCGTGTCCGTCGCGCGCAAGGCCATCGTCAGCGTACCGGTCAGCGCTTCGGACTGGAGCGGTCCGAGCGCGCCGCTCAGCCGCAGCACGCGGTTCGGCTCGACGTAGATCACGCGCATGTGCTGCACGCCGCCCGCCGGCTGCGTGGCCGGCGTGCCCTTGGGCGGCGGGAAGCGCTCGCAGAAGCAGCCGCCGACGGTCGGGCTGAGCGACAGGTTGGTACCGCTGCCGGAAAAGGTGTGGGCCGACGACCACCAGGCACCGGGCGCGGTCATCGCGCGCCACGTCTCGGCCGGCGTGGCGGATACGTCGGCCACTTCGCGGACCACGAAGCCGACATCGGATTGCGCCGTGACTTCGGCCGACGCGGGCATGGTGATCGCGCCCGCCAGCAAGGCGCCTACCAGAACCTTATTCCGCACAGGCGCCCCCCTTGGCTTGCCTCTCAGCCTAGTCCCGTCAGCGCTGTTTATCCGTTCTTGAGAATCGCCTCAATAGCGGCCGTCACCGCGTCCATCTCGGCCATGCCGTCCACGCGCGAAACGATGCCGCGCGCCTCGTAGATCGGCAGGATCGGCGCGGTCTTGGCGCGGTATTCGGCCATGCGCGTGCGGACGGTTTCCTCGTTGTCGTCGGGACGGCGCTTGAACTCGTGCCCGCCGCACTTGTCGCAGGTGCCGGCAACCTTGGGTTGCTCGAACGTGTCGTGATAGCCCTTGCCGCAGGTGGCGCAGGTGTAGCGGCCGGTGATGCGCTCGACCAGCGCATCCTCGTTGACTTCCAGCTCGATCACGTGATCCAGCGCGCGGCCGCGGCTGGCGAGGATGGCGTCGAGCGATTCCGCCTGCGGCGCGGTGCGCGGATAGCCGTCGAAGATCGCGCCCTGGCCCGCCGGCATCGCGTCCAGCTCGTCGCCGATCAGCGCGGAGACGATCTCGTCGGACACCAGCTCGCCGGCTTCCATCACGGCCTTGGCCTTCAGCCCCACCGGCGTGCCGGCCTTGACCGCGGCGCGCAGCATGTCGCCGGTCGAAAGCTGCTTCATGCCATGGCGTTCGACCAGACGCTGCGCCTGTGTGCCCTTGCCCGCTCCCGGCGGCCCCAGCAGGATGATATTCATCGGCATTCCCCCTTCTCTGCACCTCTCCGAGCAGCCGAGGCTGCTCAGCGCAGGCGTCCCTTCAGCTTGGCCTTCTTGATCAGGTCGCCATACTGGTGCGCCAGCAGGTGCGACTGGATCTGCGTGATCGTGTCCACGGTCACGTTGACCACGATCAGCAGGCTCGTGCCGCCAAAGAACAACGTGCCCATGCCCGTTTCGGCCATGATGTATTCGGGCACAACACAGACGATGGTAATATAGGCTGCGCCCAGCACGGTGATGCGGGTCAGCACGTAATCGAGGTAGTTCGCGGTGTTCTTGCCCGGGCGGATGCCGGGGATGAAGCCGCCGTTGCGCTTCAGGTTGTCGGCGGTTTCCTCGGGGTTGAACACCACGGCGGTGTAGAAGAAGCTGAAGAAGATGATGCCCAGCGCATAGAGCAGCATGTACAGCGGCTTGCCATGGCCAAGGTACTGGTTCAGCGCGATCACCACCTTGCCCATCACCGAATCCGGCTTCAGCGCGTTGCCGGCGAACTGCGTGATGGTCAGCGGCAGCAGCAGCAGCGAGCTGGCGAAGATCGGCGGGATGACGCCGGCGGTGTTGATCTTCAGCGGCAGGTGGCTGCGATCGGCATTCATCATGCCGCGCTGCGTCGCGCGCTTGGGGTACTGGATCAGCAGGCGCCGGGTGGCGCGCTCCATGAAGCAGATCATCACCACGAGCGCGAGGATCATCACGGTGACGCCGGCGATCACGAAGGGCGAGATCGAGCCGGTGCGGCCACCTTCGAACAGGTTCGAGATGAACTTGGGCATCTGCGCGACGATGCCGGCCATGATGATCAGCGAAACGCCGTTGCCGATCCCGCGCGAAGTGATCTGTTCGCCCAGCCACAGCAGGAACATCGTGCCGCCGATCAGGCTGACCACCGCGCCGACGCGGAACAGGTAGCCGGGATTGACCACCGCCTGCAGCCCGCTCGACGCGCCATAGGCTTCAAGGCCCGAGGCGAGGAACCAGCCCTGCACAGCGGTCAGGAACACCGCGCCATAGCGGGTGTACTGGTTCAGCTTCTTGCGCCCGCTTTCGCCTTCCTTCTTCAGCGCGGCCAGCGCCGGATGAAGCGACGCGGCCAGCTGCACCACGATCGAGGCGGTGATATAGGGCATCACGCCCAGCGCGATCAGGCTCATGCGCTGGAGCGAACCGCCCGAAAAGGCGTTGAAGATATCAAGGATGCCGCCCCGCGTCTGGTCGTAGAGCGATTCCAGGATCAGCGGGTTCACCCCCGGCAGCGGCACGAAGCTGAGGAAGCGGAAAACGATCAGCGCGCCGATCGTGAACCAGATGCGCTTCTTGAGCTCGGTCGCCTTCGAGAAGTTGGCCAGGTTGAGGTTGCTGGCGATGTTATCGGCGCGTGATGCCATTTTCGGGTTTCAAGCCTCGCTGTGGCGCCGGACTGAAAAACCGGCCCGCTTCACTATATGAGCAAGCCCATATAGTGCGGGCGCGGGGATGCAAGAACCCCCGCGCCCGAAACAAGCGATAAATCAGGCGGCGGGAGCGGCCTTGACGATCACTTCGACCGAACCGCCGGCCTTTTCGACGGCTTCCTTGGCGCCCTTGCTGACGCCGGCCACCTTGAAGCTGACCTTGGACGAGAATTCGCCCTTGCCCAGCAGGCGCACGCCGTCCTTGCCGCCACGGGCCAGGCCCGCGCCCTTGAGCGCCGCGTGATCGACCACCGAACCGGCATCGAGCTTGCCCGCCTCGATCGCCTTCTGGATCAGGCCCAGGTTCACCTCGGCATAGTCCTTGGCGAAGATGTTGTTGAAGCCGCGCTTCGGCAGGCGCATGTGCAGCGGCATCTGGCCGCCTTCGAATCCGGCAATCGAAACGCCCGAACGCGCCTTGGCGCCCTTCTGGCCGCGGCCGGCGGTCTTGCCCTTGCCCGAACCGATGCCGCGCCCGACGCGCATCCGGCCCTTGCGGGCGCCATTGTTGTCACGAAGATCGTTCAGCTTGGTCATGTCTTGCACTCGCTTTCGCTTTGAGTCGCGCTTGATGGAATGGGCGCGCATAGGCGAAGCGGCGGGGCTTGTCACCCCACAATGGGCTTTGCGATCAGCTCAATGACTCTCGCACAACTTCCGGCAACGACGGCGCGAGCGGCAATCCCAACGCGCCGATCCCATGCAGCGCGGCAATCCCGAAGACCAACGCGGGCAGCAAGAAGCCCAGCCAGAAGACCTCCGCCCGCAAGGCGCGCATGGCGTTCTTCACGGACCGCCGTTGCTTGTCGAACCCCGCACGCGTCTCCCGCAACTCGGCGAGCATTGGCGGCCCCTGCTCCTGCAAAACCCGTAGGAGCGTTTCGATATCGCGCCCTTGGACGGCGAATGGCAACATTTCCACACGCTCGCTAATGCGCTCGAACAAGGCTGCACTCCCTGTCTCCTCGACAGCTCTAGCAAATACGCTAGCTAAGCCATCTTCATGAATGTGCAGTCTTATTCGATTCTCCAGCGCCTGCCACACGTAGTTGGCATCCTCTTTCTGCCAGACATCCGAAACGGCTCGGGCAAGCCTCTCCCGGCTAGGTATCCGATCGGGCGTCTCCAAGGCTTTGGCGATCTCCGCATCGTGCACGAACGCCTCGATCGATTGCTGCTGGGCGCCGATCTGGTCGATTACCGCCGCGAACCTCTTGTAGAGTTGCTCATAGGGAGCCGTCCGCTCGGCGATTTCATTCTGCCCCTGCACATAGGGTCTGATGGCGTTGTAATAACTGAGCCACAACGAAGCCAGGCTGATCGCAGCTGCCGCCAGCAACGCGACAATCAGGAAGGGCGTATTCAACGATCCCACGGGAACGTCGAATATTTTCAGTTGCTGCAGGCTCTCCGGCCTGATCGAGCTGACCGCAAAGGCAACGACCGACAGGGTGATCGCCGTCGTGCGCGATTTATAGAACTGATCCGGAATATTCGTCACGCCGCCCCTCTGTCTGGCATTTTACCGTCGGGAGCGTGACGAGTCGAGCGCCCTGCCGGACGCGGCGGGCAACCCTCTATCCTGTCACACAAGAAAGGCCCCGGCGTTTCCACCGGGGCCTTCTGATTGCGTTCACCCGAACCCTCGGCTCAGTCGACCACCGCCACCATGTGCGGCAGCTTGGCCAGCGCGCCGCGAACTTCGGCGGTGTCTTCCACCTCGACCACGCGGTGCATCTTGCCGAGACCCAGACCGACCAGAATCTTCTTCTGGCTTTCCGGGCGGCGGATCGGCGAGCCGATCTGCTTGATCTTGATCTTCGCCATGTCTCTTACTCCACGATGGCTTCGGCGGCGGCTTCCGCCTCCACCGCGCTGGCGCCACCGCGACCGAGCAGGTCGGCGACCTTCTTGCCGCGACGCTGGGCGACCGACTTCGGCGAAGTCTGGTCCTGCAGCGCGTCGAAGGTAGCGCGGATCATGTTGTAGGGGTTCGAGGTGCCGACCGACTTGGTCACCACGTCGTGAACGCCCAGGCTTTCGAAGACGGCGCGCATCGGACCGCCGGCGATGATGCCGGTACCGGCCGGAGCCGAACGGACGTTGACCTTGCCCGCGCCGAAACGGCCCTTGCCGTCATGGTGCAGGGTGCGGCCTTCCTTCAGCGGAACGCGGACCATCTTCTTCTTGGCGGAAGCGGTGGCCTTGGTGATGGCTTCGGGCACTTCGCGCGCCTTGCCATGCCCGAAGCCGACGCGGCCCTTGCCATCGCCGACCACGACCAGCGCGGCAAAGCCGAAGCGCTTGCCGCCCTTCACGGTCTTGGAAACGCGGTTGATGTGGACGAGCTTTTCGATCAGCTCCTCGCCACCTTCTTCCTCGTTGTTGCCACGACCGCGACGGTCGTCGCGACGGCCACGGCCGCCACGCTCACCGCGCTCGCCACGATCACCGCCACGGCCACGGCCGCGACGACCTTCACGCTGCTCACCGGCGCCAGCGCCGGCTTCGACGGCGACGGCTGCGCCTTCCAGGTTGGTTTCGTCAGCCATGCTCAGAACTCCAGGCCGCCTTCGCGGGCAGCGTCAGCCAGCGCCTTGACGCGGCCATGGAACAGGAAGCCGCCGCGATCGAACACGACGGTGGTGATGCCGGCGGCCTTCGCCTTCTCGGCGATTTCCTTGCCGACCTTGGCTGCGGCGTCGACGTTGGCGCCGATCGACTTCTCGCCCTTCACCAGCGTCGAGGCGGCGGCCAGCGTGCGGCCGGCGGCATCGTCGATGATCTGGGCGTAGATGTGGCGACCCGAGCGGTGCACCGAAAGGCGCGGACGGCCACCGGAGCGCGCCTTGAGCGCGGTGCGGACGCGGCGACGGCGGCGATCGAAGAGAGACAGCTTGGCCATTACTTCTTCTTCCCTTCCTTGCGGAAGATGTACTCGCCGCGGTACTTGATGCCCTTGCCCTTGTAGGGTTCGGGCTTGCGCCAGCGGCGGATCTCGGCGGCTACCTGGCCGACCTTCTGCTTGTCGATGCCCGAGATTTCGACCGTGGTGTTATCCGGGGTCTTGATCTCGATGCCTTCCGGCACGGCGAAATCGACGTCGTGGCTGTAGCCGAGCTGCAGCTTCAGGTTCTTGCCCTGCGAGTTGGCGCGATAGCCGACACCGGTGATTTCCAGAACCTTGGTGTAGCCCTGGGTCACGCCGGTGACGAGGTTATCGACCAGCGTGCGCTGCATGCCCCAGAAGGCGCGCGCCTGCTTGGTGTCGTTCGCCGGCTTCACGATGATGGCGTCGCCTTCCACCGTGTAGCTGATTTCGTCGCGCAGCGAGAGCGTGAGCGTGCCCTTGGGGCCTTTCACGGTCAGCACGCCGTCCGCGATGTTCGCGGTGACGCCACTCGGGATCGTCACCGGCCTTTTGCCGATGCGGCTCATCAGAACACCTCCGCCAGCACTTCGCCGCCGACGTTGGCAGCGCGCGCCTCGGCATCCGAGAGCACGCCCTTCGGCGTCGAGACGATGGTGATGCCAAGGCCATTGCGCACCACCGGAAGTTCCTTGGAACCCGAATAGACGCGGCGGCCAGGCTTGGAGACACGGGCCACGTGCTTGATCGCGGGCTGGCCCTCGAAATACTTCAGCTCGATGCGAAGCTGCGGGTGCAGGCCCGTGTTGTCTTCGCTGAAGCCACGGATGTAGCCTTCGCGCTGGAGAACCTCGAGCACGTGGGCGCGCAGCTTCGACGCGGGCGAGAGGACAGAGTCCTTCTTCGCCTGCTGGCCGTTGCGGATGCGGGTGAGCATATCACCCAGGGGGTCGGTCAATGCCATCGGATGATCCTTACCAGCTCGACTTGGTCACGCCGGGGATAAGCCCCTTGTTGGCGAGGTCGCGCAGCTCGACGCGGCACAGGCCGAACTTGCGGTAGTAGCCACGCGGGCGGCCGGTGGTGTTGCAGCGGTTGCGCACCCGGGTCGGGTTCGCGTTGCGCGGCAGTTCCGCCATCTTGAGGCGCGCGATCAGGCGCTCGGTTTCGTCGAGCGCTTCGTCGTCGGCCTGGGCCTTCAGCGCGGCATACTTGGCCGCATACTTCTGAACGAGCTTCTTGCGCTTCTCGTTCTTGTTGATCGAACTCAGTTTCGCCATGGACTTAAGCTCTTCCTAAATTCTGGCTCAGGCGGCCTGCTGCTGTTCAGCAGCTTCCTGCGGGAACGGGAAACCGAAAAGACGCAGCAGTTCTCGCGCTTCTTCGTCCGTCTTGGCGGTGGTGGTGACGATGATGTCCATGCCACGCACCTTCTCGATCTGATCGTAGCTGATCTCGGGGAAGATGATCTGCTCTTTCAGACCCATCGCGTAGTTGCCGCGACCGTCGAACGACTTCGGGTTCAGACCACGGAAGTCGCGGATACGGGGCATCGCGATGGTGACCAGGCGGTCGAGAAATTCGTACATGCGTTCGCGGCGCAGGGTAACCTTGCAACCGATCGGCATGCCTTCACGCAGCTTGAACTGCGCGATCGACTTCTTCGCCTTGGTGATCACGGGCTTCTGGCCGGCGATCAGCTCCATTTCCGCGGCGGCGGTCTGGACCTTCTTCTTGTCCTGGCTCGCTTCGCCGACGCCCATGTTGAGCGTGATCTTCTCGATCTTCGGGATTTCGAGCGCGTTCTTGTAGCCGAACTTAGCCTGCATCGCCTTGGCGATCTCGTCGGCGTACTTCGTCTTCAGGCGCGGAACGTACTTGTCAGCCATCGATCGTCTCCCCGGACTTCACGGCGACGCGGACCTTCTTGCCGTCCTTCGTTTCGAAACGAACGCGGGTCGGCTTGCCGTCCTTGTCGGCGATGGCAACCTTCGAGATGTGCATCGGCGCTTCGCGGCGATCGATGCCACCCTGCGGGTTCTGCTGGCTCGGCTTGCGGTGACGCGCGGCGATGTTCACGCCGGCGACGACGATCTTGTCTTCCTTCGGGAGAACCTGGAGCACCGTGCCGGTGCGGCCCTTGTCCTTGCCCGAACGGACGACGACGCTGTCACCCTTCTTGATCTTGGCGGCGGCCATTACAGCACCTCCGGAGCGAGCGAGATGATCTTCATGAAGCCACGGCCGCGCAGTTCGCGCACCACGGGGCCGAAGATACGCGTGCCGATCGGCTCTTCGTTCTTGCCGACGAGCACGGCGGCGTTGCTGTCGAAGCGGATCACACTGCCGTCGGGACGGCGCACGTCCTTCTTCGTGCGAACGATCACGGCGCGGTGCACGTCACCCTTCTTCACGCGGGCGCGCGGCTGCGCTTCCTTCACCGACACCACGATGATGTCGCCGACGCCGGCAAAACGGCGCTTCGACCCGCCCAGCACCTTGATGCACTGGACGCGCTTCGCGCCGCTGTTGTCCGCGACGTCGAGATTGGATTGCATCTGGATCATTGATCCGGTTCCTTCTCACTGGCTTGCCGGAACCAGTCCGGCAGTTCCAAAATTGTCGCTGCTCTTAGACGTCCGCTTCGACGGCGGTGCCCTTGCCGGCCTGGACCCGTTCGATAACCTTCCAGGTCTTCAGCTTGGAAACCGGCGCGGTCTCTTCGATCCGCACGGTCTCGCCGGTCTTGTAGGCATTCGCCTCGTCATGGGCGTGATACTTCTTCGAGCGGCGGATGATCTTCCCGTAGAGCGGGTGCTTCACCTTGCGCTCGACCTTCACGACCACGGTCTTGTCGGTCTTGTCGGAGACCACGGTCCCGATAAGGATACGCTTGGGCATCGTGTGACTCCTTACGCCTTGGCAGCCTGAGAACGCTCAGTCTGCAGCGTCTTGATGCGAGCGATGTCGCGGCGCACTTCCTTGATGCGCGCCGGACGTTCGAGCTGGTTGGTCGCAGCCTGGAAGCGCAGGTTGAACTGCTCGCGCTTCAGTTCGGCAAGATCGGCCGAAAGCTGGTCATCGCTCTTGACGCGCAGGTCTTCGAACTTGGCCATTATTCGCCTCCCAGGTGCGAGGTGTCGCCAAGACGGGCGACGACCTTGGTCTTGATGGGCAGCTTCATCGCGGCGCGGCTGAACGCTTCCGCGGCGAGCGGACCGGCAACGCCGTCCAGTTCGAACAGGATGCGGCCCGGCTTGACGCGGGCTGCCCAGTATTCGACCGAACCCTTGCCCTTGCCCTGACGGACTTCGGCGGGCTTCTTCGAAACCGGCACGTCGGGGAACACGCGGATCCACAGGCGTCCCTGACGCTTGATGTGGCGCGTGATCGCACGGCGGGCGGCTTCGATCTGGCGCGCGGTGACACGCTCCGGCTCCAGCGCCTTCAGGCCATAGGAGCCGAAGTTCAGGTCCGTACCGCCCTTGGCGTCGCCCTTGATCCGGCCCTTGAAGGCCTTGCGGAACTTGGTCTTCTTCGGTTGCAGCATGGTGCTTCTCTATCCTGAGCCTCAGCGCGCCGGGCGGACGCCGGAGGTCTGAGCCTCCATCATCAGCCGGTCCTGCGCCATCGGGTCGTGCCCCAGGATCTCGCCCTTGAAGATCCAGCACTTGATGCCGATCACGCCATAGGCGGTCAGGGCTTCGGCTTCGGCGTAGTCGATGTTCGCGCGCAGCGTGTGCAGCGGAACGCGACCTTCGCGGTACCATTCGACGCGGGCGATTTCCGCGCCGCCGAGACGGCCGCCACACGTGATCTTGATGCCTTCGGCGCCAAGACGGAGGGCGGACTGCACGGCGCGCTTCATCGCGCGGCGGAAGGCGACGCGGCGGATGAGCTGGTCGGCAACACCTTGGGCGACGAGCTTGGCGTCGATTTCCGGCTTGCGGATTTCAACGATGTTCAGCTTCACGTCGCTGCCGGTCATCGTGGCCAGCTTCGAGCGCAGCTTCTCGATGTCCGCGCCCTTCTTGCCGATGATCACACCGGGACGGGCCGCATAGATCGACACGCGGCACAGCTTGGCCGGACGTTCGATCACCACCTTCGAAATCGCGGCCTGCGGCAGCGTTTCAACGATGAACTTGCGGATCTGAAGGTCTTCCTTGAGCAGCTGCTCGTAGTTGCGCCCTTCGGCGTACCAGCGGCTGTCCCAGGTGCGGTTGATCTGCAGGCGCAGACCGATGGGGTTGGTCTTGTGACCCATGATCAGGCCTCCTCGACTTCGCGGACAACGATCCGCAGCCGCGAGAACGGCTTGAGGATCCGGGTCGACTTGCCACGACCACGCGTGTGGAAGCGCTTCATCGTGATCGACTTGCCGACCGAGGCTTCCGCCACGACCAGCGCGTCAACGTCCAGGTTGTGGTTGTTTTCCGCGTTGGCGATCGCCGAAGCGAGAACCTTGCGCGCGTCAACCGCCATCGCCTTCTTCGAGAAGGCAAGGATGTTCATGGCCTCTTCGGCCTTGCGGCCGCGGATCAGGCCTGCAACGAGGTTCAGCTTCTGGGCCGAACCGCGGATCTGCGTGCCGACCGACAGCGCTTCCTTGTCGCCGACGCGACGGGGTGCCTTAGGCTTGCTCATCAGCGCTTGCCCTTCTTGTCAGCGGCGTGGCCGGGGAAGTTGCGCGTGGGCGCGAACTCGCCAAGCTTGTGGCCGACCATCTCTTCCGAGACGGAGACGGGGATGAACTTCTGGCCGTTGTAGACGTTGAACGTCAGGCCAACGAACTGCGGCAGGATCGTCGAACGCCGCGACCAGGTCTTGATCGGGCCGGCGCGGGTACCAGCGTCCTGAGCGGCTTCCGCCTTCTTCAGGAGATGCAGGTCGACGAAGGGGCCCTTCCAGACGGAACGTGCCATGGTCGATTACCTCTTCTTCTTCGCGTGGCGCGAACGGATGATGAACTTGTCCGTCTGCTTGTTGTGACGGGTGCGGGCGCCCTTGGTCGGCTTGCCCCACGGCGTCACGGGATGGCGGCCGCCCGAAGTCCGGCCTTCACCACCACCATGCGGGTGGTCGACCGGGTTCTTGGCGACACCACGCGTCAGCGGACGCTTGCCCAGCCAGCGGTTGCGGCCGGCCTTGGCAAGGTTCTGGTTCGAGTTGTCGGGGTTCGAGACCGCGCCGACGGTGCCCATGCAGTCACCGCGCAGGTAGCGCTGCTCGCCCGAGTTCAAGCGGACGATGACCATGCCACGGTCACGGCCGACGAGCTGCACATAGGTGCCCGCCGAACGCGCGATCTGGCCGCCCTTGCCCGGCTTCATCTCCACGTTGTGGATGATGGTGCCGACCGGCATCTGCGACAGCAGCATGGCGTTGCCCGGCTTCACGTCGGTCTTTTCGCCGGCGACGACGACGTCACCAACGGCCAGACGCTGCGGCGCCAGGATATAGGCCTGCTCGCCGTCCTCGTACTTGACGAGCGCGATGAACGCGGTGCGGTTGGGGTCGTATTCCAGACGCTCGACAGTGGCCGGCATGTCCCACTTGCGACGCTTGA
The DNA here is from genome assembly GCF_005145025.1 of Novosphingobium sp. EMRT-2. Lineage (NCBI taxonomy): Bacteria > Pseudomonadati > Pseudomonadota > Alphaproteobacteria > Sphingomonadales > Sphingomonadaceae > Novosphingobium > Novosphingobium sp. EMRT-2. The sequence continues at coordinate 2,716,138 of NZ_CP039695.1, read as the reverse complement.
AGTCGATGTAGCGGTACTTCTGCTTGTGGCCGCCCGCGATGCCGCGCGAGGTCACGTGACCCTTGTTGTTGCGGCCGCCGGTCTTGTTCTTGCCTTCGGTCAGCGCCTTGACGGGCTTGCCCTTCCACAGCGACGACTTGTCGACGAGGATCAGGCCGCGGCGCGCGGGGCTGGTCGGATTGTAGTTCTTGAGTGCCATGGTCGTGCGCGCCTCAGATACCGCTGGTCACGTCGATCGACTGGCCAGCAGCCAGCGTCACGACGGCCTTCTTGACGTCCGAACGGCGATAGGGCTTGCCCTTCCACCGCTTGGTCTTGCCCTTCTGGGTCAGGGTGTTCACACCCGTGACCTTCACGTTGAAGAGGGCTTCGACCGCCGCCTTGATCTCCGGCTTGGTCGCGGAATCCGCCACCTTGAAGACCACGGCGTTGTGCTCGCTGAGCAGCGTCGCCTTTTCAGTGATGTGGGGAGCCACGATCACGTCATAGTGACGCGTGTCGATTGCGTCCTTAGCCATTGAAACGCGCCTCCAGCTTTTCGACCGCGGCGCGCGTCAGCACCAGCGTATCATGCTTCAGGATGTCATAGACATTGGCGCCGACCGCGGGGAGCACGTTCACGCCGACCAGGTTGGCCGAAGCGCGGGCGAAACCTTCGTTCACCTGCTCACCGTCTATCACCAGCACCTTCTTGCCGAAGCCCGCCTTGGCGAGCTGGCCGGCCAGCGCCTTAGTCTTCGCGTCCTTCAGCTCCAGGCTGTCGACCACGACCAGACCCTGCTGGGCCTTGGCCGAGAGCGCCATCTTGAGGCCGAGCGCGCGAACCTTCTTGTTCAGCGAGATGTTGAACTCGCGAACGCGCGGGCCGTGCGCCTTGCCGCCGCCGATGAACACGGGCGCCTTGCGGTCGCCGTGACGGGCGGTGCCGCCGCCCTTCTGGCGGCCGAACTTCTTGCCGGTGCGGGCGACGTCGGAACGTTCGCGCGCCTTGCGGGCGATGCCGCGACGGTTTTCAAGCTGCCACGTCACGACGCGATGCAGGATGTCGGTGCGCGGCGCGATGCCGAACACGTCATCCGAAAGCTCGACGTCGCCAGCGGCGCTACCGTCCAGATTGAGGACCTGAACCTTCACGACTTAGCCCTCCTGGCCTTCGGTCGACTCGACCGCCGCGACGTCTGCCGCAGGCGTGTCGGCCGGAGCCGCATCGTTGTTGTTGGCGACCTGCTTGAGGCCGGCGGGGTACGGGGCTTCCGCGTGGCGATCGACCTTCACGGCGTCGCGGACGAGCAGCCAGCCGTTCTTCGCGCCCGGGACCGAGCCCTTGACGAAGATCAGGCCACGCTCGTCGTCGGTGCGGACGACTTCGAGGTTCTGCTGGGTGCGCTGGCGGTCGCCCATGTGGCCGGCCATCTTCTTGTTCTTGAAGACGCGGCCCGGATCCTGGCGGTTACCGGTCGAACCATGAGCACGGTGCGAGATCGAGACGCCGTGCGTCGCGCGCATACCGCCGAAACCCCAGCGCTTCATGGCGCCGGCGAAGCCCTTGCCCTGCGTGTGGCCGGTGATGTCGACATACTGCCCGGCGACGAAGTGCGAAGCGGCGATGGTGGAGCCGACATCGAGCAGCGCGTCGTCAGCGACGCGGAACTCGGCGACCTGCATCTTCAGCTCGACTTCCGCCTTCGCGAAATGTTCGCGCTGCGGCTTGGCGACGTTCTTCTGCTTGGCCTGGCCTGCACCCAGCTGCAGCGCGACGTAACCGTCGCGGTCAGCGGTGCGGACCGAAACCACCTGGCAATTTTCAAGCGAAAGGACGGTGACCGGCACGTGCCGACCATCTTCCTGGAAAAGGCGGGTCATCCCGACCTTCTTCGCGATCACGCCGGTGCGCATGATCCAATACTCCATCACAGAGGCCTGCGAGGCCCATCCCCGCAGGCGTGTTCAGCCCGTATGTGAAGCATGCCCCGTCCGGGCTGAGTGCCCCCGCATAACGGGAGCGAACGGGGGACGCTTGCCCGGCCAGTTGCCCCGAAGGACGAATGCCGGAGGTATCCCAAGAATGAAAAGCGTCTGCTTTTCGTTCGCTCCCCCGCGAAAGCGAGGACCTCGGGCCGGTTTGAATAACCTGAGAGGTTCGATCCGGCCTCTTGAGACCCCCGCTTGCGCGGGGGCTAAAAACGCAAGCGGGCTTACGCCAGCTTGATCTCGACGTTGACGCCGGCCGCAAGGTCCAGCTTCATCAGCGCGTCGACGGTGGCCGCATTGGGCTGCACGATGTCGAGCAGGCGCTTGTAGGTGCGGACCTCGAACTGCTCACGCGACTTCTTGTCGATGTGCGGTCCACGGTTGACGCAGAACTTCTCGATGCGCGTCGGCAGCGGAATGGGACCCCGGATGAGAGCGCCGGTGCGGCGCGCGGTGTCCGCGATTTCTCCAGTGGCCTGGTCAAGTACGCGATGATCAAAGGCCTTGAGGCGAATGCGGATATTCTGGGCTTCCATGTCCGTTTACCGATGCGAAAGAGCAAAAACAAAACCGGCCATCCCACCCATCATCCCGGAGGAGAAAGCGGGCCGACCGATCAAAAAACCGGCCGGCGGGAGAGCGAATCTCCCGCCGGTGCGCGGCCTATATTACTTCGTGATCTTGCTGACAACCCCCGAACCGACGGTCCGGCCGCCTTCGCGGATGGCGAAGCGAAGACCTTCGTCCATGGCGATCGGCGCGATCAGCTTGACCGACAGCGTGATGTTGTCGCCCGGCATCACCATTTCGGTGCCTTCGGGAAGAACGACTTCACCCGTCACGTCGGTCGTGCGGAAGTAGAACTGCGGGCGGTAGTTGGCGAAGAACGGCGTGTGACGGCCACCTTCGTCCTTCGACAGCACGTAGACTTCGGCCGAGAATTCGGTGTGCGGCGTCACCGAACCGGGCTTGGCGAGAACCTGGCCACGCTCGACTTCTTCACGCTTGATACCACGGATCAGCGCACCGATGTTGTCGCCGGCCTCACCCTGATCGAGCAGCTTGCGGAACATTTCGACGCCGGTGACGGTCGTCTTGGCGGTGTCCTTGAGGCCGATGATTTCGACTTCTTCACCCACCTTGATGATGCCGGTTTCGATACGGCCGGTGACGACAGTACCGCGACCCGAGATCGAGAACACGTCTTCGACGGGCATCAGGAAGGGCTTGTCGGTCGGGCGCGGCGGCTGCGGGATGTAGCTGTCGACGGCGGCCATCAGCTCATTGATCGAGTTCTTGCCGATTTCGTCGTCGCGACCTTCGAGAGCGGCCAGGGCCGAACCCTTGACGATCGGAATATCGTCGCCCGGGAAGTCGTACGACGACAGCAGTTCGCGCACTTCGAGCTCGACGAGCTCGAGGATTTCCGGATCGTCGACCTGGTCGACCTTGTTCATGTACACGACCAGCGCCGGCACGCCGACCTGGCGGGCAAGCAGGATGTGTTCGCGGGTCTGCGGCATCGGGCCGTCAGCGGCGTTCACAACCAGGATCGCGCCGTCCATCTGGGCGGCACCGGTGATCATGTTCTTCACGTAGTCAGCGTGACCCGGGCAGTCGACGTGCGCGTAGTGACGGTTGGCCGTCTCGTACTCGACGTGGGCGGTCGAGATGGTGATGCCGCGCTCGCGCTCTTCCGGAGCCTTGTCGATGTTGGCGTAGTCGGTGAACTCGGCGCCGCCGGTTTCCGCGAGCACCTTGGTGATCGCGGCGGTCAGCGTGGTCTTGCCATGGTCGACGTGACCGATGGTGCCGATGTTGCAGTGCGGCTTGTTCCGCTCAAACTTAGCCTTGGCCATTGTTCAAACCTTCTTTTCACTAGCTGTTGATTGCTGTTGGAGACGGCACCCGCCAGACTCGCGCCAGAAAATCAGGCGCCGCCCCTAGCCTGATCCGCGGGATCAGGCAAGCTTTCCTATGTTCCCCCGATCGAACCCGATCAGGCGAGCTTCGACTTGAGTTCGGTCGCGACGTTTGCCGGGACTTCGTCGTAATGCGAGAACTGCATCGTGTACTGCGCGCGGCCCTGGGTGAAGGACCGCAGCTGGTTCACATAACCGAACATGTTCGCCAGCGGCACCATCGCCTCGACCACCTGGGCGTTGCCCCGGCTGTCGGTGCCCTGGATCTGGCCACGGCGGCTGTTGATGTCGCCGATCACGTCGCCCATGAACTCTTCCGGCGTCACGACCTCGACCTTCATGATCGGCTCGAGGACCTTGATACCAGACTTCTGGGCCACTTCGCGCATCGCGCCACGGCCGGCGATTTCGAAGGCCAGGGCCGACGAGTCGACGTCGTGGTAGGCACCGTCGTAGAGCAGGATTTCGAAGTCGATGATCGGGAAGCCGATCAGCGATCCGGTTTCCGCCGTTTCGCGCATGCCCTTCTCGATCGCGGGGATATATTCCTTTGGAATGTTACCGCCCTTGATCTCGTCCTTGAAGGTGATGCCCGAACCGCGCTCGCCCGGCGTGACCTTGACCTTCACGCGGCCGAACTGACCCGTACCACCCGACTGCTTCTTGTGGGTGTAGTCGATGTCCACCGGCTTCGCGAGGTACTCGCGGTAGGCCACCTGCGGCGCGCCGACGTTGGCTTCGACCTTGAACTCGCGACGCATGCGGTCGACGAGGATTTCGAGGTGAAGTTCGCCCATGCCCTTGATGATGGTCTGGCCGGATTCGTGGTCGGTCGAAACGCGGAACGAAGGGTCTTCGGCCGAGAGACGGTTGAGCGCGATGCCCATCTTCTCCTGGTCGGCCTTGGTCTTCGGCTCCACCGAAAGCTCGATCACCGGTTCCGGGAACTCCATGCGCTCCAGAATGATCGGCGCCTTTTCCGAACACAGCGTATCGCCCGTGGTGGTCTCCTTGAGACCGGCCAGCGCCACGATATCACCCGCATAGGCCGTATCGATGTCCTCGCGGTTGTTGGAGTGCATCAGCAGCATGCGGCCGACCTTCTCCTTCTTGTTCTTCACCGAGTTCAGGTAGCTGCCCTTGGTCAGCGTGCCCGAATAGATGCGGGTGAAGGTCAGCGAACCGACGAAGGGATCGTTCATGATCTTGAACGCGAGGGCCGAGAACGGTGCATCGTCCGCGGTCGGGCGGCTGTCCGGCTCGTCCGTGTCGGGATTCACGCCCTGCACGTCGGGGATGTCGAGCGGCGAAGGCAGGTAATCGACGACCGCGTCGAGCAGGGGCTGCACGCCCTTGTTCTTGAACGCCGAACCGCACAGCACCGGCACGAACGCCTGGCCCAGCGTGCCCTTGCGGATCAGCGCCTTGAGCGTCGCCACGTCGGGCTCGTTGCCTTCGAGGTAGGCTTCCATCGCGTCGTCGTCCTGTTCGACGGCGAGTTCGACCAGCTTCGAGCGGTATTCCGCGGCTTCGTCGGCCATGTCGGCCGGGATCTCTTCATAGAAGAACTCGGCGCCGAGCGATTCGTCCTTCCAGATGATCGCGCGGTTCTCGACGAGATCGACGAGACCCTTGAAATCGCTTTCCGCGCCGATCGGCAGATAGAGCACGGCAGGCGTCGCACCCAGGCGATCGATGATCGTCTGCACGCAGTACTTGAAGTTCGCGCCGGTGCGATCGAGCTTGTTGATGAAGCACATGCGCGGCACGTTGTACTTGTCGGCCTGGCGCCACACCGTTTCCGACTGCGGCTCAACGCCGGCAACGCCGTCGAACGCGGCAACCGCGCCGTCCAGCACGCGCAGCGAACGCTCGACTTCGATGGTGAAGTCGACGTGGCCGGGAGTGTCGATGATGTTCAGGCGATGATCGTTCCAGAAGCAGGTCGTCGCGGCCGACGTGATCGTGATGCCGCGTTCCTGTTCCTGTTCCATCCAGTCCATGGTCGCGGCGCCGTCGTGCACTTCGCCGATCTTGTAGGACTTGCCGGTGTAGTAGAGGATGCGCTCGGTCGTCGTCGTCTTGCCGGCGTCGATGTGCGCCATGATGCCGAAGTTGCGATAGCGCTCGAGCGGATGGCTGCGGGCCATGGGGGTTTCCTTGGGTTCCGGAGGGGCCTGATGGATTCAGGCCCGCCCCATATGGTTACTTGCGTGACCGTTTAAAGACGGGCGGCCCTGCCAGCCGGTGACGGCGGCGGGGCTGCCGGCCTTTTTACCACCGGTAGTGGCTGAACGCGCGGTTCGCGTCGGCCATGCGGTGGGTGTCTTCGCGCTTCTTCACGGCGTTGCCACGGTTGTTGGCGGCGTCGAGCAGTTCGGCCGAAAGGCGTGCCGACATCGTCGTTTCCGAACGGTTGCGCGCGGCCGTGATCAGCCAGCGGATCGCCAGCGCCTGGGCGCGTTCCGGACGGACTTCGACGGGGACCTGGTAGGTCGCACCGCCGACGCGGCGCGAACGCACTTCGATCTGCGGCTTCACGTTGTTCAGCGCATCGTGGAACAGCTGCACCGGATCCGCCTTGGCGCGGGTCTGCATGGTGTCGAGCGCACCGTAAACGATGCTTTCCGCGACCGACTTCTTGCCGTCGAGCATGAGGTTGTTCATGAACTTCGACAGAACCTGATCACCGAACTTGGGATCGGGCAGGATGACCCGCTTTTCGGGCCTACGACGACGAGACATCTTGAATTCCTTCTGATCGGGCCAGCGGCCCACACCCACCGACGGACAGGGCGCCGCACACCGGCGCGCGCCTGCCCGAGGTTAGCTCACTTCGGACGCTTGGCGCCGTACTTCGAGCGGCTCTGCTTGCGGTCCTTCACGCCCTGCGTGTCGAGCACGCCGCGCAGCACGTGATAGCGCACGCCCGGAAGGTCGCGCACACGGCCGCCGCGGATCAGCACCACCGAGTGCTCCTGCAGGTTGTGGCCTTCGCCCGGGATGTAGGAAATGACTTCGCGCTGGTTCGTCAGGCGAATCTTGGCGACCTTGCGAAGCGCCGAGTTCGGCTTCTTCGGGGTCGTGGTGTAAACGCGGGTGCAGACGCCGCGCTTCTGCGGGTTCTGCTCCATGGCAGGGACCTTGCTCTTGGCCTTCTGCGGAACGCGACCCTTGCGGATCAGCTGGTTGATAGTGGGCATGAAGTACTCTTCACCTTGATTGTGGCACGGCCGGCAAAGGTGAAGGGTCGAAAGTCCGCCGGATGGATGGCCGCGGGCAAACACCCCCTGGCCCAGACCCCGCTTGCGCGAGATCATCCCTCGGCGAGCCTGAAACGCTCCACCCGGGCAAACAGCGCCGGGTTACTTTGACGGATTGCATGGCAAGGCGGACACCACGATGATTCGCGCGCCCGGCCCAACAGCGAAAGCCCCAAGATCAACGGAAAACCGCCGCCCGGGGCCTGCATACGCACCGGCAATGTTCAGCTCTACAGCCAATGGACGCCTCGCGACCCCATCGACCGAGCGCGCCATTACGGGGAAACCGCCGGAACGTCAAGGACAGGCCCCCGCGCACGCCGCCACATGGGTCGGCCGGAACGGAACCACTTCGTCTCGTTTATTCCACTATTTTGGTAGAGATTTTGCTTCGATCCCCGTCGAACTGATGGTATGTTGCATCATTACGACGATCGTCCCACCCCGGACGGCCGGGACAAACGGGACGACGCAAGCCGAGAGAGGTGTGCCGATGGTCCATGTTGATGAACGCGGTAGCTGGCGAACGGGCGCGGCCTTGCGCATGACGGCAGGGCGCCTGGGCGAAGGGAGGCTGGGCGGAAGGCTGGGCACGGCTGCGGCCGTGACGGCGCTGCATGTCGGCATAGGCATGGCGCTGCTGTCCACTTTCGCGGGCGGCGTGATCGTGGAAACGGTTCGCGATGCCTTGCCGACGATGTGGTTCGCCCCGCCCGTTCCCCCGCCCAAGCCGTTGCCCACGGTCGAACCGAAGACCACCCACGACGAGCAGGAGATCAAGATTCCCGACAAGGAGATCGACCTCAACCCCGGCAAGGACCTGCTTCTGGGGACCAATGACAAGGTAACCCCCGCCGATCCGGGAACCTTGACCATCGGCGGTGGCGATCTTGGCGGGGATATCGGCGGCCTCGGGCCGTCACCGACGCCCTCGCCCACGTTCACCCCCCAGGCGGCCCGACCGCGCGGAGATGCGGGCTTGTGGATCACCCGCAACGATTACCCCACCCGCGCGATCCGCGAAAACTGGGAAGGCCTCACCAGGCTGCGGCTCGGCATCGGCACCGATGGGCGGGTCACCGGCTGCGAAGTGATCCGCAGCAGCGGGCATGACGAACTCGATCGCGCGGCCTGCGCCAAGGTGAGCGCCCGCGCCCGGTTCGATCCCGCCACCGACAAGGACGGTGCGAAAACGGCCGGCAGCTTTACCACCGCGATCCGCTGGCAGATCACCGACTGACGGCCCGGGAAGGGGCGCCGGCATCCGGATCGGCGCCCCTTCCCGGGCTTCGGCTTTCCGGGGCACCGGCTTCCCGGCAACGACGGCCCGCGGCGCCACCGGGAACCGGTCCGGTTTCCGATCGTTGCGCCACATATTCCAAGCCAATCGGGGGAAGCTTCATGACCTTTCGCATCAAATCCTCGCTGACCGCCGCCATTGCGGTCGTTGCCCTGGCCGCCTCGCCGGCGCAGGCGCGAGATTGCAGCAAGCGGATCAGCAAGACCGGCGGCGCGGTGATCGGTGCGGTTGGCGGTGCGGTGCTCGGCAAGGTCATCGCGGGCGGAACCGCCGGTACGCTGATCGGCGCGGCGGCGGGCGGCGTCGCGGGCCATGAGATCGCCCGCAAGAACAAGAACAAGTGCCGCTACGAACGCCGGCGCTGACCCGGAACGGGCGTCACGCTCCCATGCCGGGCGCATGCGCGCCATCGGCATGCAGCGCGCCATCGCCTATATTGGCCAGCATCGCGTCGAGGAAATCGTCCATCGCCGCGTTTCCCCTTGCGGTGAGCCGCACGAACGTGCGGCGGCCATCCTTGCCGTCGCTCTCGCGCTCCACGAATCCGCGCGATTCCAGAATGCGCAGCCAGCGCAGCGCGGTGGTCGGCGGCACATGCGCCCCGATGCAGGCGCTGGTGGTCGGCACGCGCCGGCTTTCGCGCCCGGCCACGTAGAGATCCAGTAGGATATCCCACGTCGGCTCGCCAAACAGGTCGGCGGGAAACAGGCGGCTTCGGCGCCGCCGCGCGGCGTAGAGTTCGCGGGCAAGGGCGATCCGCGCATCGTGCTGCGGACCGGCACCACGCAGGGCGCTGCCCGCGTCCGCGGTCATGCCACCAGAATGCACGGCACTGCCGTTCGCTACCGTGGTCTGTTCGCCGCCGGGCATCGCGCCGCCGTTCGCCGCGCGCATGTGAGATACGGTCATGTAACGGGAATATCCCTGAAAACGGGGCGGTGGGCCGGCCTTCAGGCCCACCGCCAGCATTGATACGGGCCAATCCGGCGTTCCCGGTTCACGTGGGCCACGGTCCCGATCAACAGGACCATCAGCTGCAACAGGAATGGCATCTGCGTGAGTACCCAGTACGCACGCCGGGCCATCGTCAGGTCCCACAGCTTGGCGACGTGTCCCACCATCACGATCAATTGGCCCGCGCCAACGAGCAGGGGCCACCCGCGGTTGGCGTAAAGGGCAATCGACAGCAGCGCACAGAACGCCCAGCTATCGATCACGACGTGGCCGGGGTTGACCGCGTACCACACGGGGTCACCGAATACCGCGTGGTTGACGAGATCGAGGACGAACGTCGACAGCAGGACCGCAGCCGTCAGTCGCTCCGGCTCGTCCCCCTTGCGGGCGGCAACAAGCACGACAGCGAAAAGCAGGATGCGGGTCAGCCAGATGTAGGACATGCCTGTTCACATGAAACGGACGGATCGGCCGCCGGAAAGCATCAGGCCGCGACGCCGGTCACGATCGCGGGTTCATCCAGGCTTGCATCCAGCGGTGGGCAGCCATCGTTGCCACCGTTGGTCTCCACCGCGATCTGGCTGAGCCGGCCATGCACGCGGGCAAGTTCGCCGCCGGCCGTCAGCATCGATTGCTGGCTCTTCGCCAGCCGCAGCAGCGCGTCCTGCCCCATGAACGGCGCCACGCCGCTTTCGCGCCGTGCGCTGACCATCGTGGCGAAAAGCCGTGCCTGCCGGATCAGCGCCTCGTCCAGCGCACCTTCGGCATCGTGGAGATCCCGGGTGATACGCATCTGTGCAACCTGGGTATTCATCGTCATCGTCGTACCCTCCTCTCAGCGGCGAAGATCGCGCCGCTGCCATTGCAGCATCGTGGAGGAGATGCGACGGCGGGTCAGTGATCGATGATCGTCGAAAGCTGGGCGAACATGGTCAGCCCCCCCAGCACGATCAGGATCAGGAACAAGGCGATCGCCACGATCGCGCCCAGCCGAAGCAGGGTTCCGTATGGCCCGTCGAACATCTCCGGGAGGACATGATAGGCCGCGTCGTCAGGCGCCGTTCCCGAGGCGAAGGCCATTGCCTGACCGGCCCCCGGAAACCTTGCCTGCATCGCCTCGGTCTCGACCTCCGGGGTCTTGACCGTGGCGACCGTCTGCACCGCACCACCGGCCGGCATCGTGACTTCCCGGTCCGGTTCGTGCGCTTCCACGCCGTCACCGTCGATGTGGGAGAAATCATATACGGGCTGTTCGTATATCGCCTTGAGCCGCCGATAGGCCTGCGCCACCTCGTTGCGCGTGGCGACGCCCAGCTTGCCGCGCGCCAGCATGATCCGCTGGTCCACGGTATGCGGCGAAATGCCAAGCAGCCGCGAAATTTCCTTCGAAGTCTTGTGCTGGATCAGCAAGTCCAGAACTTCCCGCTGCTTCGACGTAAGCGCCGCCAGGGGGTTGCCCCCGTTCTCTTCGGCACCGCTTGTCATCGCTTCAACGTCCATCCATTCGACCCGCTGCAAACTTTCGCCCGATCGATCCGAGAACCAATTTGAACCAATCGGCGTGCAAATCCAAATAAAGATTAACGATCTTTCGCAAGTATTGCTCCGTCGCGGAGCAAGCTGCCCTTGTCCACGCCCCCGGACTTCCCCCTTCATGGGCCGTTGCGAAGCGCCCCTTCCCACCGGTATCATGGTCTTCGGGACGCAGAGGGGAAGACGTGGACCGCCAATTGTTTTCACGGCGTCGGAGCCGGTTGCTTGCGCTGAGCCGGCTGATGCTCGCCGTCATCTTCGTCGTCGCGGTCTGGCTTGATCCGGCGCAGCCGACACGTTCGGTCGCCGCCACCTACACCCTTCTGATCGCCTATGCCGCATGGTGCGGGTTCGCCACCGTCATCGCCTTCCGCAGCTGGTGGTACGATTTCCGGCTGGCCCGGCTGATGCACGTCATCGACATCGCGATCTTCACGGCCGCGACCTACATGACCGAATCGGCCTTCAAGGAATTTTCCAGCCCGTTCATCGTCTTTGCCTCGTTCATCCTGATCGGCGCCTCGCTGCGCTGGGGATGGCGCGGCGTGCTCTGGACGGCACTGGGACTGGTCCTGCTGAATTTCGCGCTGGGCCTGCTGATGCATTCCCTTCACCTCAGCATCGATCCCTACCGTTTCAGCCGCAGGCAGGGCTACACGATCGGGCTGGCGATCATGATGCTTTGGCTGAGCACCGGCGGCGACCGGGCCAGCGCGCCGCGAATGCCCGAACCGCCAGGGCTGCCAGGCCAGCGCCACGAGGCGATCATGACGACGATCCTCGATCACGCGCGCACGGTGCTGGGCGCCACCGGCGGCGCCATCGCGCTCGCGGATGGCGAGGAGCCGTGGGTGGAAATCATGATCGCCAGCGGCGATGCCGCGCGCGCGCTGCGCTCCGGCCCCGGGCCGCTGCTGACCGAGATCGAGGTTCCCTGCCGCCCGACGCTGTTCGACGGCCAGCGGCATCGCCAGTTGTGGCTCGACACCGATGGGATGGTCAACCACGCCGGCAAGCGGCACGTCTGGCATCTCGCCACGCTGTGCGAGGTGAACGAGGGCCTTGTCGCGTCGATCGGCGCGGCGCGCGGACCGGGCCAGCTTCTGCTGTGGGGTGTCCCCGGCATCTCGCCCGATGACCTGCCGTTGTTGGCGCAAATGACACGCGACGCGGAACAGGCGCTCGATCGCGAGGACGTGGCGATGCTGGCGCGCGCACACGAGGTTTCAAACCTGCGCAACGCCCTTGCCCGCGATCTGCACGACAGCGTCGCGCAATTTCTCGCCGGCACGCTGTTCCGGCTGGAAGCGCTGCGGCGCTGGATCCGCGAAGGCAACGATCCCGACACCGAAATTGTCGCGATCAAGGACGCGCTGCGGCGCGAACAGGCGCAGATGCGCAGGATGATCGAGCGCCTGCGCCTTGGCGAAAAGGGGGATCGCCGGACCGATCTGACGGAGGAGCTCGGCACGCTGCTGGAGGAACTGGGGCACCACTGGGCCATCGAAACCCGGCTGGACGCGCCACCCGGTCCCTTGCTCGTCCCCGTCGATCTGGCGCACGAGATACGCCAGATCACACGAGAGGCCGTGGCGAATGCGGTTCGGCACGGTCGGTGTCGTCTTATAGGGGTTAACCTTATTCAAGACGATGGAACGCTCAAGATGATTGTCAGCGATGACGGCTCCGGTTTCCCTGCAGACAAGGCGCACGCCACACCCCGTTCGATCAGCGAGCGGGTAGAGGCGCTGGGCGGCATGCTGGCCATCGACAACAGTGCGCGGGGCGTGACCCTGCGCATCGCGCTTCCCGAAAGGACGGGCGCATGATCCCCGTTCTGGTAGCCGACGATCACGGCTTCATCCGCGCCGGCGTCGATGCGGTATTGCGCGGCACGCCCTTCCAGGTGGTCGCCACCGCCGCCAGCGGCGAGGAAGCGCTGGCGGCGATCGAGCAGCACGATCCCGCCGTAGTGCTGCTGGACATCAACATGCCCGGCCTGAATGGCGTGGCGGCGCTGGAAGCCTTGCGCGAAAAGGGTGATGATCGTCCGGTCGTGCTGCTCACCGCCGAGATTACCGATCGGCAGCTCATGGCCGTCATGCGGGCCGGCGTGCAAGGCATCGTGTCCAAGGACGGCGCGGAAAGCGAACTGATCCAGGTGCTGGAACGGGTCCATGCCGGCGAGAAGGCGATTGCCCCGGCCTTCCTGCAACGCGCGCTCGATTTGTCGCTCAAGCCCGTCAACAATCCCTTCGCCAAGCTCAACGCGCGCGAGCGCGATATTACCCGGCTGGTGGCCAAGGGCATGAGGAACCGGGAAATCGGGCAGCAACTGAATATCGGTGAAGGCACCGTGAAGGTCTATCTTCACGCCATCTACCAGAAGCTGAACATCGAGAACCGCACCGAACTGGCGCTGATGGTGGTCAACGACGAGCTCAACTGAGCGGCGGCGGGTCCGCGCGTTACAGGTGCACCCCGACCAGTTGCGACCGGACCGAGGGGATCGTCACCGGCATGCCGTCGAGCATCGTGCCGTTCTCGCCAATCTCCAGCATCTTGCCGCCGAACACGCCGCGCATCGCCTCGATCGCGATTTCGTCGGCAGCCCGGTGCGCGAAAGCAAGCAGCGCGGTGCCTCCGACGTGGCTGAAGCGGTAGCGGTTGCCGCGCCGCTCGAACCGCCACGCATCCGGGGCCGGCCGCCATTCGTTGTCCTTGACGATCAGGTCCGGTTCCTCGCCGGCCACGCCCAGCACCAGGCTCATCACCATCGGTCCGCCAGGCACCGGCTGCGGCCGGAACGACAGCAACGGCCGGGCATCGACGGTGATCGGGCAATAAGTGCCCGTCATCCTCGCCCCGCCGGGGAAGGCGATGTCCGGAATCTGCTCCTCGACGGTGAACAGCAGCGGGGAGCGATCCAGGCCGGCCTGGCGCGCTACCGGCGCATCGCGCAGCCGGGCGATCGTTGCCTCGGGCACACCGCCCCGATCGATGATTGCCATGCAATCGGGGCACAGCAGGAACGCGGGCGAAACCCCGCCCCCATCGTCGTATGTGCCTGCGCGACAGAAACAGGCGATGGTGCAACCGCATCGAACGCAGGCGCCGCCGGATCGAGCGTAAGCCGCTTCCCGCTCGGCTTCGGAAATGGGCAATGCGATCGCAACCGGCATGACAGACCCCCAGAGCAGGCACGCCTGCCTGCGCGCCGCTATCGCCTGCCAGCATCTTCCCCGATCAGGATCTTGCCGTCCTGATCGCCGATTTGGCGGCGGGAGCGGCCCGGAGTCAAGCCCGCCGCCCGTTTCCGTCGCCCACCTCCCTCGCCAGCGTCCGTCAGCCGTGGCGCGCCAGCAGCGGCCCCAGATAGTGCCCGGTGAAGCTGCGCGGATTCTTCGCCACGTCTTCCGGGGTGCCTTCGGCCACGATCTCGCCGCCGCGCACGCCACCTTCCGGCCCCATGTCGATGATCCAGTCCGCGGTCTTGATCACATCCAGGTTGTGCTCGATCACCACCACGCTGTTGCCCTGTTCGACCAGCCGGTGCAGCACTTCCAGCAGCTTGCGCACGTCCTCAAAATGGAGGCCGGTGGTCGGCTCGTCGAGGATGTAGAGCGTCTGCCCCGTGGAGCGGCGCGAAAGTTCCTTGGCCAGCTTCACGCGCTGCGCCTCGCCGCCCGATAGCGTCGTCGCCTGCTGGCCGACCTTGACGTAGCCAAGGCCGACTTCGTTCAGCATGTGCATGCGATCGCGGATCGGCGGCACCGCCTTGAAGAATTCCTCGGCATCCTCGATCGTCATGTCGAGCACGTCGGCGATGGAGTGGCCTTTGAACTTCACTTCCAGCGTTTCGCGGTTGTAGCGCTTGCCGCCGCATTCCTCGCACGTCACGTACACGTCGGGCAGGAAATGCATCTCGATCTTGATCAACCCGTCACCCTGGCAGGATTCGCACCGGCCGCCCTTGACGTTGAAGCTGAAGCGCCCAGCCTTGTAACCGCGCGCCTCGGATTCCGGGAGCCCGGCGAACCAGTCGCGGATCAGGGTGAACGCGCCGGTATAAGTGGCGGGGTTGGAACGCGGGGTGCGGCCGATCGGCGATTGGTCAATCTCGATCACCTTGTCGCAGGCCTCGAGCCCCTTGATCGCGTCGTGCGGCCCGGCGATCACGCGCGCGCCGTTGAGCACACGCGCGGCGCCGGCCTGTAGCGTGTCGATCGTCAGCGACGACTTGCCCGAGCCGGAAACCCCGGTGATGCAGGTGAACGTGCCGAGCGGGATGCGTGCGGTGACGTTGCGCAGATTGTTGGCCCGTGCGCCTTCCACCACCAGATCCAGCCCGTTGCCCTTGCGGCGGTGCGCCGGCACGTCGATGCGGCGCGCGCCCGTCAGGTACTGGCCGGTGAGGCTGGCCTTGCTCTTGAGAATGTCCTTTAGCGTGCCCTGCGCCACGATCTCGCCACCATGGACGCCCGCGCCCGGGCCGAGATCGACGACCCAGTCGGCCGTGCGGATCGCGTCCTCGTCATGCTCCACCACGATCACCGTGTTGCCCAGGTCGCGCAGGCGCTTGAGCGTTTCGAGCAGGCGGTCGTTGTCGCGCTGGTGAAGGCCGATCGAGGGTTCGTCGAGCACGTAGAGCACGCCCGAAAGGCCCGAACCGATCTGGCTGGCCAAGCGGATGCGCTGGCTTTCCCCGCCCGAGAGCGTGCCCGACGTGCGATCGAGATTGAGGTAATCGAGCCCGACGTTGTTGAGGAAGCCCAGCCGCTCGTTGATTTCCTTGAGGATGGCCTTGGCAATCTGGCGCTGCTGGTCGGTCAGCTTCTCCTCCAGCGTGGAGAACCACGCCAGCGCATCGGCCACCGAACGGCGAGTGGACATCGAGATGTCCTCGCTCGCGATCTTCACCGCCAGCGCCTCGGGCTTGAGCCGCGCGCCGCCGCAGGTCTCGCACGGCTGCGCGGTCTGGAACTTGCCCAGTTCCTCGCGCATCCACGCGCTTTCGGTCTGGAGCATGCGGCGGTTGAGATTGCCGATCACGCCTTCGAACGCCTTGGTGACGGTGTAGCTCTTCTTGCCGTCGACGAAGGTCAGCGGCACGGCCTTACCGCCGGTGCCATAGAGGATCACCAGCCGCACCTCGCCCGGCAGCTTCTCCCACGGCGTTTCCAGGCTGAACCCGAAATGCGCGGCGAGGCTGGACAGCACCTGCATGTAGTAAGGCGATGGCGGGTTGGACTTGGCCCAGGGCACCACCGCGCCCTGCTTGAGACTGAGCCCCTCGTTGGGCACGACCAGTTGCGGATCGAACAGCAGCTTCTCGCCCAGCCCGTCGCAGGCCGGGCACGCGCCCTGTGGAGCGTTGAACGAGAACAGGCGCGGTTCGATCGATTCGATGGTGAAGCCGCTGACCGGGCACGCGAACTTTTCGCTGAACACGATCCGGTTGGGCGGAAGGCCCGCGCCCTTGAGATTCCCCTCCCGCTTGCGGGAGGGGTTAGGGGTGGGCTGCCCGGGCGCGGCATCCAGTTCCGGCCCACCCCCGGCCCCTCCCGCAAGCGGGAGGGGGGAGACGACCAGAGCCTCCGCCACCGTCGTGTCCGCCAGATCGATATAGGCCAGCCCCTCGGCCAGCTTGAGCGCCTGCTCGAAGCTGTCGGCCAGCCGCGTCTGGATACCGTCGCGCACGGCGATGCGATCGACCACCACCTCGATGTCGTGCTTGTACTTCTTGTCGAGCGCGGGGGCTTCCTCGATCGCGTAAAGCTCGCCGTCGATGCGGACACGGGTGTAGCCCGCCTTCTGCCATTCCAGCAGTTCCTTGCGGTATTCCCCCTTGCGGCCGCGCACCACCGGCGCGAGCAGGTAGGCGCGCGTGCCTTCGGGCAGGGCCATCACGCGATCGACCATCTGGCTGACCGTCTGCGCACTGATCGGCAGGCCCGTGGCCGGCGAATAGGGCACGCCCACGCGAGCCCACAGCAGGCGCATGTAATCGTAGATCTCGGTGACCGTTGCCACGGTCGAGCGCGGGTTGCGGCTGGTGGTCTTCTGCTCGATCGAGATCGCCGGGCTGAGGCCGTCGATGTGCTCGACATCGGGCTTCTGCATCATCTCGAGGAACTGGCGGGCATAGGCCGAGAGCGATTCGACGTAGCGGCGCTGCCCCTCGGCATAGATCGTATCGAACGCGAGCGAGGATTTGCCCGATCCGGAAAGCCCGGTGATGACGATCAGGCTGTCCCGCGGGAGATCGACATCGATACCCTTGAGGTTGTGTTCACGGGCGCCACGGACGGAAATCTTGCTGAGCGACATGGGCACCCGTGTTCCAGATTTGTTCACAGAGCGCAAGACGGCTCTTGGGGAAGAAGCGCGCTATCTGGGATGGGCATCGGGGAACGACAAGAGGCGGGGAATGCAGTCGATGAACGCGGAGCGTGTCCGCTGTCACGGACAGGCGGCCAGACCCATGCCATACCGCTTTACGAAAGTGATAACCGTGTCGTGTCGGTACAATTCAAAATTCGTTTTGGATGTTACGGACGGTAACGGATAAGAAACCATGAAACGAGCAAGGCCGGCCGCAGCACTGCAGCGGAACGGCGGGGATCTGCAAGACCGTGACGGACACAGAACACCATTGCAGGGCGCCGGCCACCCACCTCTTTGGTGGCGGAGAGCAGGCAAACCACCACGCCCGGGCCATCTCGTTGAAGGCCCAGGACAACTTCACCCGGCATTTCGCGGAGAGTTTTGCTTCCGCGATGACCCAGACGCGCAACGATCGCACCAAGGTGCCGTCGGACCGCTAGGCCAGAAGGCGCTTTTCGCACCGTTTCGCCGGGTACGGTGTGCGCGGCGTCACAACCGGACGGGCCGAAGCGCACGGCGCGCCTGAGACCGCTGCCCCCACCCACGAGGGGCAGGGAGCGGCGGCGAAACATCACGACCCGCGTGGTGCAGATGATGGCGATGCGCCGAAGCGGGCCGCCCCCGAACCAACCGAACCGTCAACCGCCTCAGGCCGGTTCCAGCACCAGGCTGGCGGCAGCGGTATTGCTGATCGGAATGTGGTAGTTCCGCGTGACCTCGCTCAGCGGGCCATCGCCCAGCGCGCCCCGCGCGGCGATCCAGTTGAGTATCTCCACCCCTTGCGTGCCCGCCAGTTCGGCCACGTCCTCGGCCGAATGGCGCGTCAACGCATCGGGATCGGCCGCGAGATGATCGAGGCAGAAGCGATCGTAATCGGGGTTCATGAACCCGGCGCGCGGGCCGTCGAGCTGGTGCGAAAGGCCGCCCGTGCCCACCACCAGAACCCGCTCCGCCCCCGTCCACGAACGCAGCGCCTTGGCCACCGCGCGCCCCAGCGCCAGGCAGCGTTTCGGTGACGGCAGCGGATACTGCACGGTATTGATGGCGATCGGCACCAGCCGGATCGGCCAGGCGGGCGCATCGGGATAGACCAGCTCGAACGGGATCGACAGCGCGTGGTCGACCAGCATTTTCTGGCAGGTGGTGATGTCGAACTCGGACGCGACGAGTTCCTCGATGATGTGCCAGCTCAGTTCGGGGTGTCCGGTGAAGCTCTTGTACACCGGCAGGCCCCAGCCTTCGTCGGCGTTGTCGTAGGACGCCGCCGCGCCGACCGCGAACGTGGGCATCTTGTCGAGGAAGAAGTTCAGCCCGTGATCGTTGTAGAACACCACGGCCACATCCGGCTGAGCTTCGGCAAGCCAGGCGCGGATCGGCGGGTAGCCATCGAAAAAGGGCTTCCAGTAGGGCTGCTGCTGGTCTCCGCGCACGATCGCGCCGCCGATGCCCGGCACGTGGCTGGTGAAATAGCCGCCGACGATATCCGCCATCACGCGTTCTCCATACCGGTGGAAACGACCATGTCGGGCGCGATCTTGGCGCGTTGCGCCACGAGGTGCGCCTTGAAATCGTCAAGGCTCATGCCGGTCTGGAGCGAGCCGAGATCCTGCACGTTGAGGCCGAAGATGCCGGCCAGCTTGGCCAGATAATAGACGTTGCCGCCGGCTTCGATCATCGCCAGCACGTCACGGTCCGCCACGGCCTTGCGTTGTTCGGGCGTCAGCGCGAACTTGCGGCAATAGGCGTCCTCGTCGGCTCGGAACGCCTCGCGGTTGGCGGCATCGTTGAACGAATAGCACATCGCGTTCAGCGCAAAGCCGCGCCGCGCCATGTCGCCATCGAAAAGGGTGGTGCCGGGGATGGGCGGTCGCCGCCGCGCTTCCACACTCGCCATGGTCATTGTCCTGCTCTCCCGGATTGGGGTGTTGCTACCTTCCCGACAGATCGCAACGCTAAGGCAAGGCCGCCGAATTGCTTTGACTCATATCAATCCCGTGAAACCGGCCCGGCGAAACCGAAGCGCGAACAAAGTTACGTAACATCCTTGCGCAAACGCGCCGCGCGTGGTTACTCTGCGCGCATGGCCATGACCAACGCCGAGCGCCAGCGGCGCTATCGACAGAAGCTGAAAGCCCGCGCCTCGGGCGATGCGGTGGCCGATCAGGTGCGCGGCGCGATGGATCGTGCCATCGATGCGCTGTGGGCCTATCACGAACGCCCGGCGCCCAGCGGGCTGCGCTGGTCCGATATCGACGGCTGCACGACGCTGGCGGAATACCGGCTGGAACTGGAAGACGCGCCCGGCGCGCTGCTCACCGCCTGCCGCGCGTTCCTGCCCGATTTCGACGGCCTCAGCCGCGAGGAAGCGATCGCCGTGTCGGCCGTGATCGAGATCGCCGAAATCATCGGCGCGATAGCCCCGCAGCCCCGCACCCTGCCCGAAGAACCGCTGCCCGAGGAATAGCGCGCCAAAGCCGGTCAAACGACCAGCCGATAGCCAACGCCCGGTTCGTTGCGGATCAGCGAGGGCGCACCCGACGCGCCATCCTCCAGCTTGCGCCGGATGCCCCGCGCGGCCACGCGCAGGTATTCGACATCGCCGTCATGCCCCGGTCCCCAGACGGCGCGCAGCAGATGCGCGTGCGTCACCACCTTTCCAGCGTGGACGGCGAGTTCCGCCAGCATGGCGTATTCGCGCGGGGCAAGGTGCACTTCCGCCCCGTCCCGGCGGACGATCCGCGCGGGCAGATCGATCTCCACCGCGCCCGCCCGCACCGTTCCAGTGACCGCGCCGGGTGCGGCGCGGTGGCGCAGCGCGGTGCGCAGGCGGGCCAGTACCTCGTCGAGATCGAACGGCTTGGTCACGTAATCGTCCGCACCCAGGTCGAGCGCCGCCACCTTCTCCGCCGTCGCATCGCGCGCGGAGAGAATCACCACGGCGGCCCCCGCCCCGCGCAGCAGCGGCACCAGCTCCAGCCCGTCGCGGTCCGGCAGCCCCAGGTCGAGCAGCACCGCGTGCGGCCGCGCTTCGGCCAGCGCGGCCAGCGCCTCGCGCGCGGTCGCGGCCTCGACCGGCCGGTAGCCGGCGGCGGCCAGCGCGGCGACGAGCAGCGCGCGGATCGGGGCATCGTCCTCCACGACCAGCAGCGGGACGGGATCGGTCATGCCATCTCCTCCGGCGTGCGCACGAGATGCGGCGGAATGCGCAGGGTAAAGCATGCGCCGTGCCCATCGGCACGGTTGCCCGCGCGCACCGTCAGACCCATCGCTTCCGCAAACCCTTTCACGATCGCCAGCCCCAGCCCCGATCCGCCGGTGCGATCGGAGCCTTCCAGCCGCGTAAACGTGGCGAACACGCGCTGCTCCTCCCCCGGCGGCAGGCCGGGGCCGCTGTCCTCCACGGAGAGGACAAGGCCGCCATCCGCCGTCGTCTCCGCGGCCATCGTGATCGCGCCGTCCGGCCCGCCGTGCTTGGCCGCGTTGTCGATCAGATTGATGAGGCAGTGGTGGAAAAGCTGCGGATCGAGCCGCGCGAACGGCAGGTCATCGGGCATGGCGATGACGATCCGGCGCGCGCCCAGCACCGGGTGCAGATCCTCGATCGCGCTGCCCGCGGCTTCGGCCAGATCGACCAGCTGTACCATCCGGTCCAGCGCCCCGGTTTCGATCCGCACCATGTCGAGCAGGTTGGCGACGAAACGGTTGAGACGCTCCGCCTCCGTCCGCGCGGCGGCAAGCTGCGCTTCCTGTTCCGGCGCTGCCGCGCGCATCGCGCGCAAGGTCGCCAGCACGGTGGTCAGCGGCGTGCGCAGGTCGTGGCTGACCGACGACAGCAGTGCCGCGCGCAGCCGGTCGCGCTCCTGCACCTCTCCCAGCGCGCGCGCCTCCTCCTCCGCCACGATGCGCGACAGCGCCAGCCCGCACTGGTCGAGCAGGCTGCGCAGCAGCAGCGCCTGGCCGGGGTGCAGCGGCTCCCCCGCGTCGGCGCGGCCCACGCCCATCACGGCCACCGCGCCGGCCAGGCCGATCACGGGATGGAACAGCCATTCGGACGCGGTCAGGGTTTCGGCCCCAGGGCCGGCGGGTGCGGCATTCTCGAAGCACCACTGCGCGGCGGCCATCTCGATCAGTTCGATACGGTGCTGCGGCGGCGATGCGGCGCACAGGACCAGGCCATGGTCACCCGCCTCGGCCGACGCACGCACCAGCACGATCGTGCGCACATCGAACAGCCGCGCCACTTCCGCCGCCGCCACCTGCCACAGATCGTCACGCCGGCTCACGCCCGTAAGCAGGCGCGCGAAACCGGCCAGCGCCGCGTTGCGGTCGGCCCGCGCTTCCGCCAGCATCGCCTGCGCGCGCACTTGCGCGGCCAATTGGCTGCCGACCACCGCCACCCCCAGCAGCACCAGCAGCGTGATGAGGTGTTCGGGATTGTCGACCGACAGCGTGTGCGTGGGCGGGATGAAAAAGAAGTTGTACGCCAGCGAGGAGGCGAGGCCCACGACCACGCCCGTCGCCAGCCCGTGGCGCGTGCCCGCGTACATCACCGGAATCAGATAGAGCAGCCCGATGTCCGTGCTGTTCCCCCGCGCGAACAGCACCCCGCCGATCAGCGTGACAAGCGCCACCAGCGCGAAGGACACGAGATAGCCCGTGGCGCTGCCCCAGCGCCGTTCGCGCGGGTGGGGATCCTGGCTTTGGGGGATGGACAGGTCGCTCACCCGCGCTGGATGCGCGGCTTCGCGGCGCTTGTCGAGTGCGCGAACGGCCCCACGCCGCAATTGACTCGGCCGACGCATGATGACAGCGATCTGACATGCCCGGCGTGCGTGACCGGGCGGGAGAGGCAATCATAGCGAGCACGCTCTTCGGCAAGGCGATGATCCGGCTGCGATCGCACCGGCTGGTCGGCTATGCCATGGTGCTGCTGCTGGGCATCGCCGTGGTCCAGGCCGTCGCCAGCCTTGCCTTCTACGAGACGATCGACCGCGAAACGATCCGCGAGGACCACGCCCGCCGCGTGGCGGAACTGCTCGTGGTCAGCGAACGGCTGCACGCGATCGATCGCGATGCGCCGGCCACGATCATGTCGACCAGCCACCTGCAAGCGGCTGTCGCCTCCGCCCCCGCTGTCCAGCGCCAGGGCGAAGCGCGCGCGGCGGTGGACATCCGGCGGCTGGTGCTGGCGTGGGAGCCGGCGCTGGCCGGACGCACCCTGCTACTTGATGTGGTGAAGGGGCCACGCGGGCAACGCGATCTCGTGGGATCGATGCGGCTGGCCGACGGCGCGTGGCTCAATTTCCGTTCGCCCGATGTCGCTTCGGGCTGGGCGGTGGCGCTGCGGGCGACGATCATGACCCTGCTCGCCACCGCGCTGTGCGTGGGCGCGGGGCTCTATGCCCTGCGCGCGCTGATGCGGCCGCTGGCGCAACTGGCGCGCGCGGCCGACGCCATGGCGCATGGGCAAAGTGCCGCGCTGCGTGAAAGCGGCCCCGCCGAACTGCGCGATCTGGCCCGCTCGCTCAACGACATGCAGGCGCGCATATCGGGGCTGGAAACCGATCAGGCCAAGTCATTCGAGGCGATCAGCCACGATCTGCGCACCCCGCTCAGCCGCCTGAAGATCGCGTCCGATTTCGTCGATGACAGCGACATCTCGCGCATCGTTAGCTCCAGCACGGAGGAGATGGAGGCGATGCTGATGTCGCTCCAGTCGTTCCTGCGCGCGCAGCACATGACGGCGGATGCGGCCGAGGTCGATCTCGTCGCCATGATGCGCGATCTGCTGGCGTCGCTGCCCGGCGAAGCCAGCCTCGATGCCCCGCCGGTGGCGCTGGTCCGCACCTATCGCGAACCGCTGCTGCTGGCGCTCGCTCCGCTGGTGGAGAACGCGTTGCAATATGGCGAGCGAGCGCGGGTGACGATCGGCCGGCAGGATAGTCTCTGGCGGATCGAAATCGCCGACGACGGTCCCGGCATTCCGGAAGACTGCTTTGACGCCGTGCTCGATCCCTTCTTCCGCCTCGACAGTTCCCGCGCGCGCAACACCGCCGGCTTCGGTCTGGGCATTCCCACCGCGCACCGCCTGCTGCAGCGCTTCGGCGGCCGGCTTTCGTTCCGCAACGGCGGGCCGGGGCTGATCGCCTGCGTCGATGTACCCGCATAACGCCATAAAGAACCCGTAAAGTCCGTGGTATGCCTGCATCGACGCGACTAACGGGCCGACCCATGGACGAATCCGGAAATTCTTCGCAACACGGCGCGCATCCCAACGAGGGGCTGGCGACGCTGGCGGTAGGTGCCATCGGCGTGGTGTTCGGCGACATCGGCACCTCGCCGCTCTATGCGCTGAAGGAAAGCTTCATCGGGCACCATCCGCTGGCCGTGGACCGGGCGCACATCTTCGGCGTGCTGTCGCTGATCTTCTGGACGATGATGCTGATCGTCACGATCAAGTACGTGTTCGTGATCCTGAAGGCCGACAACAAGGGCGAAGGCGGCAGCCTGGCGCTGCTGGCGCTGATCGGCCGCCGCATGGAAGCTGGGCGCTGGAGCGTGGGGATGACCGTGCTGGGCCTGATCGCCACGGCGCTGTTCTATGGCGACGCGATCATCACGCCGGCAGTTTCGGTGCTGTCCGCCGTCGAAGGACTGACCGTGGTGCACGAGGCCTTCGCCGACCTGGTGCTGCCGATCTCGATCGCGATCCTGATCGCGCTGTTTGCCATCCAGGCGCGCGGGACGGCCGCTGTCGCCCGCCTGTTCGGGCCGGTAATGCTGGTCTATTTCGCGGTGCTGGCGGTGCTCGGCGTGGTCAACATCACGCAGGCGCCTGAAGTGCTGGGCGCGGTCAACCCGATCCATGCGCTGCGCTTCTTTCTGATCGACCCGGCGCTGGCCTTCCTCGCGCTCGGCTCGGTCGTGCTCGCGGTCACGGGGGCGGAGGCGCTCTATGCCGACATGGGGCATTTCGGCCGCAAAGCGATCATGGTGGCGTGGCTGTGGGTCGCCTTTCCCTGCCTGCTCATCAACTACCTCGGCCAGTCGGCGCTGCTGCTGAAGAACCCCGCCATGGTCGAGAACCCGTTCTTCCTGATGGCGCCGGACTGGGCACGACTGCCGCTGGTGATCCTGGCCACGCTGGCCACGATCATCGCCAGCCAGGCGGTGATCTCGGGCGCGTTCTCGGTCTCGCAACAGGCGGTGCAGCTGGGCTTCCTGCCGCGCATCCGCATCCGCCACACCAGCGCCAGCGCGGCCGGGCAGATCTACGTGCCGCTGGTCAACTGGCTGCTGCTGGCCATGGTGATCCTGCTGGTGCTGGGCTTCCGCACATCCAGCAACCTCGCCTCCGCCTATGGCATCGCGGTAACCGGCACCATGTTCATCACCGCCTGCATGCTGGGCGTGCTGACCTTCGCGGTTTGGAAATGGCACCCGGCGCTGGCCACGCTGGTCACCGGCGCGTTCCTGATCGTCGATAGCGCCTATTTTGCGTCGAACGTCACCAAGATTCCCGATGGCGGCTGGTTCCCGCTGCTGGTCGCGGCGGTCACCTTCACGCTGCTGTCCACCTGGGCGACCGGGCGGCGCATCGTGCGCGACCGGCTGGCCGAGGACACCATGCCGTTCGATCTGTTCGTCGGCTCGGTCGTGGCGAAAGTGAAGCGCGTGTCCGGCACCTCGGTGTTCCTGGCCTCGACCGCCGATGGCATTCCGCCAGCGCTGCTCCACAATCTGAAGCACAACCACATCCTGCACGAACGCGTGGTTATCCTGACCGTCGTCACCGAAGGCGTGCCGCACGTCCCCGCGGAGAAACGCCGCGAACTGGAAGACCTGGGCCACGGCTTCTACCGCATGATCGTGCACATCGGCTTCATGGACGAGGCCGACCTGCCGGCGGAACTCGCCGCCGAGAACCGCGCCGGCGGGCCGTTCAAGCCGATGGAGACAAGCTGGTTCCTCGCCCGGCAGACGCTGATCGCATCGTCACGCCCGGGCATGGCGATCTGGCGCGAAAAGCTGTTCGCGTGGATGGTGCGCAACGCCGAAAGCGCGATGCAGTTCTTCCGCCTGCCCTCGAACCGCGTGATCGAGCTGGGCAGCCAGCTCGAAATCTGACGCTGGCCGCCGCCGCCATGTAAAAACGTGTCACGCAAACCGCGCGGTCATGCCGCCAAACGGCGGTATTCCGGCATCCTGAAGCCGCATAACCGGATGTAACCGGCATACATCCGATCCCGGCCAATCGCCCGATTGATGGCCCCGGACCCCGCCCATAGGATCAGGGGACATCACTGGAACCGGGGATCGTTGCATGAAGAAAATAGCCGTCGTTCTTGCTGGCATCGCTCTGCTGGCAGGCTGTTCCGAAGCCAAGAAGGAAGCAACGGCTTCCAGCGCGCCCGGAGAAAGCACGGCGGCAGCCGCGGCCAAGCCCGCCGACGGCATGACCGGCGTTGCCGAATGCGATGACTATCTCAACAAGGTCATGGCCTGCATCAAGGACAAGGTCCCGGAAAGCCAGCGCGCCGCGATGGAACAGGCGATTCAGCAGTCCAAGGCTTCGTGGGCCTCCATCCAGGACAAGGCGGCGCTCGCGCAATCGTGCAAGGCCGCTTCGGAACAGGCCAAGGCGACCTATTCCGCGATGGGCTGCAAACTCTGACCCCCCGACGCTGGACAACAGCGCACGCCTGACCCTGGAAGGCCCGGTGCTCCCCCGCACCGGGCCTTATTTTGCGGCCGTCTCAGAATGCGATCCGCACGCCCGCCATGACGCGGTTGCTGGGGACGCCACCGATCTGCCGACCGTCGGTATGCACGTCCACCTTCACGCCCGGCGCGACCTCCTTTTCGGCAATTGGCGGCGCGTCTTCGTGGAACGTATCGGGCAGCGGATGCGCGCGGTATTTTTCGCGATCGTTCGCGGCGCACACCACGATCTCGCCGGCGCTTCCCGCCCCGCACGGCGCGCCTCGCTCCGCCGGCTTCACCGCGGCAAGGTCGAACGCGTTCTCCGGCGTGGTCGCGGTTCGCTCAATCTGGACGGGCGGCGCGTCGATGGCGGGCATGGGCACCCTTTCGGCAAGGATAATCTGGCATAGACCAGCAGCGTGACCGGAATATGGCGCGCGATCAGGCGATAGCCTAAAGCTCCGTCCATGACCGGACTCGTCGCGCAGCTGGGCCTTGCCCATCCCATCATCCAGGCGCCGATGGCGGGCGTTTCCACCCCGGCAATGGCGGCGGCGGTCAACGCGGCCGGCGGGCTCGGCTCGATCGCCGTCGGCGCGACCGACGCGGACGGCGCGCGGGCGATGATCGCCGACCTGAAGGCGCGCACCGATCGCCCCTTCAACGTCAATGTCTTCGTCCATGCGCCGGCCGTGGCCGATCCCGCGCGCGAGGCCGCATGGTGCACGGGGCTGGAACCGCTGTTCCGCGAATTCGGTGCGGAACCGCCGGCCACGCTGCGCGAGATCTACCGCAGCTTCGCGGACGATGACGCCATGCTCGCCGCGCTGGTGGAGACGCGTCCCGCCGTCGTCAGCTTCCACTTCGGCCTGCCCGGCGCGGACCGCATCGCCGCGCTGAAGCAGGCCGGATGCCTGCTGCTGGCCAGCGCCACCTCGCTGGCAGAGGCCGAAGCGGCGCGCGCGGCGGGCATCGATGCGGTGGTGGCGCAGGGCTACGAAGCGGGCGGGCATCGCGGCATGTTCGATCCCGACGCGCCGGACGAGCAGCTGGGCACGATGGCGCTGACCCGCCTGCTGGCACGGCGCGCGGGCCTGCCGGTAATCGCGGCGGGCGGCATCATGGACGGCGCCGGCATTCGCGCCACGCTGGCGCTGGGGGCGGTGGCGGCGCAGCTTGGCACCGCGTTCGTCGGGTGCCCCGAAAGCGCGGCCGACGCCGGCTACCGCGCGGCACTGGCCGAAGGGCGGCCGACCGTGATGACCCGCGCCATCTCCGGCCGCCCGGCGCGTGGCCTTGCCAACCGCTTTACCGCCTGGGGGGAAAGCTGCGGTCTGGCCGCACCGGCCTATCCGATCGCCTACGATGCCGGCAAAGCGCTGAACGCGGCGGCCAGGGCACGGGGCGAAGCCGGCTTCGGCGCGCAATGGGCGGGACAAGGCGCTCGCCTTGCCCGGTCCTTGCCGGCGGGCGAACTCGTGCGCGCACTGGCCGGGGAACTGCGCTGATGCCAGTACCCGCCGTTTCCGCCATTGCCTCTCCGATCCTGGCCGCGCCCGCGCTGCCCGCGATTCTCGGCTTTCTCGATCTGGCCGGGATCGCGGTCTTCGCGCTGACCGGCGCGCTGCTTGCGGCGCGGTTGCGGCAGACCTTCGTCACCATGGCGTTCTTCGCGCTGGTGACGGGGGTGGGTGGAGGATCGGTGCGCGACCTGCTGATCGGCGCGCCGGTGTTCTGGGTGCGCGATCCGGCGGTTGCCCCGGTCTGCTTCGCGGTGGCGCTGGTCGCGTGGTTCACCCCGAACCGCTGGTGGGAAGGGCGCGCGCTGGAATGGGCGGATGCCGCCGGACTGGGCGCCTATGCCGTGCTCGGCACCGTCAAGGCGCTGGCCTATGGCGTCTCGCCCGTGCCCGCGATGATGATGGGCGTGATCACCGGCTGCGTGGGCGGAATCATCCGTGACGTGCTGGCCGGCCGCCCTTCGATCCTGATGCGGCCCGAGCTCTACGTGACGGCGGCAGCACTCGCTTCCGGCCTTTGCGTGCTGGGCCGGATCGCGAGCCTGCCCGACGGGCTGGTCTGGCCGGTCGCCGCGCTGGCCGGCTTCGGCCTGCGCGGCGCGGCGATCCACTGGAAGCTGGGCATCCCGGCCTACGGAAGCCGGCGGTAGGGTCGGGAGCCTAGCAGGCCACGCTATTCCGTCGTCACCACGACCTTGCCCACCGCCTGCCGGTTTTCCAGCACGGCGATCGCCTCTCCACCCCTTTCCAGCGGAAAGCGCGCGGAAACACGGGGATTGATCTTGCCCGCCTTGAGCATGGCGAACAGTTCGGCCACCTGCTCCGCGAACTTCTTCGGCTCGCGCGCGGTGAACGCGCCCCAGAACACCCCGCACACGTCGCAGGACTTGAGCAGCGTCAGGTTCAGCGGCAGACGCGCGATGCCGGCGGGGAAGCCGACGACGAGGAAACGCCCTTCCCACGCGATCGAACGCAGCGCCGGTTCCGAATAATCGCCACCCACGATGTCGTAGATCACGTTGGCGCCATTGGGGCCGCAGGCCGCCTTGAACTTTTCGGCAAGATCCTTCGACTGCGCCTTGTCGAACGGCGGGCGGCCATAGATCACCACATCGTCCGCACCCGCCTCGCGCGCGACGGCGGCCTTTTCCTCGCTCGAAACGGCCGCGACGACGCGCGCGCCGAACGCCTTGCCCAGCTCGATCGCGGAAAGGCCCACGCCCCCCGCCGCGCCCAGCACCAGCAGCGTATCACCCGCCTTGATATGACCGCGATCGACCAGGCCGTGATACGTCGTGCCATAGGTCATCAGCAGCGACGCGCCGGTGGCGAAATCGACGCCATCGGGCAGCGGGAACAGCCGGCCGACCTCAACCCGGACCTTCTCGGCCAGGCCGCCGTTGCCAACCATGGCGATCACGCGGTCGCCCACCTTCCAGCCGGTCACGCCTTCGCCCACCGCGTCGATCACCCCGGCCAGTTCCCCGCCCGGCGCAAAGGGCCGTTCCGGCTTGAACTGGTAGAGATCGCGAATCATAAGCGTATCGGGGAAGTTGATCGAGCAGGCCCTCATCGCCACCACGACCTGCCCCGCGCCCGGCACGGGATCGGACACATCGTCCAGCGTCAGCGTTTCGGGACCGCCAACGGCGTGGGTGCGCAAGGCCTTCATCGGTATCTCCCAATTCCATTCGTTGCCGGATGCGGAAAGGCCGTCCGGTTCTCGCCCGCCCATGCAAGCAAGTTTCACCAGTGAAGGGAAGAGGGTTTAAGCGATCCGTTAAACGAACCGGGCATCGAAAAAGGATCAGGCGGCGACGCCGGTTCCCCGGGCCAGGAACGGTCGTTCGGTCCGCACGGTGCCCTCAAACGCCGAAATCGCGGTATCGCGCGCCAGCGTCAGCCCCACTTCGTCCAGCCCGTTGAGCAGGCAATGCTTGCGGAACGGGTCGATCTCGAAGCGGAAGCGGTCCTGGAACGGCGTGGTCACCGTCTGGGTTTCCAGATCGATGTGGACCGGATCGGTCTTCGCCACTTCGAGAAGGCGATCCACCTGTTCCTGCGGCAGCACCACCGTGAGGATGCCATTCTTGAAAGCGTTGCCCGAGAAGATGTCGGAGAACGATGGCGCGATCACCGCCTTGATGCCAAGGTCGAGCAACGCCCAGGCCGCGTGTTCGCGGCTCGATCCGCAGCCGAAGTTGTCGCCGGCGATCAGGATCGGCGAGCCGGCGAATTCGGCGCTGTCGAACAGGTTGTCCGGGTCCTGCCGCAGCGCTTCGAACGCGCCCCGGCCCAGCCCTTCCCGGCTTATCGTCTTCAGCCAGTGGGCGGGGATGATGATGTCGGTATCGACGTTCTTGCGGCCGAACGGGATTGCCCGTCCGTCAATCTGGCTGACCGGTTCCATAGCACCGCTATAGCCACGCGGACGCGTCCGGCAAGACCGGAAAGCGCCCCCGAAACGCGGAAAACGTCAGTCGGTTTCGACGGGGTCCGCCGGGGGCGTGGGCTTGCTCTTGGCCGCTTCAACGCTTTCCTTGCGCCGCGAGGCATAGAGCAAAGCCGCCGCCAGCGCCGCCGATCCAATCGCCGCGCCCGCCATGGCCGCCTTGCCGGTCCAGTCCGTCTTCTTCGTCGTCACGAAACCAAACTCCTTGATGCGCGGCCAATGTGACGGACCGTCATCGATTTGCAACCTCACCCCGGCGGATTTTCCGCCAGAAAATCCCGCAGCTTCAACCATTCGGCCTGCTTCTGCGCGAACGTGACACTGCAATAGGCCGGGCTGCTGGACGGAAGCTGAACGAGCGCGACGCGGCCACGTTCCGCCAGCACGCGCCGGCCGATCCGCGCGGACGTGGCGCCGTTGAAGGCCACGCAGCGCAGGTTCGGCAGGCCGGCAACCAGCGTGGCGAGCGGGTTGGCCTCCGCATCGCGGATCGCGCCGTCCAGGCTGCCGCGGCGCCGGGCCGAACCGATCGCATCCCACAGCCCCACGCCGGCCGCCAGCAGCGCGGCCAGCCGCGCGTCGTAATCGAGCGCAGCGATGTCCCGCCCGATCGCGCCGCCGATCAGGCGCCAGAACTGGTTGAGCGGATGCGCGTAATAGCGCCCGGCCGCCAGCGATGCCTCGCCCGGCAGGCTGCCCAGCACCAGCACCCGCGTGGCGGGGGACGCGACGGGCGGGAACGACGCCTTGCGGCTCATTCCCCCGCCCCGTCACACGAGTTCGCGAACGTCCGTGAGATGGCCGGTCACCGCCGCCGCCGCCGCCATCGCCGGGCTGACGAGGTGCGTGCGCGCGCCCGGCCCCTGGCGGCCGACGAAATTGCGGTTCGAGGTGGAAGCACAGCGTTCGCCGGCCGGCACCTTGTCCGGGTTCATGGCGAGGCAGGCCGAACAACCGGGTTCCCGCCATTCGAACCCGGCATCGACGAAGATGCGGTCCAGCCCCTCATCCTCGGCCTGCTTCTTGACCAAACCGGAACCGGGAACAACGATCGCCCAGCGCACGTTGTCCGCCTTCTTCCGCCCCTTGAGCACGGCGGCGGCAGCGCGCATGTCCTCGATCCGGCTGTTGGTGCACGAACCGATGAACACGTTCTCCACGGGGATCGAGTCGAGCCGCTGGCCGGGTTCGAGGCCCATGTAGGCCAGGCTGGCGCGCACCGCGTCCTGCTTGGACGGGTCCTCGAAGCTTTCCGGCGCGGGAACGATGCCGGTGATCGGCAGCACGTCCTCGGGCGAGGTGCCCCAGGTCACGCTCGGCGCGATGTCGGCCGCGTCGATCACCACCACCTTGTCGTAGCGCGCGCCGGGATCGGTGGCGAGGCTTTGCCACCAGGCCACGGCTTTGTCCCAGTCGGCGCCCCGCGGCGCATAGGGACGGCCCTTGAGGTAGGCGAAGGTCTTTTCGTCAGGCGCGATCAGCCCGGCGCGCGCGCCGTGCTCGATCGCCATGTTCGACACGGTCAGCCGGCCCTCGATCGACAGGCTGCGGATCGCCGAACCGGTATATTCGATGACATAGCCGGTGCCGCCCGCCGCGCGCAGCACGCCGGTGATGTGCAGAACCACGTCCTTGGCCGAAACGCCGGGCCGCAGATCGCCTTCCACGCGCACTTCCATCGCCTTCGACTGCTTGAGCAGCAGCGTCTGCGTCGCGAGCACGTGCTCGACTTCCGACGTGCCGATGCCAAAGGCCAGCGCGCCCAGCCCGCCGTGGCAGGCGGTGTGGCTGTCGCCGCAAACGATCGTCGCGCCCGGCAGGGAAAAGCCCTGCTCCGGCCCGACGACGTGGACGATGCCCTGCTCGATATCGGCGTCCCCGATCAGGCGGATGCCGAATTCGGGCGCGTTGCGCTCCAGCGCGGCCAGCTGCGAGGCGCTTTCGGGATCGGCGATGGGAATGCGCCGCCCCTGCGCATCACGGCGCGCGGTGGTGGGCAGGTTGTGATCGGGCACCGCCAGCGTCAGGTCCGGGCGACGCACCGTGCGGCCCGATACGCGGAGGGCCTCGAACGCCTGCGGACTCGTCACTTCATGCACGAGATGGCGGTCGATGTAGATCAGGCTGGTGCCATCGTCGCGGCTCTCGACGACGTGAGCGTCCCAGATTTTCTGGTAAAGGGTGCGCGGATTGCTGGTCATGCAAGGCGGTTAGGCGCGCCCCTGCCGCATTTCAAGCGGGAAGAGGCGCGCCGGAAGGTTAGTTTACGAAATTTTCTTGCGCAGCTGCAAGCCGATCGATCAACCGCGACGGCCGTCCCAGTCGCGCCGTTCCATGCGCAGGTGCGCGCGGACGTCGTTCACGCGGTCCTGCAGCCGGCGCACCTCGTTGCGATCCAGCCCCCCGCGCGAAAACGCGGCATACTGGCGCTGGATATCGGCGGCCTCGCGGCGCAACCCGCTGGCCTCGCGCGGCGAGATCGTGCGGCGGGCCTGGGCGCGATCGATGTCGGCGCGCAGCCGCTGGATGTCGGAGCGGATTTCGGCATTCCGCGCCGGCGTCAGCGCCCAGGCATCGTTGTGGCGCGGCGGCATCGGCTGCGCGAGCGCGGGCGCGGCGACACCGGCCAACGCGGCGGGGATGAGGGCGGCGAGAATGAACTTCTTCATGGCTTCGGTCCTTTCGATCTGCGGTCTCTTCCGCACAACGCCGTTCCTGCCTCCCGGTGCCTGAATGGCCCGAAAATGCGCGTCGCAGCGTTGCAAGAAAGTGTCGCGATCTGTCGCGCCGGAGGGTAAGGAAACGGCCATGACCACGCTTGCCGCCACCCTGATCGTCCTTGCCACCGTGATCGCCATGGAAGGCCTCGCGTGGGGCAGCCACAAATATGTGATGCACGGCTTCGGCTGGGGCTGGCACCGCGATCATCACGAGCCGCACGACGGTTTCTTCGAACGGAACGACCTCTACGCGCTGGTCGGCGCGGCGATCTCGATCACCTTCTTCGCGCTGGGCAGCCCGCTGGTGCGCGGGGCGGCGGCCTGGGAGCCGGCCACCTGGATCGGCATCGGCGTGCTGGTCTATGGCGTGATCTACACGCTGGTGC
This sequence comes from Novosphingobium sp. EMRT-2, assembly GCF_005145025.1. Classification (NCBI taxonomy): domain Bacteria; kingdom Pseudomonadati; phylum Pseudomonadota; class Alphaproteobacteria; order Sphingomonadales; family Sphingomonadaceae; genus Novosphingobium; species Novosphingobium sp. EMRT-2. The sequence goes on along the minus strand of NZ_CP039695.1, from coordinate 2,683,027 downwards.
ACGATGGGCTGGTCCACCAGCGCTGGTTCCGCTGGGTGCCCCGGCGCGGCTATGCCCGGCGGCTGGTGCAGGCGCACAAGCTGCACCACGCCACCATCGGCAAGCACGGCGGCGTCAGCTTCGGCTTCGTCTTCGCCCGCGATCCCGCCGTACTGAAACGCGAACTGAAAGCGCAACGGGAGCAAGGCATCGCGGTGCTGCGCGAGGCGGTGGAGTAACGCGGCGGCGTTACGCGAACAGCGCTGGACGATGAAATGGTGCCGGCTGAGGGATTCGAACCCCCGACCTTCGGTTTACAAAACCGCTGCACTACCACTGTGCTAAGCCGGCGCGCCTGAGCGTCGCGGTCTCCCTAGCCTCAAGGGCAGCCGAAGGTCCAGCCCTCCGTTCGTGCGATGGCGTCGGTTAGCCGCGCCGGCGCCCAGAGTTCGGCGCGGTGGGCGTTCGCGCGCAGCCAGGCGGCGGTGAGCAGCGCGTCGCTGCGATGATCGTCGATCGCGCCCTGGTGCCCGGCGGGTGCGCTGCCCAGCGCGGCGAGCGCGCTGTCGAGGTCCGCTCCATCGCGGATCTTCGAGCGGGCGGCGCTGCGGCCGGCGGCGATGGCGGCGATCGTGGTGTAGATTTCGACCAGCACCGATCCGCCGGCGGGCAGCGGGTCGACCGGCCAGACCGGCAAGCGCCCCTCCATCCGGTGCAGCAGGCGCATCCCCGACAGGCTCGACTTGCCAACCTGCGCCGCGCCGACGAGGTTGAAATTGCTGTAAGGCTTGCACCCGAGCCGGGCCTGTTCCTGCTCGGTCACGCGGAAGCGGCCACGCCCGTCCGCCGCGCCGGGCAGGCGGAAGCGATCGCCTTCGCGCCCGCCGTGGCGGCGGAAGTGCCGCGCCAGTTCCGGGTGATCGACAAAGGGGCCGACCGCAAGGTGCGGTTCCTCCGCGCAGAGCCGGTCGACCAGCCGCCACAGATCGCGCGCATCCGCCGGGCTTTCCGCCCAGCCGGGAAAGAACGCGCCGGCATCCGCGAACGCCAGCGACATGCCGAGGTCCATGCCCACCAACGTATCGGGCGGCAGACCGTCGAGCAGCCAGCCCAGCACTTCCACACGCGACCAGCGATGGACTTCGCGCACGATCGCCGGCGCCGCGCTGCCTTCACGACACAGCGCCACGGCGATGCCCTTGTGGCGCTCACCCGCCGCACCAGACCAGTCGATCGCGGCGAAATGGCGGAAACGCCCTTTCACGCCCCGCTCTTTCACACCCTGCCGTGTCGCGTCCTGCCGTGGCCTGCCCTGCTCTTGCCGGCCGGTTTGTGGGCGCCCGTCTTGCCGGGGCGGGCCTTGTCTTCCTCTTCGGGCGGAGCGCAACCGGCGCGGCCCGGTTCGATCTCGGTGAACGCGAAATCGTTCTTCAGCAGGCGCAATTCCATCCGCCGGCGCGGGCCGACGTCGCGATCGAACGGCATCATCGACAGCACCAGGCACGAATCGTCGGCCCAGCGCAGCAGCCGCCAGGCATTGCCGTAAAGGCCGCCCTTGTTGCTCACGTCGGCAACGCGCACCACCTGCCGCTTGCCCACTTCCCACACGCGCACGCCTTCGATGCCGCCGAAGCTGGCATCGCTGAACTGGATCGCGGCGAAGCGCTTGTGCCCCGGCGAAAGCAGCGGGCGCGAGACGGTTTCGATCACCCGGCCATGGCCGATGCGATCGATCACCTTGTAGCCGTCCGCCTCGTACCCGGTCCACCAGAAGCCCAGCAGCCGCAGGTCCTCGCTGATGCGAAAGTCGCGCGCCTGCGCCATGCCGTACATGTTGACGCAGAGCGTGCGCCCCGAAAGCGTCTTCACGCTGAGCCGCGTGGTCCCGCCGATCACCAGCGCATGCAGCGCGCCGGGAATGACGACCGGCTTGTCCGGGAAGTACCGACCCCGCCGCGGCACTTCGGCGCAGGGCGGGAAAGCGGGCGCGGGCGTAGCGGAAGGAGACGGGGCGGAAGGAGATGGGGCGGGCGCGCTCGCGGGCGTGAGCGATGCCGCCGGAACCGGTGACGGCGTGGCCACCGCTGCCTGTGCCGGGGTGGCGACGGCTGTGGGCGAGGCGCTCTGCGCCGGCCGGGGCGCCGGCGTCGTGTCTTGCCCGCAGCCGGCCAGCGTCGCCACCGTCCCCGCCATCACCAGGAGGATGCTAGCCTTCCCGACGTTCACGCCTTTTCCTTTCCCACCAATCCATCCGTTCGCGCACCTGTCTTTCAAAACCGCGCTCCACCGGGCGGTAATAGTGCTGCGCCCCCATCCCTTCCGGCCAGTAATCCGCGCCGGAGAAGCCGTCTTCCGCGTCATGGTCATAGGCATAGCCCTTGCCATAGCCGATGTCCTTCATCAGCCGGGTCGGCGCGTTGAGGATATTGGCCGGCGGCATCAACGATCCCGTTTCCTTCGCGCTTTTCCACGCTTCCTTCTGCGCGACATAGGCCGCGTTCGATTTGGGCGCCGTCGCGCAATAGAGGCAGGCCTGGACGATGGCCAGTTCGCCCTCGGGGCTGCCGAGAAAATCGTAGGCGTCCTTGGCGGCAAGGCACTGGACCAGCGCCTGTGGATCGGCAAGGCCGATGTCCTCGCTGGCAAAGCGCACCAGCCGGCGCAGCACGTAGAGCGGTTCCTCGCCCGCCGTCAGCATCCGCGCGAGGTAATAGAGCGCCGCCTGCGCGTCCGATCCGCGCAGCGCCTTGTGCAGCGCGGAGATCAGGTTGTAATGCCCGTCGCGGTCCTTGTCGTAGACCGCCACGCGGCGCATCAGGAACTTCGACAGCGCATCGGGATCGAGCGGTTCGGTCAGCGAAACGTCAAACAGCGTTTCCGCCTGGTTGAGCAGGAAGCGCCCGTCGCCATCGGCCGAGGCGACCAGCGCCTCGCGCGCGGGGCCGGTAAGCGGGAGGCGCAGCCCGGTAATCTCTTCGGCGCGCCGCAGCAATTCGCCGAGCGCGGCGGCATCCAGCCGGTGCAGGATCAGCACTTGCGCGCGGCTGAGCAGCGCGGCGTTGAGCGCGAAACTGGGATTCTCCGTAGTCGCGCCGACCAGCGTGACCGTGCCCTTCTCCACGAACGGCAGGAAACCGTCCTGCTGGGCGCGGTTGAAGCGGTGGATCTCGTCCACGAACAGCAGCGTACGCCGGCCGGTGAGCGCCATCGCCTCGGCCTCGGCGAAGGCCTTCTTCAGGTCGGCCACACCCGAGAAGACCGCACTGATCGCCACGAAGCGCATGTTCACGGCATCGGCGAGCAGGCGCGCGGTGCTGGTCTTGCCGGTGCCCGGCGGCCCCCACAGGATCATCGAGGAAAGCTTGCCCGCCGCCACCATCCGCCCGATCGCGCCTTCCGGCCCGGTCAGGTGTTCCTGCCCGATCACGTCGGCCAGCGTGCGCGGGCGCAGGCGGTCGGCCAGCGGCCCGTCGTCGCGCGGCTCCGATGGTGGCGTATCGGCCGGGGGAGAGGCGAACAGGTCGGTCATCTGCGTTCGTGATAGGGCGTAACCCGCATGGGGGGCAGATAGCGCACCGCAAAAATTTTTCATCCTCGCTCTTGCGCAACATTCAATAAGATATATCTTAGAAGCATCGTGATATACGGAGTAAAGACATTGCGACACGAACAACACCGCTGCGGCCTCGATCACGGCCGCAACCACGGACGCGGTTTCGCCGCGCGTGGCATGATGAAGATGATGATGGGCGGACGCGGTCCGTTCGGCCGGGGTTTCGGCGATTTCGGCGGTGGCTTTGGCGGCTGGGATGACGAATCGGGCGGCCGGGGCGGTCGCGGCGGCGGCAGGGGACGCGGGCGGATGTTCGCCGGCGGCGAACTGCGGCTGGTGCTGCTGCGCCTCGTGGCCGAACAGGATCGCCACGGCTATGAACTGATCAAGGCGATCGAGGAACTGACCGGCGGCGAATACGCCCCCAGCCCCGGCGTGGTCTATCCCACGCTCAGCCTGCTGGTGGACGAAGGCCTTCTGGCCGAAGTGGCCGGCGAAGGATCGCGCAAGGCCTTCACCGTGACCGAGGCCGGGCGCGCGGAACTGGCGGAAAAGGCGGGTGAAGCCGATGCGCTGGTCGAACGGCTCAAGGCGTTCGGCGAACAGCGCCAGCGGCACAGCAGCCCGCCGGTGCGCCGGGCGATGCACAACCTCAAGGTGGCGCTCGGCCAGCGCCTGATGAGCGGCCTTGACGATGGCGTGGCCCACCAGATCGCCGACATCCTCGACGAGGCGGCGCGCCGGATCGAACGGCTCTGATGCTGCCGGACTCGCGCTTGGACGGATGGTTCGATGATGGTATCATGCGCCAGCAGCCTTATGGGGAGAGGCGCATGGTATCTGTCGAAGAACGGCAACCGCTCGAAGAAAGACGTCTGGGCGCGCCATGGCATCTGTGGGTGGTGGGCGTCATCAGCCTGCTGTGGAACAGCTTCGGCTGTCTCGATTACATTCGCACGGTCACGCGCGATCCGGTGGCGATGGCGCAGCTGACGCCGGATACGCTGGCCTATCTCGACGCCATGCCCGCGTGGCTTACCGGCTTCTGGGCTCTGGGCGTGTGGGGGTCGCTGGCGGGTTCGCTGCTGCTGATCGCGCGATCGCGCCATGCCGTGCCGGCGTTCGGGCTGTCGTTGCTGGGGCTGGCCGTGAGCCAAGGCTATCAGATGATGACCGAACGGCCGCCGGAAATGAGCGGCACGGCAATGGCGATCTTCACCGGCCTGATCTGGGGCGTGCTGCTGTTGCTGCTGTGGTATGCATCATCCATGAAACGGACCGGCGTGCTGCACTGACAGTAGCGATCACCGGTGGCAGGAAGCGCCGCGCAACAGGGGCTGGTGCGCGGCGAACAATCCTGCCATAGGAACAAACCATGATCGCCAAGCTCACCGGCACCCTTGACGACACCGGCCCCGACTGGGCCGTGATCGACGTGAACGGCGTCGGCTATCTCGTCCACTGCTCGGCCAAGACGCTCACCCACCTCGGCATCCGGGGCGACAAGGTCGTGGTCCATACCGAAATGCAGGTCAGCGAGACCGACCAGCGCCTGATCGGCTTCACCAGCGCGGGCGAACGGGCGTGGTTCCGCCTGCTGACGGCCGTGCAGGGCGTGGGCAGCAAGGTGGCGCTGGCGATCCTGTCCGCCCTGTCGGTCGAGGAATTGCAGCGTGCCTGCGCCAATGGCGACAGCGCCATGGTCGCCCGCGCCAACGGCGTGGGGCCGAAGCTCGCCGGGCGCATCGTCAACGAGCTGAAGGACAAGGCGGGCGGTCTCGCTGGCTATGCCTCGCTCCCAGGCCCTGGCGGAGAGGCTGTGCCCCTGCCGGCCGGCTCCGCCAGCGCCGACGCCATTTCCGCGCTCCAGAACCTGGGCTTCAAGCCCGCCGTCGCGAGCACCGCCGTCGCCGCCGCGCTGAAGGACCTGGGCGAGGATGCCGGCCTGAACGACCTTGTGCGCGTCGCGCTGAAGCGGGCGGCGGGGTGATCGCGATGGATACCCGTCTCGCGATGCGGCAGTCGAGCACATGACCGATAACCCCCTCCTCTCCGCCGCCCGGCAGGACGAAGACCCGGACGCCGCGCTGCGGCCCAAGTCGCTGGCTGAATTCACCGGGCAGGAAGCCGCGCGCGAGAACCTGCGCGTGTTCATCGAATCCGCCAAGATGCGGCGCGAGGCGATGGACCATGTGCTGTTCTTCGGCCCGCCGGGTCTGGGCAAGACCACGCTGGCGCAGATCGTCGCGCGCGAACTCGGCGTGAACTTCCGCGCCACCTCCGGCCCGGTGATCGCCAAGGCGGGCGATCTCGCCGCACTGCTCACCAATCTGGAACACGGCGACGTCCTGTTCATCGACGAGATCCACCGTCTCAATCCCGTGGTCGAGGAAGTGCTCTATCCGGCGATGGAGGACCGCGCACTCGATCTGATCATCGGCGAGGGGCCGTCCGCCCGGTCGGTGCGGATCGACCTTCCACCCTTCACCCTGATCGGCGCGACCACGCGCCAGGGCCTGTTGCAGACCCCGCTGCGCGATCGCTTCGGCATCCCGGTGCGCCTGCAGTTCTATACCGTGGCCGAACTGGAACGCGTGGTGGCGCGCGGCGCCGGGCTGCTGGGTATCGGCATCGACCGGGAAGGCGCCGCCGAGATCGCGCGCCGCGCGCGCGGCACCCCCCGCGTCGCCGGCCGCCTGCTGCGCCGCGTGCGCGATTTCGCGCAAGTGGCGGGCGCCGACACGATCACGCGCGCCATGGCCGATTCGGCGCTCACCCGGCTGGAAGTCGATTCGCTGGGGCTGGACGCGCAGGACCGCCGCTACCTCACCATGATCGCCGACATCTACAAGGGCGGGCCGGTGGGCGTGGAAACGCTGGCCGCCGGGCTTTCGGAACCGCGCGACACGATCGAGGAAGTGATCGAGCCATACCTGATCCAGCTCGGCCTCGTCGCACGCACCGCACGCGGGCGCTGCCTCAACGATCGCGGTTGGCAGCACCTGGGGCTCACGCCGCCCACCGGTTCGCTTCCCGACCTGTTCGACAGCGGCAAATAGGCCCGCGCGCCCAATCGGGGTAACCGCCGGCCGGAATTCGGTTCCAGTTTGGGACAGAGTTAACCCCAGCATCGAAAGCGGGACGTTTTTGGGCATTTTTCATGCCCGAATCCCGGTTAACGCCATTGTCGCGGGGCGATTCATCTGCGTTGTTCGACAGGTCAGGAAGGGCGAAGCAGGCTGTTAACGCCGTCATGCTATCGGGCTTCCTCGGGGAACTAGTGAGAGCAACGATCATGTCGGTTCGGATGGCCTTGGCGAAACTTGCAGCCTGCGCGGCGGGCGGCGCCATTCTTGGTGGCGGCGCAGTGCACGTTTCAGAAGCCCCCTCCTCGGGCGAAATTCACCACGTCAAGCCGGTGAAGGTGAAGCAGGCCAAGCGCGCGCCGCGCCAGATCGCGCACCGTGCCCCGCGCGAAGTGCATCGCGCCCGCCAGATCGTGCGGACCACCACCACGCGGACCTGCGAAGCGCCCGCGCAGCAGATGGCCATGGTGCCCGTGCCCTATATGCCGCCGATGCCGCCCCAGCCGGTCAGCGGCGGTGGCGGCGTGCCGGTGGTGATCGGCGGCGGCCCGATCGGCGGTTTCGGCGGCGGCTTCTTCGGAGGTTTCTTCGGCGGCGGCGGTGGCGGCGGCAGCGTGGTCGTCTCCTCGACCAGCACCGGTTCGTCGTCCACGTCCGGCGGGTCCACCTCCACCTCGGGCGGTTCGACGTCCACCTCGGGCGGGTCCACGTCTTCGACGTCGGGTGGCGTGTCCACCTCGACCGGGGGGGTATCCACCTCCACCTCGACCGGCGGTGTCTCTACCTCCACGGGCGGCGTCTCGACCTCGACGTCGACCTCGAGCGGCAACGTCTCGACGTCCACCGGCGGCGTCAGCACCAGCTCGGGCAACGTTTCCACCTCGTCGGGCAACGTCTCGACAAGCTCGGGCAACGTCAGCACCAGCTCTTCGACCTCGACCTCGTCGGGCAACGTCTCGACCAGTTCTTCGACGTCCTCGTCGACGTCGAGCTCGACGAGTTCCTCGACGTCGTCGTCCACATCCAGCTCGACCAGTTCGTCAACCTCGTCGTCGACGTCCAGTTCGACGTCCTCTTCCTCGAACGGCAGCACCTCGTCGTCGACGTCCAGTGGCACCGAAGTGCCCGAACCGTCGATGGTCCTGCTGTTCGGCGCCGCGGCGGCCACGCTGGTCGCGCGCCGGCGCTTCGCCAGGCCCAAGGCCGCCTGACGGAATACCCCTGGACGGGAACTTTTCCCGTTGCCTCCACACGGTCCGGGAAAAGGGAAGGGCGGCCTCCGCAAGGGGAGCCGCCCTTCTTCTTGTCACAGAAAGCAGGCCCAGCGCAGCCCCGGCCTCGCAAGGAGGCCGGGAGCGGCTGGCGCGGCGGTCAGGCCGCCAGCTTGCGCAGCACGTAGTGCAGAATGCCGCCGTTCATGAAGTATTCGACTTCGTTGGCGGTATCGATGCGGCACAGCGCGGTGAAGCTGAAGGTCGATCCGTCGGGCCGGGTCACTTCCACTTCCACGTCCTGCCGCGGCTGGAGGTTGGCCACGCCCTTGATCGTGTAGGTATCGTCACCGGTGAGGCCCAGCGACTGGCGGGTCGCGCCGTCCTTGAACTGGAGCGGCAGCACGCCCATGCCGACGAGGTTAGAACGGTGGATGCGCTCGAAGCTCTCGACGATCACCGCGCGCACGCCCAGCAGGTTGGTGCCCTTGGCCGCCCAGTCGCGGCTGGAACCAGTCCCGTATTCCTTGCCCGCGATCACGACCATCGGCGTGCCGGCGGCCTTGTGCTTCATCGCCACGTCATAGACCGGCAGCACTTCGCCGTTGAACTTCGAGAAGCCGCCTTCGACGCCGGGCACCATTTCGTTCTTGATGCGGATGTTGGCGAAGGTGCCGCGCATCATCACTTCGTGGTGGCCGCGACGCGCGCCGTAGCTGTTGAAGTCCGCCTTCGAAACCTGGTGCTCCAGCAGCCACTGGCCGGCGGGGCTGTCGGCCTTGATGTTGCCGGCGGGGCTGATGTGGTCGGTGGTGATCGAATCGCCCAGCACCAGCAGCGGCTTGGCCGCTATGATGTCCTGCACCGGGGCCGGCGTCATCGACATGCCCTCGAAATAGGGCGGGTTGGCGACATAGGTCGATCCGGCGCGCCACTGGTAGGTTTCCGAACCCGTGACGTTGATCGCCTGCCAGTGCTTGTCGCCCTTGTAAACGTCGGCATAGCGGGCCTGGAACATGGCGCGGTCCATGCAGCCGGCCATCGTCGAATAGACTTCCTCGTTGGTCGGCCAGATGTCCTTGAGGAACACGTCCTGCCCGTCCTTGCCGGTGCCGATCGGGGTGGTGACGAAATCCTCGATCACCGTGCCCTTGAGCGCATAGGCCACGACGAGCGGCGGCGAGGCGAGGAAGTTGGCGCGCACGTCGGGGCTGACGCGGCCTTCGAAGTTGCGGTTGCCCGAGATCACCGCGCTGGCGACGAGGCCGTTCTCGTTGATCGCCTTGCTGATCGGATCGGCCAGCGGGCCGGAGTTGCCGATGCAGGTGGTGCAGCCGTAGCCGACGAGGTTGAAGCCGACATTGTCGAGGTGCGGCTGCAGCCCGGCGCGTTCGAGGTAGTCGGTGACGACCTGCGATCCGGGGGCAAGGCTGGTCTTGACCCACGGCTTCGGCTTGAGGCCCAGTTCGTCGGCCTTCTTGGCGACGAGACCGGCGGCCACCAGCACGCCCGGGTTCGAGGTGTTGGTGCAGCTCGTGATCGCGGCGATCACCACGTCGCCGTCACCCAGATCGAAGTCCTTGCCTTCGACCGGCACGCGCGCGTGGGCCTTCTTGTAGGTTTCGGCCATGTCCTTGTTGAACACGTCGTCCACGTCGGGCAGCGAAACACGGTCCTGCGGGCGCTTGGGGCCGGCAAGCGAAGGCACCACGGTCGACAGGTCGAGTTCGAGCGTGGACGAGAAGATCGGCTCGACCGACGGATCGATCCAGAAGCCCTGTTCCTTGGCATAGGCTTCGACCAGCGCGATCTGCGCTTCCTCGCGGCCGGTCAGGCGCAGGTAGTCCAACGTCTTTTCATCGATGCCGAAGAAACCGCAGGTCGCGCCGTATTCGGGCGCCATGTTGGCCAGCGTGGCGCGATCGGCCAGCGTCAGGCCGGCAAGGCCCGGGCCGTAGTATTCGACGAAGCGGCCGACCACACCGTGCTTGCGCAGCATGTTGGTGGCAGTCAGCACGAGGTCGGTGGCGGTCACGCCTTCCTGCAGCTGGCCGGTGAACTTGAAGCCGACCACTTCGGGGATGAGCATGGAAACCGGCTGGCCCAGCATCGCCGCTTCGGCCTCGATGCCGCCGACGCCCCAGCCCAGCACGCCCAGGCCGTTGATCATCGTGGTGTGGCTGTCGGTGCCGACGCAGGTGTCGGGATAGGCCACCGTCGCGCCGTTCTGGTCGGTGCTGGTCCACACCGTCTGCGCGATGTTCTCGAGGTTGACCTGGTGGCAGATGCCGGTGCCCGGGGGCACGGCGTAGAAGTTGTTGAGCGACTTGGAACCCCACTTGAGGAAGTCATAGCGTTCCATGTTGCGGTGGTATTCGATCTCAACGTTCTCCTCGAACGCCTTGGGATGGCCGAATTCGTCGACCATGACCGAGTGGTCGATCACGAGGTTGACCGGCACCAGCGGGTTGATCTTGCTGGTGTCGCCGCCGAGCTTGGCGATCGCGTCGCGCATCGCGGCAAGGTCAACCACGCAAGGCACGCCGGTGAAATCCTGCAGCAGCACGCGCGCCGGGCGGTACTGGATCTCGTTCGACGATTCGCTGGGATTCTTCTGCCAGTCGACCACCGCCTTCACGTCGTCGGTGGAAACGGTGAAGCCGCCGTCCTCGAAGCGCAGCAGGTTTTCCAGCAGCACCTTCATCGAGAAGGGCAGGCGGGAAATGTCCCCGAACTTCGCCGCCGCCTTGCGGAGCGAATAGTAGGCATAGTCCTTGCCGCCCACGCTCAGCGTGCTGCGGGTTCCGAGCGTATCCTGTCCGACCTGGGTCATGGCTAAGTGTCGTACCTCCTGCCGTTGGCCAAAGGCCATCCATCGGGGCATTCCCGCGACGACGCGATCGTTGCATAATCGGCGCGAAAGTGCGGTTCCGGATGACCCGAAATCGAGTGCGCGATGCGCGCTAACCGCCGCGCCGTCAAGGGTAGCCAAGGTCTAATTCGGCCAAAGCCCGGCATTACATCGGCTAATGCTTCGCAACAGCAATTCGGACGGGAACGAAGCGGGATCAAGCCGCCTGTTCCGGCGCTTTCCCGGCGGGGGCCGGCTCCGCCTTCCCGGCCCGCACGGCGATCAGGCAACCCGCCACGATAAGGGCCACGCCCGCCAGCGTGCGCAGCGTCAGCGCTTCGCCGAACATCATCCAGCCGACGATCGCGGCCCAGATGAACGCGGTATATTCCAGCGGCACCAGCACCCGCGCTTCGGCGCGCGCATAGGCCCAGGTCATCAGCATGAGCGAGGCGGTGGACAGCACCGCCGAGGTCACGATCCAGCCGAGCGCGGCCGGCGTCGGCGCCGGAGCCACCCACAACAGGCCGGGCAAGAGCACCAGCGCGGTTACCGCGTTCTGGAAGAAGGCCACCTCTTCCGGCCCCGCCAGCAGCGCCTGCCGCCGTTGCAGCACGAGATTCCAGGCGTAGAGCACGGCGGAAACAAGGATCGCGCACAGCCCCTTCACCCCTTCGGCGGAATAATGCCCGCCGAGCTTGCCCGCCACGATCACGCCCACGCCCGCCAGCGCCAGCAGCGATCCGGCCACCGCGCGCTGCCCCACACGTTCGCCCAGCCAGATCGCCGCGAGGTAGAGCGCGATCAGCGGCGCGATGAACGACAGCGCGATGCCTTCGGCCAGCGGCGTGCGCACCACGCCGTAGAAGAACAGCGTCGCCATAACGCCCGCCACCACCGCGCGCAGCGCATGGAGCCGTACCGTGGACGCCGCCGGCCAGCGTCCGCGCCGCCCCAGCCACACCGGCAGCATCAGCGCCGTTCCCGCCAGGCTGCGCAGGGCCATCGCGGCGTAGGCGCCGACGAGAATCGAGGCCTCCTTCATGAAGCCGTCCATCACGCTGAACGTGGCAAGCCCCGCGAGCGCGATCAGGATCGGAAAGGCATGAACGTGGCGGGCCATGCCCGAGGCTCCTAGGGATTATGGTTTCAAATGGAAACGCCATTCGGTCGCGCGCACCGCGGGCGGTGGCGACCGCAAGCGTTTCCGGAACCAAGCGGCACGTGGATGATTCAGGCTATGGTCAGACGCCGGGCTTGATGGAAGGGCCAAGTGCGGTGCATGAATCACTCCAGAGCCGCGCCGGCATCCCGGCGACGGCTTCACCCGATGATAGACAGGGGCTTGTACAGAATGCGTGCAAAGGGTCGGCCGATGGCTCGAACGATGATTTCCGGAACGCTGGCGGTCGCGCTGCTGGCGCAAGCCGGCGTGGCCTCCGCCGCGCAGAACGGCCCTGTCGATCTGACCACGCAGGCCCCCGCGCCCCGGCCCAGCGCGACGGCCACGCCCAATTCGGCCCCCGCGCCGGCCGCAGCGCCTTCCGCACAGGCAACCGCGCCGGGGGCTCCCGTGGTGCAGCCCGCGCCACTGCCGCCGCCGCTGGCGGAGTGGTCCGTCGCGGACGCGCAGGCGCTGCTCGCCGCGATTCGCGGGATCGGCGCCGAAGGGCTGTTTTCCCGCGATTACGAGCCCGCCGCGCTGTCCGCCGCCATCGCCAAGGGACCGGGTCCGGATCTCAACGCCCTTGCCAGCCGCCTGTTCGTCTGGCTGGCCGAAGACCTGCGCGACGGCCGCACGCCCATGACCGCGCGCATCCAGTGGTTCGCGGTCGATCCCGACCAGGACGTGCGCCCGTCCTCGGCGCTGCTGGCCGAAGCGATGGAAAAGCACGACGTGCCGGGCGTGCTCGCCTCGCTCAATCCAACGCACCCGGATTACGCCGAGCTCAAGTCCATGCTGGCCAAGGCCAAGGACCCGACGCAGATCGCCATGATCCGCGCCAACATGGACCGCTGGCGCTGGCTGGCGCACGATCTGGGCCTGCAGTACCTGATCATCAACGTGCCCGAACAGGAACTGCGGCTGACCGTGAACAACAAGGTCATCCGCAGCTATCGCGCCATCGTCGGCAAGCCGGGCAAGACCGCCACGCCGCAATTGGCCGAACAGGTCCGCAACGTGGTGTTCAACCCGACATGGACGGTGCCGCAGTCGATCGTGAAAGGGGAAGGGCTAGGCGCCAGACTGATCGGCAACCCCGCCTCCGCCCGCCGCCAGGGCTATGCCGTCAGCAAATCGGCGGACGGCACGATCACCGTGGTCCAGCAGCCGGGGCCGAACAATTCCTTGGGCCTGATGAAGCTCGACATGCCCAACGAACATGCGATCTACATCCACGACACGCCCAACCGCGCGCTGTTCAACCAGCCCAGCCGCGCGCTGTCGCACGGCTGCATCCGCGCCGAACGCGCCAGCGAGCTGGCGATGACCATGGCCATTCTCGGCGCCGACATCACGCCGGACCAGGGCGTGGAATACACGCTCTCGGGCAAGTACACCAAGGTGCCGATGACCAAGACCTTCCCGGTCTACATCACCTATTTCACCGTCGCGCGCGACGTGAACGGGCTGATGCGCAGCTTTTCGGACATCTATGGCCGCGATGCCCCGGTCTTCGCCAGCTTCGCCCAGCCGCGCCAGCTCCACACCAACCAGCGCAAGAGCAACGAGGCGGTGATCAAGCTCGACAATCCACTGTAAGGTACAGGTCGCTATAGCGTGAGGGCCGGCGGGGTTCTCTACCCGATCCCCAGCCGGTCCGCATAGAGCAGGCGGCCGCCGGAGAGGTGCCACAGGGCCTCGTTGAAATCCGCCTCGCCCATCGCGAAGCAGCCGTCGCTGCGGCCGAGCTTGCCCCATTTCGCCAGCATGTCGGTATTGGCGTACCAGGCAGGGTGCATCACGATAGCGCGGTCAAGCGCGTTGGTGTTGTCCGGGTCCACCCCGCCCAGCCGGATCGAGGTGCCGTACTTGCCCTTGTACCATTCGTAGGTGATGAACGCCCCGCGCGAGGTGGCCAGGCTGTTCGGCTCGTTCGAGAAGCGCTTGAGAAAGCCGTCGTGCTCGGGGTCCGATCCCTTGCCATGGGCGACGAGGAACGAGCGCACCTCGCCCTTTTCGAGATCGGCGAAATGCAGGCGCGGCAGCGAGGAGGGTAGCGCGAAATCGGCCACGCCCACCACGTCGGTGCGCCACAGCTGCGGGCGCACACGCTCCATCTGCTCCTTGGCCACGTCCAGAATGCGGCGGTGCTGCTCGGTCGGCGAATAGGGCTGCGCGAAGACCCTTGCCGGCGCGACGGCGGAGACGGCCGCCAAGCCCACGCCTTTCAGCACCGCACGCCGGTCGATCCCGGCTTCGTTCCCACGAGTCTTCATGCCACTACCCTGCCACATCGCGCCCTGCCCTAAGCTTAACGGCGCGAATCGTGTCCCCGTGTCAGGAATCTGACGCCTTCGCCCCGAGTCGCGCAAGCGCTTCTCCATCCACGCGCATCACGGTCCATTCGTCCATGGGCCGCGCGCCCAGCGCCTTGTAGAACCCGATGGCCGGTTCGTTCCAGTCGAGAACCCACCATTCCAGACGGGCGCAGTCGCGCTCGATCGCCAGCGCGGCCAGGTGCGCCAGCAGCGCCTTGCCCAGCCCCGCCCCGCGCGCGGCGGGCCGCACGAACAGGTCTTCCAGATAGACGCCCGGCCGCCCTTCGAAGGTTGAGAAGTTATGGAAAAACAGCGCAAAACCCTGTGCCGCGCCATCCACTTCGCCGATCACCACTTCCGCATAGGGGCGCGGGCCGAACAGCTTGGCGCCCAGCACCGCCTCGTCGAAGCGCACCTCGTGCGCCAGTTTCTCGTATTCCGCCAGTTCGCGGATGAAGGCGCCGATCAGCGGCAGGTCTTCGGGCGTCGCAGGCCGGATGGAAATGCTCATGCCCGCGCGGTTAGCGCCACGAGCGCAAAAATGGAATCGTCATTGCGAGGAGGCGATAGCCGACGAAGCAATCCAGGTCGGGCGCGGGGCGCTCTGGATTGCTTCGGCCGATGGCCTCGCAATGACGATGGCTTGCAGCGTTCTCGGCGGATTTTTCAACTTGCCGAAATCACCAGCCGGTCGCCTTCCAGCGTCACCTTGCCCAGCCGCTTCAGCGCCGACTGCCCCAGCAGGTTGACCGAAAGATCGCGCACCACCACCGCCTCGATCCCGCCGATCTCGCGCCCGTCCACGGCGAGCCGGTCGATCCGCACCACCGCGCCATAGCCCTGCCCCGAAGCCGTGCGCAGGATCGGCTGGTAGGCCGACGACGGCGGATCGATGCCCAGCCGCCGCGCGTCGTCCACGGTCAGCGCCACCATGTCCGCGCCGGTATCGACCAGGAAGCGCACCTCGCCGCCATCGACCCGGCCATAGACGTGGAACTGCCCGTCCGCGCCGCGATCGAGCACGGTCGATCCGCCGCGCACGCCGCTTTCGCGGGCATTGCCACCCCTCTCGTCGGGCGATGCGTGAAGATCGGCGACCGTCACCGCGGCCGCATCCGTCGCCCCGCTTTCCGGCCCGGACAGGTTGAACACGCCGCCTCCCTGCGCCAGCATGAGCAGCGCGGCAGTCATCCCGAGAACAAGGGCCAGCAGGCGATTCATCGCCCGCCGGTCTAGCAGCAAGAGGTTACGATAATTCCACCTACTGCGTTTCTGTCGTTTCCCAAGCATCAACGCGACTATATTCGATAAGCTGCTTCAGCAGCTTAGGCATCAGATCAATGAGTTTGTCCTCTTCAAGATAGCACTTCTCAAGTTGCTCGGTAGCATGATCATGCTTACCTTGCTCACGATACTGAGCAGAGCGCCTCGTGTGGTGTTTGACCAACAACGAACTATCGACAGCAGATTCGAGGCGTGTAACCAAATCAGCTGGAAAGAGAAGCTGCGCATCCAAGGAGAGATTATAAAAATTGCGCCACTCGTCGTCGCTCAATTCCATATTCTGAAACCACGATTGAGTGATTTCACGCATGGCCCTCACACATTCTGCACGCTTTTCAAGTAACTGAATTTTCAGATCATTTCGTGCAAGGTCGACCTGCTTTCTAGCGATCTCAACCTGTTCATATAGAATTTGGGTTTGCCTTTTACCGATGCGCCAAGCAGCGGCAACGGCCATGACACCCGCCAATATCGTGGCGAACGCTTCCCAAGTGGGAGGCAAAAGGTACCAGCTACCCCAAACCAATCAGTTCACTCCGCCGCTTCGCTGACCTTGTCGTTCGCGGCCTCGATCTCCGCCGCCTTGGCTTCCACCAGCGCGACGATGTGATCGAGCATGTCCTCGCTCTGCACATGGTGGTCGGTCACGCCCGAAAGATAGACCATGTGCTTGCCGTTGCCGCCACCGGTCAGGCCGATGTCGGTCTCGCGCGCCTCGCCGGGACCGTTGACCACGCAGCCCAGCACCGACAGCGAAAGCGGCGTCTTGATGTGCGAAAGCCGCGCTTCCAGTGCTTCCACGGTGCGGATCACATCGAAGCCCTGCCGCGCGCACGAAGGGCACGAGACGACGCGGACACCGCGCGTGCGCAGGCCCAGCGATTTCAGGATCTCGAAGCCGACGCGCACTTCCTCTTCCGGCTCGGCCGAAAGCGAGACACGCAGGGTGTCGCCGATCCCGGCCCACAGCAGGTTGCCGATGCCGATCGAGGACTTGACCGTGCCGCCGATCAGCCCGCCCGCCTCGGTGATGCCCAGATGCAGCGGGCAATCGACCGCTTCGGCCAGCCCCATGTAGGCGGCCACGGCCAGAAACACGTCGCTGGCCTTCACCGCCACCTTGTATTCGTGGAAATCGTGGTCCTGCAGCAGCTTGATGTGATCGAGCGCGGATTCGACCAGCGCTTCGGGGCAGGGTTCGCCGTACTTTTCGAGCAGGTCCTTCTCCAGGCTGCCCGCGTTCACGCCGATGCGGATGGCGCAGCCGTTGGCCTTCGCCGCGCGCACCACTTCGGCCACGCGTTCGGACGAGCCGATGTTGCCGGGGTTGATGCGCAGGCAGGCCGCGCCCGCGTCGGCCGCTTCCAGCGCGCGCTTGTAGTGGAAATGGATGTCCGCGATGATCGGGATGCGCGCCGCCTTCACAATCTTTCCGAGCGCGGCGGTGCTTTCCACATCGGGGCACGAAACGCGGATCAGGTCCGCGCCGGCATCCTCGCAGCGGCGGATCTGGTTGATCGTCGCCACCGGGTCGGAGGTCAGCGTGTTGGTCATGGTCTGGACCGTGATCGGCGCATCGCCACCGACGGGGACCGTGCCGACCATGATCTGGCGGCTCTTGCGACGCGCGATATCGCGCCATGGACGTACGGAAGACATGCGCGCCCTATACCGCCGCCCGCGCGCGCGCAAAAGCCCGCATGTGGCCCAGTCACGAAATGGGCGATGAAATTGAGGTGTGAACGCCTACAGCTTCAGCGCGAACAGCCAGTCCTCGTCGCGCTGTTCACCCACCATGAAATCCACCTCGCCCACCTTGACGAAGCCACAGCGGCCATAGAATCGCTGCGCGCCGGGGTTTTCGCTCCACACCGAAAGCTGCACCTCGTCCGCGCCCCGCGCGCGCGCCTCGTCCAGCGCCCAGTCCATCAGCCGCGCGCCAAGGCCCTGCCCCAGCACGTCGGGATCGCCGTAAAGCTGCTTCAGTTCCAGCGGGCGCGCCGCATCGGTCACGCGCGGCAGGCTGCTTGCCAGCAGCAGCTTGCAGAAGGCGAGCAGCCGCCCGGCCCCGTCCTCCACCACCGCCGTCACCATGCCCGGATCGGCCAGTTCGGCGTCGAGCTTCTGTTCGGTATGGCTGCCGTCGAGAAACGCGGCAAGGTCTTCGGGGCGATAGAGATGCCCGAACTTGGCCACGAAGGCGCGGCGGCCGAGATCGGCGAGCGCGGCGGCATCAGCGGGCGCGGCAAGGCGGACGGTCAGGGAAGACGTGCTCATCCCCCCGCCATAGAGGCAGGAGCCACGCCTTTCCAGCCTTGCCGGTTCGCGATCAGTTGCCCGCGGCGGCGACCTTGGGCGGCTTGGTGTAAGGCACGAACTTGTCCAGGCCCACGAAGCCGCGCTGGAAGTGACTGGTGCGGTCGACCAGGTGCACCGTGTCGATGCTGCACAGCTGCGAGCTGGTCAGCCGGGTGACAAGCACATCGTCGTTGTCGAGCGATTCGGCCCCCACCCGCGGCTTCTGCACATAGAGAGTGCTGCCCGCGTCATAGACGATCGCGGTCTTGTCGTAGATCTGGGTCGAACGGATGGTCGGCATGTAGATGCAGTCCACCGGCGTGCCCGCCACGCGCCCTTCCAGGGCCTTGGCAAGCTGCTGTTCGGGCGTCAGTTTCGGCTTGGCGGCATCCGCCGCCGCGCCCGTCAGCATCATGGCAACGGCGGCCAGAGCGAGACCCGTTCCGCGCGCAATTCTGTTCATGGCTTGCACGTCCTTTTTCCGGAAAAGTCGATCTTTGATCGATGGCACAATTCCCCTGAACAGGCGCTGACCGGCGCAGCGTTTAGGCGGGCAGGACCAATGCCATCCATCCTTCGCGCGTGGAGGGCTGGGTTTCCAGTTGCGGCACGTCGTCGGGCAGCGCGATCCACGGCTGCTTGCGCGATGTCCACACGTGGAACGCGGGCACAAGGTCCGGGCTATCATCGCGCGTGCCGGTGCGGATCGTAGCGATCTCGGGCCGTTCGTGGTTTATCGTGTAGAGCCGGGTCATGCAGGAACGGCACGCGACGTGCGTCACCGTCGCGCCGTGACTGCCGGTGCAGGTGCCCTCGATCGCCGCGCCTTCGGTCGCCAGGTCAGTCACCAGCACCTGCTGGTTCAGCGCAAAGGCGCTGCCCTGCCGCGTCTGGCAGCCCTTGCAATGGCAGGCATAAGGGCGGAAGCCTCGGTCCACCGCCCGCCAGCGCACCGCGCCGCAGGCGCAGCCGCCGGTTATCGCGTCGCCAATCGCCATCGCCGCTCCCCGCGTCAGCCCGTGCCGCCAACGGTCAGGCCCTCGACCAGCAGAGTCGGCTGGCCGACGCCGGCCGGCACGCTCTGCCCGCCCTTGCCGCACACGCCCACGCCCTCGTCAAGCGCCAGATCGTTGCCGATGCCGATGACCTTGGTCAGGCAGGTGGGGCCATCGCCGATCAGCGTCGCGCCCTTGATTGGCGCGCCCAGCTTCCCGTTCTCGATGCGATAGGCTTCGGTGCAGGAAAACACGAACTTGCCGCTGGTGATGTCCACCTGCCCGCCGCCGAAGCTCTTGGCGAAAATGCCGTTCTTCACGCGCGACAGCAGTTCGGCGGGATCGTCGTTGCCGCTGCGCATAAAGGTGTTCGTCATGCGCGGCATCGGCGCGTGGGCATAGGATTCGCGGCGGCCGTTGCCGGTGGGGGCCACGCCCATCAGCCGGGCGTTGAGCCGGTCCTGGATATAGCCCTTGAGGATGCCGTCCTCGATCAGCACGTTTTCCTGCGTGGGCGTGCCTTCGTCATCGATGCTGAGCGAGCCGCGCCGCCCCGCGCCACCCACGCCCAGCAGCGTGCCGTCGTCGATCACCGTCACGCCGGGCGCGGCCACGCGCTGGCCGATCCGGCCGGAAAAGGCGCTGGTGCCCTTGCGGTTGAAATCGCCTTCGAGGCCGTGGCCCACCGCCTCGTGCAGCAGCACGCCGGGCCAGCCGGGGCCGAGCAGCACGGTCATTTCGCCCGCCGGCGCGGCGACCGATTCCAGGTTGGTCAGCGCCTGCGCCAGCGCGCTGTCGATCGCGCGGTTCCACGTCTCGGGCGCGAACAGATCGTCGTAGAGCCGCCGTCCGCCGATGCCGAAGCTGCCGGTTTCGCGCCGCCCGTCCTGCTCGGCCACGATCGAGACGTTGAGCCGCACCAGCGGCCGTACGTCATGCGCGACGAAGCCATCCGCGCGGACGATCTCGACCACCGACCAGCTTCCGGCGAGCGAAGCCGAAACCTGCGCCACGCGCGGATCGCGGGCGCGGGCCGCGGCATCGATCTGTTCGAGCAGCCGCACCTTGGCCTCGAACGGCACGGCATCGAGCGGCGAAGCGTCAGTGTAGAGGTGGCGGTTGCTGCTGCGCGGCGGCGCGGCGGCGCTGCCTTTCGCCGGATCGAGCAGCTTCAGTGTCTCGCCCGCGCGGGCAATGGCGGCGGCGGAAATCTCGTTGGCGTGGGCAAAACCCGTCATCTCGCCCGAAACGCCGCGCAGACCGAAGCCCGCATCGCGCGAATAGTCAGCCGTTTTCAGCCGCCCGTCATCGAAGCCGAAGCTCTCGCTGGCGATGAACTGGAGATAGAGTTCCCCATCGTCACACGCGGCCAGCGCATCGCGCGTCAGGCGCAGGGCATCGTCGGGCGTCAGCGCGCCGGAACGGTAAAGAAGCGAGCGGGTGTCGGAAAAGTCGGTCATCGCCTCTTGATATAGGAGGCGAAACGCGCCCGCGCTACTCGGGAAAGATCAGGCCGCCTGTGCGCTATCCGCCAGGCCGCCCTTCAGCACGAAGCGCTTGTCGCAATAGCCGCAATCGACATAGCCGCGCTCGTCGATTTCCAGCCAGACGCGGGGATGGCCGAGCGCCGAGGGCTTGAACGCGGCGCCGCCGCGAATGTCGCCCGCACCGTCGCAGCTGACGCGGTGGGACGTGGTGAAAACGGTTTCGGGGGCCTTGCTCATGGCCGCGCTATAGCGGGGAAGCGGCGGCGATTCCAGACCGCGCGTGGACAAGGGCGGGACATCCTTTGGTCCGGGGTCGCGGTGCATTGGCCCTTTACCCGGCGCGGTTCGTGCCTAAATAGCATAGCCTATGGATTCCACACCCACGGTTCCGCCCGCGATCCGCATCCGCGACCTCGTCAAGCAATACGCCGCCTCAGGCAAGGCTCCGGGCAAGCTGGCCCTGCAGGGCGTGAGCTTCGACGTGCCGCAGGGCCAGATCTTCGGCCTGCTCGGCCCCAACGGCGCGGGCAAGTCCACGCTGATCAACACGCTTGCCGGGCTGGTGATGAAGACCTCGGGCAGCGTCGAGATCTGGGGCCACGACATCGATCGCGACCGGCGCAACGCCAAGGCATCGATCGGCATCGTGCCGCAGGAAATCGTGTTCGACCCGTTTTTCACCCCGATCGAGGTGCTGGAGAATCAGGCCGGGCTCTATGGCGTGCCCAAGGCGCTGCGCCGATCGATGGACCTGCTGCGCGCGGTTCATCTGGAAGACAAGGCCAAGGCCTATGCCCGCACGCTTTCGGGGGGGATGAAGCGCCGGCTGCTGATCGCCAAGGCACTGGTCCACAATCCGCCGATCATCGTGCTCGACGAGCCGACCGCCGGCGTGGACGTGGAACTGCGCCGCCAGCTCTGGGAACTGGTCTCGCACCTCAACAAGGAAGAAGGCGTTACCGTCGTCCTGACCACGCACTATCTCGAAGAGGCCGAGGAACTGTGCGAGCGCATCGCCATCATCAACCACGGCCAGCTCATCGCCAACAAGCCGACGCGCGAACTGGTCGACATGGCACGCGAGAAGATCGTGGTGCTGACGCTCGACCGGGACGTTCCCGCCGCACCGCAGCATCCGGCCTTCCGCAAGAGCGTGATTTCGGGTGAACGACAAGTCGAGGTCACGTACGACAAGGACCAGATGAATGCCGGCGAAGTGCTCGCCCTGGTGCAGGGACAGGGCTACGCAATCGTCGACGTCTCCACGCGCGAAGCCGATCTCGAGGACGTGTTCGTCTCGCTCACCAGCGAACCCGCGCAGGCTGCCTGAACGCCCGCAAGCGAAGCCATCCCGGATTTTGCACTTGCGAAATTGAACAAACGCGGCCCTCCCTGCCCCGCCGCGCCGGCCAGTTCGCGCTTTTCAAACGGCTTCGCGCGCGGCAAAGCGCGCGCGTGACAGAATCCTTGCAGACCCGCGGGCGGCGTGCAGCGGCCACGGATCGCGCAGAACAGGGCATGGCGCGGGCCATGACGGAAGGCAGCAGGCAGTGAGCCACGACGTCCTGATCATCGGTTCCGGCGCGGCCGGACTCACCGCCGCGCTGGTGCTGGCGGAAAAGTGCCGCGTCCTCGTCCTCGCCAAGGGCGCGCTCGATGGTGGATCGACGGCGTGGGCACAGGGCGGCATTGCCGCCGTGCTCGACGAGGGCGATACCTTCGAGGACCATATCCGCGACACGATGGTCGCCGGGGCAGGACTGAACCGGCACGAGACGGTCGAATTCGTGATCGAGCACGCGCCCGAGGCGATCCGCCGGCTGGTCGATCTGGGCGTGCCCTTCAATGCCGAGGCCGGCGCGCTCCATCTCACGCGCGAAGGCGGGCATTCGCACCGGCGTATCGTCCACGTCGACGATGCCACGGGCGCGGCGGTGCAGAAGGCGCTGTTGCAGGCGGCGCGCGAACACCCCAACATCACGCTGCTGCCGGGGCAGACCTGCATCGATCTGATCACCGGGCGGCACGAACAGGCGCGCTATTCCGGATCGGGCCGGGTCTGGGGCGTCTATGCGCTCGACGAGGCCAGCGGCACGGTGGAAGCGCACACCGCGCGCGCCACGATCCTCGCCACCGGCGGCGCCGGCCGCGTCTATCAGTTCTCCACCGCCCCGCGCGGCGCGACCGGCGACGGCATCGCGATGGCCTGGCGCGCCGGCGCGCGCGTCTCCAACATGGAGATGATGCAGTTCCACCCCACCTGCCTCTATCACCTGGAGGTCAAGAACTTCCTGATTACCGAGGCGGTGCGTGGCGAAGGCGGGCGGCTGATCAATCCGCGCACCGGCAAGCGCTTCATGGAATTCTACGACGCCGAACGGCTCGAACTCGCCCCGCGCGACATCGTGGCGCGGGCGATCGATTCGGAAATCAAGCGCTTCGGCCTCGATTTCGTGCATCTCGACATCAGCCACATGCCGGCCGGCTTCGTGCGCAGCCACTTTCCCAACATCTACGAGAAGCTGCTGGGCCTCGGCATCGACATGACGAAGCAGCCGATCCCGGTGGTGCCCGCGCAGCACTATACCTGCGGCGGCATCCTCATCGACCTGGCTGGCCGCACCGACCTGCCCGGTCTCTACGCGGCGGGCGAATGCACCGAAAGCGGGTTGCACGGCGCCAACCGCCTCGCCTCCAATTCGCTGCTCGAATGCTTCGTGTTCGGCGATGCCGCCGCGCGCGACATCCTCGCGCGCTGGGATAGCTTCGACGCGCCCCCCGCCGTCCGCCCGTGGGACGAAAGCCGCGTGACCGATTCCGACGAGGAAGTCGTCATCAAGCAGAACTGGACCGAGATCCGCCGCTTCATGTGGAACTACGTGGGCATCGTGCGCACCGACAAGCGGCTCGAACGCGCCGCGCACCGCATCAAGATGCTGGAGGACGAGGTCAACGACTACTACGGCCACTTTCGCGTCTCGACCGACCTGATCGAGCTGCGCAACCTGCTGCAGAGCGCGGACCTCATCGTCCGGTCGGCCCGCGCCCGGCACGAAAGCCGGGGCCTGCACTACAATCTCGACTATCCGCAGACCGACGATGCCGCGCGCGATACCGTGCTGACGCCGCGCTGAGCCCCGGTCTCGGGAGTCAGGCCCCGCGCATCAGGCCATGACGTTGAACAGCGTGCCGGGCTGGAGCGAGGCCAGATAGTCCTGCGCCTTCTGCTCGTCACTCTTGCCCGCCTTGGCGCCCGACGCCGCATTGGCAGAGCCGGTATCCGGGTCGGTCGTCACGCTGGTCTGAGTCTCGGTGGTGCCGTCGCTGTAGGTGATGACGGTGGTCATGATCCCGCCCGCCACCGTTTCCACGCGCGAGACTTCGGTCTTGGTGTCGCCCCCACCGCCCCCATCATGACCACCGGCCGGTCGCGCCGAACCGGCCGCCGCTGCCTTGACCGAGGCTGCTCCACTGGCGTCGGTGGAAGCGCTTGCGCCGGAAGCGGCTCCCTCGATCTGGTCGAGCGCCTTGCCGACCGCCTCAGCATCCTTCGCGGTCAACTTGCCCTCGCAAGGACGGGCCGAAACGGCGGATTTCTAATATTTTTCGCTATATTTCACCGCGTTGCACACCCTGTCCGGATGCTGCGCGATGTAGCGTCAAAACCTCGATTCCTCGCCCCGATGGACGACCTCCTAGTCCAGATTCGGCCGCAGCCAGCGCTCCGCCGTGGCCAGGTCCATCCCGCGCCGGCCGGCGTAGTCTTCCAGCTGGTCGCGCCCGATGGTGGCGACGCCGAAGTACTGGCTTTCCGGATGGGCGAAATAGAAGCCCGAAACCGCCGCGGTGGGCAGCATCGCCTGGCTCTCCGTCAGCACGATCCCAGCGTTCTCCTGCGCGCCCAGCAGATCGAACAGGATCGGCTTGAGGCTGTGATCCGGGCAGGCCGGATAGCCGGGCGCGGGACGGATGCCGCGGTACTGCTCGCGGATCAGCGCCTCGTTGGTGAGCTGTTCGCCCGGCGCATAGGCCCACAGCGTGGTGCGCACGTGCTGGTGCAGGCGTTCGGCGAAAGCTTCGGCGAAGCGATCAGCCAGCGCTTTCAGCAGGATGTCCGAATAGTCGTCGTGCGCGGCCTTGAAACGCTCCAGATGCGGTTCGATGCCGTGGATGCCGACGGCGAAGCCGCCGATCCAGTCCCCCGCCGGATCGATGAAATCGGCCAGACAGAAGTTCGCCCGACCCCGGCTCTTGATGAATTGCTGGCGCAGGAACGGCAGGCGCACCGACCGTTCGTCGTCATCGGGATGCAGCACCACGTCGTCGCCATGGCGGGCGCAGGGCCAGAACCCGGCGACAGCCCGCGCCGTCAGCCATTTTTCGGCGACAATCGTGTCGAGCATGGCGCGGGCATCGGCGTAAAGATTGCGCGCGCTTTCGCCCACCACCGCGTCGTCGAGGATCGCGGGATAGGTGCCCGCGAGCTCCCAGGCGCGGAAAAACGGCGTCCAGTCGAAACAGTCGACCAGATCGGCCAGATCCCATTCGGGAAATACGTGCAGGCCGGGCTGTTCGGGCGGCGGCGCCTTTTCCGAGAAATCGGGGGCGAAGGCGTTGTCGCGCGCGTCGGCCAGCGGCAGCAGCTTCGATGCGCCCTTGCCCGCACGCGCATCGCGCACGTGCTGGTAATCGGCGGCGGTCGTCTTCACGAAACCATCGTGCTGCGTGTCCGACAGGAGCTGCGAGGCAACTCCTACTGCGCGGCTGGCGTCGAGCACGTGGACCACCGGGCCGTCATAGGCCGGATCGATGCGCAGCGCGGTGTGGACCTTGCTGGTGGTGGCCCCGCCGATCAGCAGCGGGATGGTCATGCCGGCGCGCTGCATTTCCTCGGCCACGGTCACCATCTCGTCGAGCGAGGGCGTAATCAGGCCCGAAAGGCCTATGATGTCGGCCTCGTTCTCGTTGGCGGCCTGCAGGATCGACGCCCACGGCACCATCACGCCCAGGTCGATCACCTCGTAGCCGTTGCACTGAAGCACAACGCCGACGATGTTCTTGCCGATGTCGTGCACGTCGCCCTTCACGGTGGCCATGACGATGCGGCCCTTGGCCTTGGCACCGGCTTCCTTCTCCGCCTCGATGAACGGGATCAGGTGCGCCACCGCCTTCTTCATCACGCGCGCGGACTTGACCACCTGCGGCAGGAACATCTTGCCCGATCCGAACAGGTCGCCAACGGTGTTCATGCCTTCCATCAGCGGGCCTTCGATCACCTCGATCGGGCGGCCGTTGCGGGCGGCGATTTGCTGGCGCGCTTCCTCGGTATCGTCGACGATATGGGCGTCTATGCCCTTGACCAGCGCGTGCTCCAGCCGGCGCACGACATCCCAGCCGCGCCATTCCTCGGCCGCCTTTTCGGCCGCCTTGTCCTGCCCCTTGTAGCTTTCCGCCAGGTCGATCAGCCGCTCGGTCGCATCCGCCCGGCGCATCAGCAGCACGTCCTCGCAGGCTTCGCGCAGCACGGGATCGATCTGGTCATAGATGTCGAGCTGGCCGGCGTTGACGATCGCCATGTCCATGCCCGCCGGAATGGCGTGGTAGAGGAACACCGAATGCATCGCGCGGCGCACCGTCTCGTTGCCGCGGAACGAGAACGACAGGTTGGACAGGCCGCCGGAGATGTGGACGTGCGGGCAGGCCGCCTTGATCTCGCGCGTGGCCTCGATGAAATCGAGCGCGTAGCGGTCGTGCTCCTCGATGCCCGTGGCGACGGCGAAGACGTTGGGATCGAACACGATGTCTTCGGGCGGGAAGCCGATACCGGTCAGCAGCGTGTAGGCGCGGCTGCAGATTTCGACCTTGCGCTCCTTGGTGTCGGCCTGCCCCTTCTCGTCGAAGGCCATCACCACCACGGCCGCGCCATAGTCCATGCATTTGCGCGCGTGGGCAAGGAAGGCTTCCTCGCCTTCCTTCATCGAGATCGAATTGACGATCGGCTTGCCCGAGACGCACTTGAGGCCCGCCTCGATCACCTCCCACTTGGAGCTGTCGATCATCACCGGCACGCGCGCGATATCGGGTTCGGCGGCGATCAGCTTGAGGAACGTGGTCATCGCCTCGACCGCGTCGAGCAGGCCCTCGTCCATGTTGACGTCGATCACCTGCGCGCCGTTCTCGACCTGCTGGCGCGCGACTTCCACCGCCTTCGCGTAGTCCCCCGCGAGGATCAGCTTCTTGAACGCGGCGGAGCCGGTAACGTTGGTGCGCTCGCCGACGTTGACGAAACGGGAAGAGGCTTGGCTAGTCATCTGATGCTCCCCCCTCCCGCATGCGGGAAGGGCCGGGGGTGGGTTCTTTTCTCTTGGAGCGGGCGCCGTTGCGCTGCCCACCCCTGCCCCCTCCCGCTAGCGGGAGGGGAACTGGTTCACGCCGCCATCACGAACGGTTCCAGCCCGGCCAGGCGCGTGACCTGATCGGGATGGGGCAAGGCACGCGGGGCAAGCCCGGCAACCGTCTGGGCCATCGCCGCGATGTGATCAGGCGTGGACCCGCAACAACCGCCCAGAATGTTGACCTGGCCATGATCGGCCCATTCGCGGACGAGGCCGGCGGTGGTCAGCGGCATTTCGTCGTATTCGCCCAGTTCGTTGGGCAGCCCGGCGTTGGGATAGACCATGATCAGCGTGTCGGCGATTTCGGACAGCGCCTTCACGTGCGGACGCAACTGGGTGGCGCCGAACGAGCAGTTGAGGCCGATCGTGACCGGCCGCGCATGGCGCACCGCGTACCAGAACGCCTCCACCGTGTGGCCAGACAGGTTGCGGCCCGAAAGATCGGTCAGCGTCATCGACAGCATGATCGGGATTTCCCGGCCCAGCGCCGCCTCCACCTTGCGCACCGCCATGACGCCCGCCTTGGCGTTGAGCGTATCGAACACCGTCTCGATCAGGATGAAGTCCGCCCCGCCTTCGACCAGCGCGGCGATTTGTTCGGCATAGACATCGACCAGGAAATCCCAGTCGATCTCGCGGAAGCCGGGGTCGTTGACGTCGGGCGAGAGCGACAGCGTCTTGTTGGTCGGCCCGATCGCGCCGGCAACGAAGCGCGGGCGGCCATCTTTAGCGGCGAACTCGTCGGCGATCCGCCGGGCGAGCTTCGCGGATTCGAGGTTGATCTCGCGCACCAGATGCTCGGCGGCATAGTCCGCCTGGCTGATGCGGTTGGCCGAGAACGTGTTGGTTTCGGCGATGTCGGCCCCGGCCGCGAAATAGGCGCGGTGGATCGATTCGGGCACTTCGGGCTTGGTCAGCGCGAGGATGTCGTTGTTGCCCTTCTGGTCCTTGGCCAGCCCCAGCGTGCCGGCATAGTCCTCCTCGGACAGCTTCCAGCGCTGGATCTCGGTGCCGAAGGCGCCATCGGTGATAAGGATGCGCTGGCGCGCCTGATCGAGCAGGGCGGCGCGGGCGGCGGAGGGGGTCAGGGTCATGCGGCCTTTTCCAGTGCGGGACGGCCGGGACGCAGACCAAGCAGGTGGCAGATCGCGTAGCTCAGTTCGGCCCGGTTGAGCGTGTAGAAGTGGAAATCGCGCACGCCGCCGGCATAGAGGCGGCGGCAGAACTCGGCGGCGATCGTCGCGGCGACGAGCTGGCGCGAGGCGGGATGCGTGTCCAGCCCTTCGAACAGGCCATCCATCCACGCTGGGATCGCCGCGCCGCAGGCCGCCGCAAACTTGCGCGTCTGCGCCACGTTGGAGACGGGCAGGATGCCCGGCAGCACCGGCGCATCGATCCCCGCCGCCGCCAGCTTGTCGCGGAAGCGGAAGAACGTCTCGGGTTCGAAGAAGAACTGGCTGATCGCGCGGGTGGCCCCGGCATCGAGCTTGCGCTTGAGGTTGTCGATGTCCGCCTGAACGCTGGGCGAATCCGGATGGCTTTCCGGATAGGCGGCGACCGAAATCTCGAACGGCGCGATCGCCTTCAACCCGGCGACGAGTTCCGCCGCGTTGGCATAGCCTTCCGGATGCGGCGTAAATGGCACGCCCGGTGCCCCCATGTCCCCGCGCAGCGCCACGATGTGCCGCACGCCGGCTTGCCAGTACCCTTCCGCCACCTCGCGGATTTCCGCCTTGCTGGCATCCACGCAGGTCAGGTGTGCGGCGGCCGGGAGGCGCGCTTCGGAAATGATCCGCGCGACGGTGCCGTGCGTGCGATCGCGCGTGGAGCCGCCGGCACCGTAGGTCACCGAAACGAACTGCGGCTCCAGCGGCGCCAGCGTGGTCACCACGTCCCACAGCTGCGTCATCAACGCGTCGGTCTTCGGCGGGAAAAACTCGAAGCTCACGCGGATGTCGCCGGGCAGGCCGGCGAACAGCGGCGTATCGAGAGCGGTGCGCGCTTCGCGCAACTGGTCGTAGGACGTGGTCATGACGTGGCCTTCCGCCCGGTGCGGGCATGTTCGGGCTGGAGGGGAGTAACGTTACCGGCCGGAGCCGACTGGGCGTACGCGCTGCGAATGCCGGTCCAGACCTTGACGATCAGTTCGTGCCCCGGCAGCGCGCGTTCGCCATCGGGTTCGAACCCGGCATCGAGCAGGAGCTTTTCCACCTGAGCGTCGGAAAAGCCGAGACGCGCGTGGGCATGGGCGGTGCGCAGTTCCTCGCGATCGTGCGCGGCGAAATCGACGATGGCGACACGGCCGCCCGGCGCGGTGACCCGCGCGGCTTCGGCCAGCACCGCTTCCGGCGCGATCGCATAGTGCAGCACCTGGTGGAACAGCACGGTATCGAAGCTGCCCGGCGCGAACGGCAGTTGCGCGAAATCGCCCTGCACCAGTTTGACCCGGCCGGCGGGCAGATGCTGGAGTCGGGTGCGGGCGACGCGCAGCATTTCCGGGCTCTTGTCGAGCGCGACCACACGGTCGGCGCGCGCGGCGAACAGTTCGGCCATGCGCCCGGTGCCGGTGCCCACGTCCAGCACGCGGCCCAGTGCCGGGGTATCCGCGCCCTGCCCCAGCATTTCGACCAGCGCCGCTTCCACCGGGCCGTCGGCGATGTGCAGGCTGCGCAGGTGGTCCCATTGCTCGGCATGGCGCGCGAAGTAATCCGCGGCATGCGTCTCGCGCAGGGCGCGCACCGCATCGAGATGCTGGCGATCCTCCGAACAGCGCAGGCCGAACCCAGCATCCGTCTC
The DNA here is from genome assembly GCF_005145025.1 of Novosphingobium sp. EMRT-2. Taxonomy (NCBI): domain Bacteria; kingdom Pseudomonadati; phylum Pseudomonadota; class Alphaproteobacteria; order Sphingomonadales; family Sphingomonadaceae; genus Novosphingobium; species Novosphingobium sp. EMRT-2. Next base: position 2,653,609 of record NZ_CP039695.1, on the reverse strand, counting down.
TTCCGCCACGGCCAGCAGGCGGGCCACCACCGCCCCGATCGCGGCGCTGTCCCCACCGGTGTCGGCATCGCCGCCGATCGCGGCGCGCAGGAACACCCACCCGCCTTCGCGGCGGCGTTCGGCCAGCCCGGCATCGCACAGGATCTTCACATGGCGCGAGACGCGCGGCTGGCTTTGCCCCAGCACCTGCGCCAGTTCCCCCACGGCCAGCTCCATGCTGGCCAGCAGCCGCATGATCCGCAATCGCGTGGGGTCCGCCAGGGCGCGAAGAGTGTCGAGCAGGGTCATGAGCAACACGATATAAAGAAGTCTTTATATCAATCAAGCTACATAAAGATTTCTTTATATCAGTCGTTAGGGTTGCTACCTAAACCCTTTGTCGGCGACTGACGGGCGCGGCAGGCCCCTTTTTGTGGTTTGCCTTGGCCCCGCCACGCCGATAGAACGCCGCCGAACGGAAATACAGTAGAGGGACCCCATGAAGAAGATCGCCTTCACCGCCATCGCCTGCGCCGCTGCGCTTTCGCTCAGCGCTTGCGGCAAGTCCGAAGACGCCACCGAAGCCGCCGCCACCGACAACGTCGAGATGCCGGCCGAGGAACTGCCCGCAGTTGACACGTCGGCCGCCGCCGCGCCGGTGGAAGCGCCCGCCGCCGACGCCACGCCGCTTTCGGCCGAAGACGCCGCGCGCAACGCCGCCGACAGCGCCGCCGCTGCCGCTGCCGACGTCAAGAAGGCCGCCGCCGATGCCGCGGCGGACGCCGAAAAGAAGATGTGATCCCGTGCGCCCCGACCGCACCGGCGGGGCGCGGCACGGATTCTCGAGAACGAAGGGGGCGGCAGATGGGTATCTCCGCCCCTTTTCCTTGCCTTTCCGGAGTATCGCGATGCGCGCCCTGAAACCCGCCCTCAACCGGGCGCCGTATCTTCTCCCGCTGCTAGCCCTGGCGAGCTGCGGCCAGAAGGACACCGATCCGGGGCCGGGCGGCGTGACCGTGGGCGAAGCCCGCGCGCTCGACGAAGCCGCCGAAATGCTGGAAAAGCGGCCAGCCCCACCCACGACGGACGCGGACGTGCCGCAGGCCAGCGCCAGCGCGGCCGCTACGCCCCCCCATCAGGCATCAGCTCGGGCCGATGCGCCAGCGCACTGAGCGCCCGCCCCAGCTCGTCGAGCGCGGCCGCGTCGCGCGATCCGGCGAAGATCGTTGCCGAAAGGCAGAACCGCACCGGCGCAGCGGGCACGACGACGCCCACCGAACAGACGCCGGCGTGAATGTAGCCGTCGTCCACCGCATAGCCGCGCTGGACCGCTTCGGCGACCTGACCCAGCCAGGTGGTGAAGCCCAGCGGGGTGCGCCAGCGCACCCTTGCGAAGCGGGCGGCAAGATCGTCCCGGCCCAGCGCTTCCGCCGCCGCCAGCGCCCGCCCGGCAGCACCCCCGCCCAGCGGTTGACGCTGGCCTTCGACCATGTGGATGCGGGTCTCCGCCCCGCTTTCGCCCAGCGCGATCAGCGACAGGCGCTCCCCGGCCTGCACCTGCCATAGCCCGGCGGTGGCGTCGTGCGCGGCAGCGAACCGCGCCAGCAATGGCCGGATGCGAGCGGCGAAACGCGAAACCGCGTTCGCCTGCAGCACCCCAAGATCGCCCCAGCCTGCCGCCAGCCGGTAGCGCTTGCCGCCGGTGTCGCGATCGACCGCCCCTTCGGCCACCAGCGTGCGCAGCAGATTCAATCCGCTCGAAGGACTGAGACCCGTTTCCCGGCAGATGTCGGACAAAGTCAGCGCTTCGCGCACAGCCAACAGGCGCAGAATGGTGAACCCTTGGGAAAGCGAGCGGACAGGACCGGACATGGCGGCATCATATTTTTCATGGTGATGAAAAACAATTCCCAATATTGAATTTATCCGCCTGCACGGTTAGCTTCGGCATCGAACCGACGGGAGAGAATCGTTGTCCGGAATCCTGGAAGGCAAAGTCGTGGCGGTAACGGGGGCCGGCCGTGGCATCGGTCGCGAAATCGCACTGCTCTGCGCCCGGCACGGCGCGGCCGTGGTGGTCAACGATCCCGGCGTGGCGCAAGGCGGCGACGGCGGGGATGCCGGGCCGGCGGACACCACGGTCAACGACATCCGCGCGGCCGGCGGCAAGGCCTGGGCCAACCTCGCCAACGTGGCCGATCCCAAGGCCGCCGCCTCGATCGTCGAGGATGCGGTGCAGCGGTTCGGGCGGATCGACGCGGTGGTCAACAACGCCGGCATCCTGCGCGACACCATCTGGCACAAGATGTCCTACGAGGACTGGACCAGCGTGATCGACGTCAACCTGACCGGCGCGTTCAACGTCTCCAAGGCGGCGACGCCCTATTTCCGCGAGCAGCAATCGGGCAGCTTCATCCACTTCACGTCAACCAGCGGGCTGATCGGCAACGTGGGGCAGGCCAACTATTCGGCGGCCAAGCTCGGCCTTGTCGCCCTCTCGCATTCGATCGCGCTCGACATGGCGCGCTGGGGCGTGCGCTCGAACTGCATCGCGCCGTTCGCGTGGAGCCGCATGACCGCGTCCATCCCCGCCGAAACACCCGAGCAGAAGCTGCGCGTCGAACGCATGAAGACGATGAGCGCGGACAAGATCGCCCCGCTGGTCGCCTATCTCGCCTCCGACGCGGCGAAGGACGTGACCAACCAGATCTTCGCGGTACGCAAGAACGAGATCGTGCTGTTCAACAAGCCGCGCCCGGTCCGGTCGATGGTCAAGCTGGAAGGCTGGACGCCCGAGGCGATCGCCGAGGAGCTGATCCCCGCGTTCCGCCCCGCCTTTGCACGGGCCGACGAGGTTTCGGCCCACGTCTTCCCCTACGATCCGGTTTGAGGAGAGGCCCGGTGAGCACGGTGAACCCCGGCATGGATGCCGATGTCTTCGAACAGTTTCTCGATCAGCTGAAGCGCTATGTCCGCGAGCGGCTGGTGCCGGCCGAAGCGGACGTGATCGCCCAGGACCGCATCCCCGACGACCTGCTGGACGAAATGCGCGAGATGGGCCTGTTCGGCCTGACCATGCCCGAGGAATACGGTGGCGCGGGCATGAACGTGTCGCAGTATATCGAGACGATCCACACGCTGAGCTACGCCATGCCGGCCTATCGCTCGATCGTGTCGATCAACCTCGGCATGGTCTGCTCGGCGATCAAGAACGGCGGCACGGAAGAACAGAAGGCCGCCTGGCTTCCGCGCCTCGCCGCTGGCGAGATCGCGAGCTTCGGGCTGACCGAGCCGGGATCGGGATCGGATTCGGCCGGCCTGCAGACCACCGCCGTGCGTTCGGGCAGCGGCTACGTGCTCAACGGCACCAAGCGCTACATCACCAACGCCCCCTTCGCGAAAATCGCGCTGATCATGGCGCGCACATCGAAGGAGAACCTGCCCCGCAACGCGCACGTCTCCGCCTTCCTCGTGCCCATGGACACCGCCGGCGTCACGGTGGGCAAGTCGGACAAGAAGATGGGCCAGTCCGGCAGCCACATCGCCGACATCATCCTGGAAGACGTGTTCGTGCCCGGCGACGCGCTGCTGGGCGGCGAGGAAGGCAAGGGCTTCGCCACGGCGATGCAGAGCCTCGACAACGGCCGCCTTTCGGTCGGCGCGGCGAGCACCGCCTACGCCCGGCGCATCCTCGATACCGCCGTGCGCTATGCCACCGAGCGCAAGGCGTTCGGCGAACCGATCGCCAATTTCCAGCTGATCCAGGCGATGCTGGCGGACAGCCAGGCCGAAATCTACGCCGCCGAATGCATGATGCGCGACGCCATCCGCAAGGCGGACGAAGGGCGCAAGATCCTGCTCGAAGCCGCCGCCTTCAAGATGTTCGCCAGCGAGATGTGCGGGCGTGTGGCCGATCGCTGCGTGCAGGTCCACGGCGGCGCGGGCTACCTCGCGGAATACGAGGCCGAGCGCTTCTTCCGCGACAGCCGCATCTATCGTATCTACGAAGGGACCACGCAGATCATGCAGCTGGTCATCGCCAAGCAGATGCTGCGCGATTTCGCCGCTGGCGCGCAGGGCTGAACGGAGCCGCGCGGGTGTACGACCTCCTCAACGGGCTGTCGGTGATCGAGGCGTCGTCGTTCGTCGCCTCACCCACCGCCGGGCTCTATTGCGCGCAGATGGGTGCGGACGTGATCCGCGTGGACCAGATCGGCGGCGGCCCGGATTTCCGCCGCTGGCCGGTCACCGCCAGCAACGATTCGCTCTACTGGGAGAACCTCAACCGCGCCAAGCGGTCGGTCGCGCTCGATCTCGGCCGGCCGGAAGGGCGCGCGCTGTTGCAGGAGCTGATCCGCGCGACAGGGCAGGTCATCACCAACTTTCCGGTCGGCGGCTTCATGGCGCACGACGTGCTGGCGCAGGGCCGCGCGGACCTGATCACGGTGCGCGTGATGGGCTGGGCGGACGGTTCGCCCGCGCTGGACTATACGGTCAACAACGCGGTCGGCTATCCGATGATGACCGGCCCCGGCCCGGACCCGGTCAACCACGTCCTGCCCGCGTGGGACCTGTTGAGCGGCGCCTATGCCGCCTTCGCGCTGCTTGCCGCGATCCGCAAGCGCGAAGCGTCGGGCGCGGGCGGCGAAGTGCGCATTCCGCTGTCCGACGTCGCCATCGGCACCGCCGCCAACCTCGGCAGCGTGGCCGAAGTGCTTTACGAGAACGCCAACCGGCCGCGCCTCGGCAACGCGGTCTATGGCCTGTTCGGCCGCGATTTCGTGACCGCCGACGGTGTGCGGACGATGATCGTGGTGGTCACCCCGCGCCAGTGGGCCAATCTCGTCACGGCGCTCGGCCTGGGCGGAGCCATCGCCGCGATCGAGGCGGAGCGCGGCGTGTCCTTCGCGAAGGACGACGGGCTGCGCTTCACCCACCGCGATGCGCTCTATCCCCTGTTCGAACGCGCGATCGGCGCGCGCGCGCACGCAGACCTGGCCGCCGCGTTCGATGCCGCCGGCATCGTCCATTCCGCCTATCGCACGCTGCTGGAAGCGGTCGAGGATCGCGCGCTGGTGGCCGACAACCCGGTCTTCGGCGCCTGCGACAACCCCAGCGGCTTTACCTATCCGGCGGCGGGCGCCTTCGCCACGCTGCCCCAGGCAGACCGCCAGCCGCCCCGCCCCGCCCCGCGCAACGGCCAGCATTCCGAAGAAGTGCTGGCCGCGCGGCTCAACCTTTCGTCGGGCGAGATCGCCCGCCTGATCGATGCCGGCATCGTCGGCACCGCCCCAACTGGAGAATCCTGATGACCCTGCGCCGCGCCGCCATCGTCGCCCCGATCCGCACCCCTGTCGGCAAGTTCGGGGGGGCGCTGTCCGGCCTCACCGCCGGCCAGCTCGGCGCGGTGATCCTCAAGGCGCTGGTCGAACGGACGAAGATCGATCCCACGCGGGTGGACGACGTCGTGTTCGCGCAAGGGTACGGCAGCGGCGAAGCGCCGTGCATCGCGCACTGGTCGTGGCTGGCCGCGGACCTGCCGCTGGAGGTGCCGGGCTACCAGCTCGACCGGCGCTGCGGATCGGGCCTGCAGGCGATCGTCAACGCGGCGATGATGGTCCAGACCGGCGCATCGGACGTGGTCGTCGCCGGCGGCGTCGAATCGATGTCGAACGTCGAACACTACACCACCGACGTGCGCAAGGGCGTGCGCGCCGGCAGCCTGACGCTGCACGACCGGCTGACGCGCGGCCGCGTGATGTCGCAGCCGGTGGAACGCTTCGGCGTCATCACCGGCATGATCGAGACGGCGGAAAACCTCGCCAAGGACTATGGCATCACGCGCGAACAGGCCGATGCCTATGCCGTGCGCAGCCACCAGCGCGCGACGGCGGCGTGGGCGAACGGCCTGTTCGCCGATGAACTGGTGCCGGTGCCCGTGCCCCAGAAGAAGGGCGATCCCGTGCTGTTCGATCACGACGAAGGCTATCGCCCGGACGCCAGCCTGGAAACGCTGGGCAAGCTGCGCGCGCTGGAAGGTGGCGTGGTGACGGCGGGCAACGCCAGCCAGCAGAACGATGCGGCGGCCGCCTGCCTGATCGTCGCCGAGGACAAGCTTGCCGAACTGGGCCTCGAACCGATCGCATGGTTCCATTCGTGGGCCGCCGCCGGTTGCGATCCCAGCCGCATGGGCATCGGCCCGGTCCCGGCGGTGGAGCGCCTGTTCGCGCGCACCGGCCTCGGCTGGTCCGACATCGATCTGGTCGAACTGAACGAAGCCTTCGCGCCGCAAGTACTGGCCGTGCTCAAGGGCTGGGGCTGGAGCGAGGACGACAGCCGCAACGACATGCTCAACGTCAACGGATCGGGCATCTCGCTGGGCCATCCCATCGGCGCCACCGGCGGGCGCATCCTCGCCAACCTGACCCGTGAACTGGTGCGGCGTGGCGGCCGCTACGGCCTCGAAACGATGTGCATCGGCGGCGGGCAGGGCATCGCCGCGGTGTTCGAACGGGCGTGACGACGCAAGCCGCGCTGGAGGCCGCGCGCGCCTATCGCGCGGCGGCTCAGGGCGCCCTGGCCGACCGACTGGCTACGCGGCCGATCGACGCCGAGCAGCGCGCCGCGCACGGCTTCGCCTGGGTGGCGACGAGCGTGGCGGCGCTGGAGGCGATCCACGGCTGGCTGGCCACCCACGGCGGCGCCAACCCGGTCGATGCGCTGATCGGCCGGCTGGCCTTCGCCGAGACGCTGGCCCAGCTCGTCGGCGGTCTGCCGATGGGGCAGAACGAGTTGTTCCGTCCCGCGGACCTTGGCCTTGGCCACGCGGCGCGCGCGCTGGCGGAAGCCTGCGCCGGCCTGCTCGATGCGGACCACGCCGCCACGCGCGCCAGCCTCGTCGCCGCGCTGGCGGAAGGTCAGTGGCCGAGCGAGTCGTTCCACGATGCCGATCTCGACACGATCCGCGACCAGTTCCGCAAGTTCACCGAAGCGGAGATCCTGCCGCACGCGCACCAGTGGCACCTCGCCAACGCGCTGATCCCGGACGCGACGGTGCAGGCGATGGCCGATCTCGGTACGTTCGGCGTGTGCATCCCCGAAGCGTTCGGCGGCCTGGGCCTCACCAAGCTGGTGATGTGCCTTGTCACCGAGGAGCTTTCGCGCGGGTGGATCGGCGCGGGCTCGCTCGGCACGCGCTCCGAAATCGCCGGCGAGCTGATCGCAATGGGCGGCACCGACGAGCAGAAGGCGCACTGGCTGCCCCGCATCGCCAGCGGCGAAGTGCTGCCCACCGCCGTGTTCACCGAACCCGATGTCGGATCGGACCTCGGTTCGTTGCAGACGCGCGCGCGGTTCGACGGCCAGGGCTGGGTGATCGACGGGGCGAAGACCTGGATCACCCACGCCAGCCGGTCCGACCTGATGACGCTGCTGGCGCGCACGCTGCCCGACGCGAAGGGCTATGCCGGCCTGTCGATGCTGCTGGTGCCCAAGCCGCGCGGAACCGAGGCCGATCCTTTCCCCGCCCCCGGCATGACCGGCAGCGAGATCGAAGTGCTGGGCTATCGCGGGATGCGCGAATACGCGCTCCAGTTCGACGGGATGCGCGCGCCGGCCGATGCCCTGCTTGGCGGGGAGGAGGGCATGGGCTTCAAGCAGCTGATGCGCACGTTCGAAGGCGCCCGCATCCAGACCGCCGCGCGGGCCGTGGGCGTTGCCCGCCGCGCGCTGGAACTGGGGCTGGACTACGCGCTGACGCGCCGGCAGTTCGGCAAGGCGATCGTCCACTTCCCGCGCGTGGCCGACAAGCTGGCGATGAGCCTGGTCGATTTCGTCATGGCGCGGGAGCTATCCTACGCCGCCGCGCGCGCCAAGGATTCGGGCAAGCGCTGCGACATCGAGGCCGGCATGGCCAAGCTGCTGGCGGCGCGCGCCGCTTGGTCCAACGCCGACGCCGCGTTGCAGATTCACGGCGGCAACGGCTATGCGCTGGAATACGAGATCAGCCGCGTGCTGTGCGACGCGCGCATCCTCAACATCTTCGAGGGCGCGGCCGAGATCCAGGCGCAGGTGATCGCGCGCGGCCTTGTGGGCGGGCGCAATTGACGAACGGATCGAACCGATGAGCGAATGGGCGGCATGGGTCGGACGCGAGGAAACCCGTTCGGACCGGGTGGATGCGGGGCTGCTGGCGCGTTGGTGCGCCACGCTGGACCGCCCGGCACCGGTCGGCGGCGCGGCGCCGCAGGGCCTGCATTGGTGCCTGTGCCTGCCCGATGCCCCCACCGCCACGCTGGGACCGGACGGCCACCCCCGCCGTGACGACAGCCCGGACGGCTTCCTGCCCCCAATACCGTTGCCACGCCGGATGTGGGCGGCGAGCCAGGTCGAGTTCCTGCGCGCGCTGCGCACGGGCGAAGCGGTCGAGCGGCGTTCGCGCGTGCTGTCGGTAACGCCCAAGCAGGGGGGATCGGGCCATCTGGTGTTCGTGGACGTGGCGCACGAGACGCTGGGCGATGGCGTGCCCACGGTGCGCGAGGTGCAGTCGATCGTCTATCGCGAAGCCGCCCCCACCGGCACGCCACCGGCACCTCCACCGCTGGGGGAAAGCCGCTTCGATACTTCGGCATGGGACGCGGTGCGCACGGTGGAGCCCGACCCTGCGCTGCTGTTCCGCTATTCCGCGCTCACCTTCAACAGCCACCGCATCCATTACGACCAGCCTTACGCCACGGGCGAGGAAGGCTATCGCGGGCTGGTCGTCCACGGGCCGCTGACCGCGACGCTGCTGCTCGATCTCGCCCGGCGGCAACTGGGCGACAACGTGCTGGAACGCTTCGCCTTTCGCGGGCTTTCGCCGGCCGTGGCGGACGAGCCGCTGCACCTTGCCTTCCGCCGCGCGGACGCGGGCTACGAACTGGGCGCCTATGCCGCCGACGGCCGCGCGGTGATGGGGGCGACCGCTGGGTAAGAACAAGGCGGCTGCGGCACTGCTTCAGTCCAGCCGCACCTTGCCGCGCCCGGCCTTCACCGCGCCACGCTTCTTCTTGCCTTCCAGCCGCGCGGTCTTGCCCACGCGGTTGAGGCGGGACTTGGCGCGCTTTCCCGGCAGGTTCGTCGCCTCGCGCAGCAGATCGGCCAGGCGCTTGCGCGCATCCTCGCGGTTGGCTTCCTGCGTGCGGTGGCTGCGCGCGGTCAGCACGATCTCGCCCTTGGCGGTGAACTTGCTGCCGGCCAGTTCCTTCAGCCGGTGAAAGACCGGCGGCGAGAGGCGCAGCGCGAAAACGTCGAGCCGCACCTGCACCGCCGTCGCCACCTTGTTGACGTTCTGCCCGCCCGGCCCGGCCGCCGCGATGAAGCTCTCCTCGATCAGCGGCAGCGCCCGGGCGATGATCTGGTCGGCATCGTCAGCCAAGATCGAATCCCAGCGCGTGGAAATCCGGCGGCAAGGGCGACTGCGCTTCGATCGGCGGCTTGCCTTCACGCGGGACGGTGAGCGCGGCGGCGTGCAGCATCGTCCGCTTCGCGCCCTTGCCGTTTCCGTACACGGGATCGCCCACCAGCGCATGGCCCAGCCCCGCCAGGGCGTGCACGCGGATCTGGTGGGTGCGGCCAGTTTCGGGGCGGAATTCCACCAGAGTCAGCGCGTCGCGCCGTTCCACCACCCGCCAGTGGGTGACGGCGGGCTTGCCCTTCTTGGCCGGGATCATCCGCCAGCCGTCCTTTTCGGTGCTAACCTTGGACAGGCTGAGACTCACCGTGCCGCTTTCGCCCTCCACCGGCCCCGCCACCACGCCCAGATAGACCTTGTCCACCTGCCGCGCCTCGAACGCGGCGGAGAAGCGCTTGAGCGCCTTCGGATTGCGCGCCAGCAGCAGGCAGCCCGACGTATCGCGATCGAGCCGGTGAACCGGGAACGGCTCACGCTGGAAGCCGAACCGCAGATCGTCGAGATGGTCCTCCAGGCACGGCCCGCCCGCGCGCGGCCGGTCGAGCGGCAGACCGGCGGGCTTGTCGATCACCAGCGCTTCGCCGTCTTCGAACAGGATGGAAAAATCGATCATGCCACCGCCTTTGCAATGCGCCGCAAGGCTTCTTCCAGCGTCGCCTCATCGGCGGCGAAGCTGATGCGAAAGCCGTCGCGCCCGCCGAATGCCGAAGCCGCGACCACGGCGACGCCGTGCTCCAGCAAATGCAGGCACAGCGCCTCGTCCGCGTTGGGGCCTTCGCCGCCAAAGCGCGCCATCAGCGGCGCGGCATCGACCATGCAATAGAACGCGCCATCCGGAACCGGGGTCGAAAGCCCCGGAATCGCGTTGATCGCCGCCACGCACAGGTCGCGGCGCGCGCGGAACCGTTCGCGCCAGTCGAGCAGGAAATCCTGCGGGCCTTCGAACGCGGCAACCGCGGCCGCCTGGCTGATCGAGGCCGGATTGCCCGAGGAATGCGATTGCAGCCGCGCCATGGCGTTGATGAGCCACAGCGGCCCGGCGGCGACGCCGATGCGGAAGCCGGTCATCGCGTGGCTCTTGGACACGCCGGATACGGTCAGCACGCGATCGGCCAGGTCCGGGCATTCCACCGCCAGCGTGGCGTGCGCACCCGCGCCATAGCGGAGCGGGGCATAGATATCGTCGCTCATCACCAGCACGCGCGGGTGGCGGCGCAGCACATCGCCCAGCGCGCGCAGCTCTTCCGCCGGATAGGTCGCGCCGGTGGGATTGCCGGGGCTGTTGAGCAGCAGCCAGCGCGTGGCGGGCGTGATCGCGGCCTCGAGCTGCGCGGCGCTGATGCGAAAGCCCCCGTCCGCCCGCGTCGGCAGGTCCACCACCTCGGCGCCGGCGAAGCGCACGATTTCCGGATAGCTCACCCACCACGGACTGGGGATCAGCACCGCGTCGCCCGGATCGAGCGTGGCGAGCAGCGCGTGGAAGATCGCCTGCTTGCCCCCGGCGCTGACGATCACCTGCGCCGGCGGAACGACGATGCCGAGATCACGCTCGAAATGGAGCGCAGCCGCCGCACGCAGCCGCGCCGATCCGGCGACGGCGGTGTACTTCGTGTCGCCGGCGTCGAGCGCGTCCTTCGCCGCCTGGACGACATGGGCGGGCGTGGCGAAATCGGGCTCGCCGACGGACAGCGAGATGATGTCGCGCCCTTCGGCCCGCAGCGCCATGGCACGGTCCGTCATCGCCGTGGTGCGCGACGGCGCGATGCGCGCCAGCGCGCCGCTCAGGGTGGAGTCGGTCATGCCTGTTCGCCGAGCAGTCGCGCCGGCAGCAGGCCACGCAGGGCGTTGCCGATGAAGAAGCCGTCGGAGAGATCCTCCAGCGTCAGGTCCGCTTCCGCCGCGCGCCCACTCTCGATCAGGCTGCGGCGCAGGACACCCGGCAGCAGGCCGTGTTCGGCGCGCGGCGTGAGCAGCAGCCCCTCCCGCTCGACGAAAAGATTGGTGAAGCTGCCTTCGGTCAGCAACCCGTCATCGCGCAGGAACAGCGCCTCGCCCGCGCCGGCCGCCTTCGCCGCCCGCAGCGCCGCTTCGTAGAAACCGCGATCCGATGTCTTGTGGCGCAGCCGCCAGTCGCCCTCGGCCACCGGCAGCGGCAGCACGGCGCACGTCACCGGACCATCGGCGGGCGTGGGCAGCGCCGATGCCTCCAGCGCCAGCGCGCCGGCCTTCGACACCACCAGCCGCACTTTCGATGGCGCTTCCAGATCGAAGCACAGCGCATGGATGGCGTTGCGCGCGGCATGGCGATCGAACGCGAAGCCCAGCACGGCCGCACTCGCCTTGATGCGTTCCAGATGCAGTTCGAGCAGCGCGATGCCCTGCGCGGGATCGAAGGCCATCGTTTCGATCAGATCGGCATTGCCGGCGGACAGGCGCAAGAAATCCCCCTTTACCACGCATTCCCGCCATTCGCCCAGCATCGCGGAATCCGCCACGACCGCGGAGCCCACCCCCATGACCGCGCGGTCCGTCCGGGGATCGAGGCGCACCGTACGGATTGCCACATTGAATGCCGCATCACCAGAGGCGTCGATCCGGCCGAAAGCGCCACAATAGGGGCCACGCGCATCGCGTTCGGCCACATCGATCAGTTCCATCGCGCGAATCTTTGGCGCGCCGGTGATCGAGCCACACGGAAAGATCGCCCGCACCAGTTCGCGCGCACCCGCGCCAGCCATGAGCCGGGCGCGGACGGTGGTGACCATCTGGTGCACCGTGGGATAGCTCTCGATCGCGAAAGGCTGCTCGACGCGGACGCTGCCGGGTACCGCCACGCGCGACAGATCGTTGCGCATGAGGTCCACGATCATCAGGTTTTCCGCGCGGTCCTTGGCGTTGCCCGCCAGCCCGGCGCGGAACGCCTCGTCCTGTTCGGGCGTTTCGCCGCGCGGCGCGGTGCCCTTCATCGGGCGGACCGTGGCCAAGCCGTCCTTCAGTGCGAAGAACAGTTCGGGCGAGAACGACAGGTGCCAGTGCGATCCGTCCCAGCAAACCCCGCCATAGCCGGCGCGCGCATCGCGGCGGATCGCGGCATAGATCGCCAGCGGATCGCCATGCCAGCTTCCGCCGAGCGGAAAGGTGAGGTTCGCCTGATAGATGTCGCCTGCGCGGATCGCTTCCTGCACCCGATCGAACGCGCGGCCATAGCCGCCGATCGAGACTTGCGGATCGAGCGGACCAAGACTGCCGGAACCCGCGCCCTGCCGCTCCAGCCAATCCTCCACCGCATCGGCCGGAATGGTCTCCATCGTGGCGAAGCGCGCGAACCACACCAGCGGCCCGGTCGCGCCGGTGCGCGCGGCGGCCAGCGGCAGCAGGCGCGGTTCCAGCGCCAGCCCGGCCTCGTAGGCAATATAGCCTGCCCATTCGCCCGGCTCGGCGCCGATCCGGTCCAGCGCCTGCGCCACCTCCTCCGGCCGGCGCGCGACGACGATCTCGCGCGGATCGCGATAGACGCGCGCGTCGCTCGCCCCACCGTTGCGAGCATCGTCGCTGCGGGCATCGTCAAGCAGGATGAAAGGCGTCTGGTCCATGGCCGGTGGCGCGCGCTTTAGCGGCACACCGCCGCGGATGCAAAAACCTCTCGCACCGCGCGCCACCTGTTCGTAAACCGGTGCCGGGACCGGACGCTTTCTTGCGGGGACGACTGTTACATGGACGATATCTACCTTGGCCTCGGCGCGAACGGCGAACGGCAGGTGCTGCGCCTCGGCCGGGCCAACCGGCACGGGCTGGTCGCGGGCGCGACCGGCACGGGCAAGACGGTGACGCTGCAGGGCATCGCCGAACAGTTTTCCGCGCGCGGCGTGCCGGTGTTCCTGGCCGACGTGAAGGGTGATCTTTCGGGCATCGCCATGCCCGGCAGCCCCACTTTCAAGAACGCCGACAAGCTGGAAGCGCGCGCCAAGGAACTGGGCATCACCGATTATGCCTATTCCGACAATCCGGCGGTGTTCTGGGATCTCTATGGCGAAAGCGGCCACCCGATCCGCACCACGATCTCGGAAATGGGGCCGCTGCTGCTGGCGCGGCTGATGGGCCTGAACGAAACGCAGGAAGGCGTGCTCAACATCGCCTTCCGCTATGCCGACGAGAACGGCCTGCTGCTGATCGACATGGACGATCTGCAGGCGGTGCTGGTCGCCTGCGCGGAAAACGCCGGCGAACTCGCCACCAAGTACGGCAACGTCACCAAGGCCAGCGTCGGCGCGATCCAGCGCCAGTTGCTCGCCTTCGAAAGCCAGGGCGCGGACCGCTTCTTCGGCGAGCCGGCGTTCGAGATTCACGACTTCATCCGCACCGACGACAAGGGCCGGGGCCTGGTCAACATTCTCGCCGCGGAAAAGCTGATGCAGAGCCCCAAGCTCTATGCCACGTTCCTGCTGTGGCTGCTGTCCGAACTGTTCGAGGCGCTGCCGGAAGTGGGCGATCCCGAAAAGCCCGTGCTGGTGTTCTTCTTCGACGAGGCGCACCTGCTGTTCGACGATGCGCCCGAAGCGCTGTTCGACAAGGTGGAGCAGGTCGTCCGCCTGATCCGCTCGAAGGGCGTGGGCGTCTATTTCGTCACGCAGAACCCGATCGACATTCCCGAAAAGATTGCCGGCCAGCTTGGCAACCGCGTGCAGCACGCGCTGCGCGCCTTCACCCCACGCGACCAGAAGGCGATCAAGGCGGCGGCGCAGACCTTCCGCATCAACCCCGATCTCGACGTGGAAAAGGCGATCACCGAACTGAAAGTGGGCGAGGCGCTGGTGTCCACGCTGGATGACGATGGCGCCCCCGGCGTGGTGCAGCGCACGCTGATCGCGCCGCCGCGTTCGCGGCTGGGGCCGGTCTCGGCGCCCGAACGTGCCGCGATCCAGGCGTCCAGCCCGGTGGAAGGCAAGTACGATACCGCCGTGAACCGCGAATCCGCCGCCGAAGTGCTGGCCCAGAAGGCCGCCGATGCCGCCGCCGCCGCGCAGCAGGTGCAGGAACAGGGCACGGAGGCACAGCGCGCGGCGCCACGCCAGTCGCCCTCGCTGTGGGACAAGGCCGGCAAGGCCGCGATCGGCGCGGTGGCTTCGTCCGCCGGCGCGGTGATCGCGGCGCAGATCAGCGGCAAGAAGACGCGCGCCTCGCCCGTCGAATCCGGCCTGAGCGCGGTGGTCGGCTCGGTCGCCACCAGCCTGGGCGGCGCCGCGTTCGGCCGCTTCGCGCGCGGCCTGCTGGGCGGATTGCTGCGCTGATCGCTCCGCGTGGCCGCCCATTGTGACCACGCATGTTCGACGAACACCATCGCGTGTTCGTCGAACGCGGTTGCGCATGAAACCGGTTAGGCCCTAGGCAGGCGCATTTTCCATTTCCGGAAAGGCTTTCATGCGCTCCTTGTTCCTTGCCGCGACCATGCTTGCGAGCTGTGCCGCGATTCCCCTCGCCCACGCCGAAACCGCTGCTGCCACCGCCGCCGCATCCATTCCCGCCGAAGCCGGCCCCATGCCCGCCGGCAAGCTCGACGGTTCGGTCGTGCCCTCCACCTACCGGCTGGACCTGACCGTCGATCCGGCGAAGGAGCGGTTTTCCGGCCACGTCGAGATCGACGCCACCAGCCGCAAGGCCAGCCGCTTCGTCTGGCTGCACGGCAAGGAACTGAAGGTTTCGCGCGTGACCGCCACGGCTGGCGGCAAGACGCTGACCGGCACGTTCGCGCAAGTCGATCCCACCGGGGTTGCGCTGCTGACCTTCCCCGAAGCGCTGCCCGCCGGCGCGGTGACCTTCGCGTTCGATTACGACGCACCGTTCGGCGAAGGGCCGGCCGGCATGTTCCGCGTAAAAGTGGGCGATGACTGGTACAGCTGGACCCAGTTCGAATCGATCGACGCACGCGCCGCCTTCCCCGGCTTCGACGAGCCCGGCTTCAAGACGCCGTGGACGGTCACGTTGCGCACCCCCGCCGGGCTCAAGGCGGTGAGCAACGCGCCGGAGACCGCGACGCGGACCGAAAACGGGATGTCCGTCCACACCTTCGCGCCGACGCTGCCGCTGCCGAGCTATCTCGTGGCGATGATGGTCGGGCCGTTCGCCACCGTCGAAGGCACCGTGCCCGCCACCCCGCAGCGCGCCGCACCGCTGCCCATCCGCGTGGTTTCGACGAAGCAGAACGCTGACAAGCTGGCCTTCGCGCTGGAAGGCACCAAGGGCATCGTCCAGCACCTCGAAGCCTATTTCGGCCAGTCCTTCCCCTATCCCAAGCTCGACCAGATCACCGCGCCGATCATGCCCGGCGCCATGGAGAACGCGGGCGCCGATCTCTATGAAGACTCCATCCTGGTGATGGACGACAAGGCATCGACCAGCCAGAAGCGCACCTTCGGCATGGTGGTGGCGCACGAGCTGGCGCACCAGTGGTTCGGCGATCTCGTCACCCCGGCGTGGTGGGACGACATCTGGCTGAACGAAAGCTTCGCCAACTGGATGGGCTTCCGCATCGGCAACGCATGGCGGCCGGACCTCAACATCGGCGCGGGCGCGCTGGAGGAAGGCTTCGGCGCGATGAACATCGACGCGCTGATCGCCGGGCGGCCGATCCACCAGCCGATCCCGAAGAACGCGGATATCGACGCCGCGTTCGATACGATCACCTATGGCAAGGGCGGGCATGTCGTGGCGATGATCGCCGCGTTCATGGGCGATACGCGCTTCCGCGATGGCGTGCGCGGCTACATGGCCAAGCACCGCTATGGCAACGCCACCAGCGCGGACTTCTTCGGCGCGATGGCCGATGCGGCGGGCGATCCGCGCATCCTTTCGGCGATGCAGAGCTTCACCGACCAGCAAGGCGTGCCACTGGTGACGTTCGCGGACGGCAAGAACGGCGCCTGGACGGTAACGCAGAGCCGCTACGTCCGATTGGGCACCCCCGCCCCCGCCACGCAATGGGGCATTCCGCTTTGCGCGCGGCAGGGGGACGATCGCCAGTGTTCGCTGATGACCGGGCCGTCGATGAAGCTGACGCTGAAGGGCAAGGGGCCGGTGATGCCCAATGCCGGCGGCACCGGATACTATCGCTTCGAACTGCCCGCGGCGGAATGGGACAAGCTGATCGCCAGCGCGGCCAGTCTGCCGGGCGGCGAGGCGCAGGCGCTGGAAGACAGCATCGCGGCCAGCTTCATGGCGGGGCGCGCCACGCCGGCGCAAGTCATCGCCGCCTCCGAGGCGTTGGCCCGCAATCCCGACAGCTACGCCAGCGGCAACGCCACATCGCTGCTCGAAGCGATGGCCGCGCGCGGCGTGATCGACGAAGCCGCCAAGCCCGCGTTCCGGCGCTTCGTCGACAGGCTCTATGCCCCGCAGCTTGAAGCGATGGGCTTCGATCCGCGCGCCGGCGCCCATGCCGGCGACGATCCCGACAAGGCGCAGCGGCGCGTGGCGCTGGTCGCCACCCTGTCCGACACGGCGCGCGATCCGGCGCTGCGCGCGCGGCTCGCCACGGCGACGGACGGGCTGCTCGGCGGCGACAAGGCCGCGCTCGATCCCGCGTTCTACGGATCGGGGATGCGGGCATGGCTGGGCCAGGCGAAGCTGGCGGGGGCGCAGAAGCTGGCGGGCGTCGCGCTCGGATCGGAAGATCCGGTGTTCCGCCCCAGCGCCCTGCGCGCCGTGGCCGCCAGCGGCGATGCCGAAACCGCGCGCTGGGTGCTCGACGGGTTCAAGGATGCCCGGCTGCGCCCCAGCGAGCGGCTCAGCATGATCGCTGGTATTCTGGTGACGCCCGAAACGCGCGAGATCGGCTACACATGGCTCAAGGCGCATCTCGACGAGATGCTCAGCGGCTCGGGCGGCATCTTCCTCGCCGCGCGGCTGCCCTCGACGCTGGCCGGGTTCTGCTCGGCCGATCAGGCGAAGGAATTCGAGGCCCTGCGCCCCCGCTTCGCCGGCCGCAGCGGCGCGCTGGAACTGGAACGCACAATCGAGCGGGTCCGCGATTGCGGCGTGCTCAAGGACGCACGCGGCGCGGAACTGTCCGCGGCGGTGGCGAAGATCAAGTAAGCCCAAATGCGGTGAGCATCACGCACCGCATTTGGGTCAAGCCCGTGCGGCGCTTGAGCATTTCCAAGCTGTGATGCGTCAGCATCTTAGCAGCTTGGCATAAAACTCCATCCCGGCAGGCCCCGTGCGTGCCGGGATATTTCTGTCACGTCACGGGCAGGCGCAGCGTCGCCACCAGCCCTGCGATCCGGCCCGCTTCCACGCGATTGGCCAGCACGAGCGATCCGCCGTGCTGGTCGGCGATGGCCCGCGCCAGCGTCAGCCCCAGCCCGGTGCCGCCGGTCGCGGTATTGCGCGAGGCTTCCAGCCGCGTGAACGGCTCCATCATCCGGGCGATCTCGCCTTCGGGAATCCCCGGCCCGTCATCCTCGACCCGCAGCACCGCCTGATTGCCCTCGCGCGCCAGCGATACGCGCGCGCGCTGGCCATAGCGCAGGGCGTTGGACACCAGGTTGCGCATCGCGCGGCGCAGCCAGGTGGCCCGCACCGGCAGGACGATGCGCGCGGTATCGCCCAGCGTCACGTCCTCGCCCATGTCCTCGAACTCGTCGGCCACATCGGCCACCAGCGCGGACAGTTCGGTCATTTCCAGCGGATCGGACGGGCGGCCGACGCGCGCCAGCGAAAGAATATCGTCGAGCGAGCGGTTGATGTCCTCGATCACCTTGGCCATCCGGCCGCGCTCGGCATCGTCCTCCACCGCCTCGATCCGCACGCGCAGCGCCGCCAGCGGCGTTTTCAGATCGTGGCCGATCGCCCCCAGCATCACGTCCTTTTCGTCGAGCAGCCCGGCGATGCGTGCTTCCATCGCGTTGTGCGCCTCGATCAGGCGGCGGATGTCTTCCGGCCCGCCGGGGACGAGCTGCCCATCGACGCTGCGGTCGCGGGCGAAGGCCTCCACCCGCCGCGTCAGCGCCTTGAGCGGCTGCGCGATGCGACGCAGGATCAGCGCCACCGCGCCGATGAGGACGAGGTACAACAGCACGGTCTGCCACAGCAACGAGATCAGCAACTGCCGCTCGCCCGCCGGCGTCAGGACGCGCGCGGACAGCCACGTGCCGTCGGAGCGCTTGAACGAGGCGATCACCAGGCGCGGCGGCGGTTCGCCATTGCTGAAGGCGGCGAAGCGGTGGCGTTGCTGTTCCCACCATTCGGCAATCACGCTGTCCTGATGGGGATCGCGTTCGAGCACGACCACTTGTGACACCGCGACGCCCTGGTTTTCCAGCACTTCGGTCAGATTCTTCTCGGCTGCGGCGATGCGCCGGTCGCCGGGCTGTTCGGGGCTGGCGTTATCCACGCGCACGCGCAAGGGGCGTGGCAGCCTGTAGCCGTCATCGGGCGGCGGCGGACGACGCCGGAAGCCGGGCGCCCCCGGAGGGCCGCCTTCGCGCGCTTCCGGCCAGCGATCGCGCCGCATTCCGCTCCGTTCGCCGCCCTCCGCGCCATAGAGCGGAGGGCCAAGCAGACGGAAGGCGGCGGAGTTCACCAGCGCGCCCACGTGCCGTTCATGCTGCGCGCGCCAGATAAGCGCCGCCGAAAGGCTCTGCGCGATCAACAGGGCGATGGCGATGGCGAATAGCATCTGCCCCTGCAAGCTGCGCGGCCAGGGCACGAAACGGGAAAAGGCGCGGGGCAGGTCTCGAAACAAGCGACTACCCCCGCGACGCGATCTTGCGCACTTCGGTGGCCAGCATGTAGCCACCGCCCCAGACCGTCTGGATCAGTTGCGGATTGCGGCTATCCACCTCCACCTTGCGGCGCAGGCGGCTGATCTGGTTGTCGACCGCGCGATCGAACAGGTGCGCCTCGCGCCCCTGCACCATGTCGAGCAGACGATCGCGATCGAGCACCTGGCGCGGATGATCGAGGAAGGCCATCAGCAGGCGGAACTCGGCGGAGGAGATCGCGACCAGCGCGCCTTCCGGATCGGTCAGCCGGCGCTTGAGCGGATCGAGCTGCCAGCCTTCGAATTCATAGACCACCGCGTCGGCCGGTTCCGCCGCCTGCCGCACCGCGCGCCGCAGCACGCTGCGCACGCGCGCGACCAGTTCGCGCGGATCGAACGGCTTGACCACGTAGTCGTCGGCGCCGATTTCCAACCCGACGATGCGATCAGTGGCTTCACCCTTGGCGGTGATGAAGATGACCGGGATCTGCCGCGCCTCGACCAGATGGCGGCACAGCGAAAGCCCGTCCTCGCCCGGCATCATGATGTCGAGCAGCACGATGTCGAACGCGGCCTCGACCAGACGGCTGCGTGCCTCGGCGGCGGTGCCGGCCTGCGTCACGGCAAACCCCTGGCGAACGAGGTAGTCCGCCAGGGGCTCGCGCAGGGCCGCCTCATCGTCGACGAGCAGGACCCGGATCGGCGAAGGTTCGTTCATGCGCTTCGCCGCTCCCCGTCATTCGCCCGGAGGCGGCGGCGGAGGCGCATCGTCGCCGGCGGCACCCGGCCCGCCCGGCCCTCGGCCAAAGCGGGCGCGCATGGCATCGCGCGCGGCCTTGCGTTCTTCCTTGCTGATCTTGCCGTCATGGTTGGTATCGACCCTGTCGAAATGCGCCTTCACAGCCGCATCGTACTCGGCCTTGGTCACAACGCCATCCTTGTTGGCATCCGCCATGCGCAGCACCATGCCGGGACCGCCCATCATGCCGCCATGCATAGCCGGGCCGTCCGGACCGGGGCCACGTCCTTGCGGACCGCCGCGTCCGCCGCGATGCCAGCGATGGCCTTGGCCCGGACCGGCGCCCGGACCATCGGCACCGGGGCCGCGCATCGCGTTGTGATGGGCCAGAAACTCGTCGCGGCTGATCGAGCCATCGTGGTTGGTATCGATCGCGTCGAACTTCTGCAGGACCTTGGCATCGCGATCGGCCTGGTCGAGCTTGCCGTCCTTGTTGACGTCGAGCTTAGCCCACATCTCGTCGGCCTTGGCCTTGGCTTCGGCCCAGGTGACATCACCCGCCGGACCTTCGGGCGCGGCGGCATAGAGGGCGCCGGCGCCGAGCGCGAGCGCGGCGGCGGAAATGCCCAGAACAATCTTCTTCATCGATCCTGACTCCCGTGTGTGCAGCAAGGGGAGGGCGTTGCGGGGCCGCCATGAAGGGGCGAGAGGGAGGGAGGGGAACCCCTTCAGGGGAGGCTGGCGGCCTTCGCAACGTCCATGAGCAGGGTATAGGAAGCAGTTGTCGCGCAAATATCCCGGCGCCGGCCCGACATTGTCGTAATTTGTCGCGTTTGAAAGAGACCGTTCATGTGGCGGCAAGCGAACGCCCCGCCTGGCCCCTTTACCGCGTCGTCAGCGGGCGCGATGCTCGGTCCCGATGCCCGCCGTGATGAACAGCGCCGATGCCTCGCCCGCGGCATCCGTGGCGACGATATCGGCGGTGTGCCACACGCCCGGCGGATTGATCGCATATTCGCCGGGCACGAGCCGGACCTGCTCCAGCCGGCCGTCGGGAAACTCCTGATGCAGCACGATCCCGCCCGACAGGCACAGCACCACTTCGTCGCCAGCCGGGTGCATTTCCCAGCTGTCCCAGCTTTCGGCGAAACGGAACAGGTTGACCAGCCGCCCTTCCTTCCCGTCACCGGCATGGCGCGCGACATAGCCGGCATACCATTCCATCCCGGTGAAGGCCGGCTCGGCCACGGCGCGTGCGCCGAGGCCGAGATGGACAGGGTTCTCCGCCAGCCGGTGGCCGGCCCCGATCTCCGTCATTCCGGGGCCGCCATAAGGAAGGCGTTGAGCTTGTTGCCATCGGGATCGCGGAAATAGGCGGCATAGAACCCGCCATCGCCGCGCGGCCCCGGTTCGCCTTCGCAGGTACCGCCGTTGGCCAGCGCGATCGCGTGCAGCCGGGCCACCTGTTCCTTGTCCTTCGCCTCGAACGCCACCATCACGCCATTGCCGACCGAGGCGGCATTGCCGTCGAAGGGCTTGGTCAGGCCGATGCCCGCGCCACCGCCGGGCGCACCCCAGGCAATCGCGCCATCCCATTCCATCATCCGGCCCACGCCCAGTTCCGCGGTCAGCGCATCATAGAACTTCGCGCCGCGTTCCAGATCGTTGGTGCCCAGCGTTACGTATCCGATCATCTAAACTCTCCCTTCAGCGAATCAT
Source organism: Novosphingobium sp. EMRT-2 (assembly GCF_005145025.1). NCBI lineage: Bacteria > Pseudomonadati > Pseudomonadota > Alphaproteobacteria > Sphingomonadales > Sphingomonadaceae > Novosphingobium > Novosphingobium sp. EMRT-2. Next base: position 2,631,964 of record NZ_CP039695.1, on the reverse strand, counting down.
GATGGCTGGAACATAACACGAACATATCGCCTCTCAAAGCGGCGCGCAGGCGCTTTCCAGCCAGCCGCGATCCGCACCTTCGAGCTGGGGAGAAAGCAGCGCGAGCGTGCGCGCATGGTAGGTGTTCCACCAGTCCCGCTCTTCGGGCGCGAGCAGGGCGACATCCACCAGATTCCGGTCGATCGGAACGTGCGTCAGCGTCTCGAAGCCGTAGAAATCGCCTTCCGCGCCGGCAATGTCGCGCGGCTCCACCAGCACCAGGTTTTCTATGCGGATGCCATAGGCGCCGGTCTTGTAGTAGCCCGGCTCGTTCGACAGGATCATGCCCGGCATCAGCACCTGTCCCGTGCCGGCCTGCCCGCCCGCGGCCTTGGCGATGCGCTGTGGCCCTTCGTGCACCGACAGGAAGCTGCCGACGCCGTGGCCGGTGCCGTGCGCGTAGTCCAGCCCCGCCGACCACAGGAACTGGCGGGCGAAGCTGTCGAGCTGGCTGCCGGCCGTGCCCTTGGGAAACACCGCCCGGGCCAGCGCGATATGGCCCTTGAGCACGCGGGTGAAGCGGTCTCGGACCTCCGCCGGCGGCTGCTCCGGACCGACCCAGACCGTGCGGGTGATGTCGGTGGTGCCATCGACATACTGCGCGCCCGAATCGACGAGATAGACGCTGTTCGGCTCCAGCGTGCGACTGGTTTCCTCGCTGACGCGATAGTGGACGACCGCGCCGTTCGGCCCCGCGCCGGAGATCGTGTCGAACGACAGGTCGCGCAGCAATCCGCCTTCGGCGCGGAAGGCTTCGAGCCGGTCGGCCGCCGCCAGTTCGGTCACGCCGCCGCGCGGCGCTTCCACCGAGAGCCAGTGCAGGAAGCGCGAAACCGCCGCCCCATCCCGCGCCTGCGCCGCGCGCTGGCCCGCCTTCTCGACCTCGTTCTTGATCGCCTTGGGCAGCACCACGGGATCGGTCAGCGCAATGGTCTTGGCCCCGGCACGATCGAGCGTGGCGAAGATCGCGGCGACGGCGCGCTCCGGGTCAACCGCGATGCGCTTGCCCGCCATCGCCTCCAGCGCGGGCACGAACCCCTCGCGATCATGGATGCGCACCGCGTTGCCCAGGTGCTGGACCAGCGCCGGCGTGACCTTTTCGGGCGCAATGAACAGATCGGCGGTGCCATCGGCGTGCGCCAGCACGAACGACAGCGCCAGCGGCGTGCGATCCACATCCGCGCCCCGGATATTGAGCAGCCAGGCGATCGAATCGAGCGCGGACACGACGACCGCGTCCAGCTTGCGCTCCGCCAGCCATTCCGCAACGGCCGCGCGCTTTTCGGAGGCGGACTGGCCAGCGTGTTCCTCAGCGTGGACCAGCGCCGGCGCGATCGAAGGCGCGGGCCGGTCCGCCCAGACCGCGTCAACGGGATTCGACTCCACCGGCACCAGCCGCGCACCGCGCACGGACAGCGCGCTCGCCACCGATTCCACCCACGGCCGGCCGTGCAGCCAGGCGTCATAGCCGATCCGCGCGCCTTCGGGCGCATGGTCGCCCAGCCACGCGGCGGGGCTGGTCTGCGGCACCGACTGATAGCTGTAGAGCCGGCCATCGACCTGCTCGCGCACTTGCAGGGTATAGCGCCCGTCGACGAAGATCGCGGCCTCGTCCTTGAGCACGACCGCGGTGCCGGCCGAGCCGCCGAAGCCGGTCAGCCACGCCAGCCGCTGGGCATAGGCGCCGACATATTCGCTCATGTGCTCGTCGGAAATCGGGATGACGAAGCCATCGAGGCCGTCCTGCGCCAGTTGCTTGCGCAGGGCATCGAGGCGGGCTTCGTGAGTGTGCATCAACATGGGATCGTCCTGAATGAAGGCAGCCCGCCTTGCGGGCATCATGGAGGCAACATAGATGCGGGGAATGAGCATTGCCACACCTCCCGTCGCCGCGAAGAAACCGCACAGCATCACGCACCATGGCATCATCGTCACCGACGATTACGCCTGGCTGCGCGATCCCGGCTATCCCGAGGTCACCGACACGGCCGTCCTCGCCCATCTCGAAGCCGAAAATGCGTGGTTCGAAAGCCGCATGGCCGATCGCCAGCCGGTGATCGACGCGCTGTTCCGCGAAATGCGCGGGCGCATCAAGGAGGCGGACAAGTCGGTGCCGCAGAAGGACGGCCACTGGCTCTACTGGATCGAATTCGAGGAAGGCGCGGAGTACAAGAAGTGGTGGCGCCGCCCGGTGGGCGCGGCGGACGATGGCAGCGCCGACGAGCTGATTCTCGATGAAGTGGCGCTCGCCGAGGGGCTGGACTACTTCCGCCTGGGCGCGATCGCAGTTTCGAACGACGGCACGCGGCTGGCCTGGTCGGTGGACGACAACGGCTCCGAGCGCTTCACCGCGCGGATCAAGGTGATCGCCACCGGCGAAGTGCTGCCCGATGAAATCCCGGGCACGCTGTCCGGCCTGATCTGGGTCGCGAACGATACGGGCCTCGTCTATTCGCTCGCCAACGAGAACTGGCGCACCGACAACGCGCGGCTGCACTGGCTGGGCCAGCCGGTCGAAAGCGACATCGAACTGTACCACGAGGATGACGAGGGCTTCCGCGTCGGCGCCGCGCTTTCGGCCAACGAGAAGTGGCTGATCGTCTCGACCGGCGACCACGAGACCGGCGAGACGCGCCTGATCCCCGCCGCCGATCCGCTGGCCCCGCCGATCCTCGTCAAGCCCCGCGCGAAGGGGGTAGAATACGACGTCGATGAGCGTGACGGCGTGCTCTACATCCACACCAACGACACCCACGAGAACTTCCGCCTCGCCACCGCGCCGCTCGCCGATCCGGGCAACTGGACCACGCTGATCGCGGGAAGCGACGATTTCTATCTGACCGGGTTCGAACTGTTCCGCGATTTCTACGTGGTCGAAGGGCGGGTGCGCGGGCTGGACCGGATCGAGGTGCACTATTACGACGATCCCGCCAGGGTCGAGCCGATCGCGTTCCCCGAAGCGAGCTACGAGGCGAGCCTCGGCGACAATCCCGAATGGGCCATGACCGTGCTGCGCGTCGGCTACGAATCGATGGTCAGCCCGGCCTCGGTCTATGACTACGACGTGGCCACCCGCAGCCTCACCCTGCTGAAGGTGCAGGAAATCCCTTCGGGCTACGACGCCTCGCTCTACGATACCGCGCGGCTGGACATCGCGGCGCGCGATGGCACGCTGGTTCCGGTCAGCGTGGTCTGGCGCAAGGACCGCAAGCCCGGCGGACCGCTGCACCTCTATGGCTACGGCGCCTATGGCATCGCCATCGGCCCGGGTTTCTCGACCTCGCGCCTCAGCCTTGTCGATCGCGGCTTCGCCTATGCCATCGCGCATATCCGTGGCGGCGACGATCTGGGCCGCGCGTGGTACAAGGCGGGCAAGCTGGAACAGCGCACCAACACCTTCAACGATTTCGTGGACGTGGCCAAAGGCCTGATCGCGCGCGGGTTCACGCAAGCCGGCCGAATCAGCATTTCCGGCGGATCGGCCGGGGGCGAACTGATGGGCGCGGTGATCAATTCCGATCCCGGCCTGTGGGGCGCGGTGGCGGCGCATGTGCCCTTCGTCGACGTGCTCAACACCATGCTCGACGAAAGCCTGCCGCTGACGCCGGGCGAATGGCCCGAATGGGGCAACCCGATCGAGGACAAGGCCGCGTTCGAGCTAATCCTGTCCTATTCGCCCTATGACCAGGTGCAGCGCCAGGCCTATCCGCCGCTGCTGGTGACGGCCGGGCTCAACGATCCGCGCGTGACCTATTGGGAGCCGGCAAAATGGGTGGCGAAGCTGCGCGAGCTGAAGACCGACGGCCACGAACTGCTGCTCAAGACCAACATGGGCGCGGGCCACGGCGGCAAATCCGGCCGGTTCGAAAGCCTGAAGGAAACGGCGGAGGAGTTCGCCTTCATCCTGTGGCAGCTGGGTGTGGACGCCTGAGGCCGCGCGCATGAGCAACCGCCACCGCCTGACCTTCACCGCCGCGCCGCAGCACATCGACGAACTGGGCCACGTCAACAACGCGGTGTGGCTGCAATGGGTGCAGGACATCGCGGTGGCGCACTGGGAGGCGGTGGCCGCGCCGGAGCACCAGGCCGCCTATGTCTGGGTCGTGACCCGGCACGAGATCGATTATCGCGGCAATATCGGCGCGGGCGAAAGCGTGACGGCGGAAACCTTCATCCCCGAAGGCCCCACCGGCGCGCGGTTCGACCGGCGCGTGGACTTCACCAATGCCGCCGGCAAGGTGATCGTCAGCGCGCGCACCACCTGGGCGCTGCTGGACCGCGCCTCGGGCCGCCTGCTGCGCGTGCCCCGGGACGTCGCCGCGCCGTTCCTGCCAGATGGGGCGGAGGCTGAATCGCGCCGGCCCATGCCCTGATTGCACTTGCAATCCGGCCCCTGGCACCCCATATCCGATCCATCGCCCATTATCGTCTTGCACGTGGGTGGCTGAGAGACCGTCGCGCTCCCGCAGTAGCCCGGAGCACGTCGATGGACCTTAATCATCTTCTTTATCACCACCAGCTCTCGATCATGCGCGCGGCGTCGCTGCCCGCCGTTGCCAGGGCTGACGCCTTCAGGCTGGTGAAGCACTATCAGACACGGATTGACCGGCTGCGCGACAAGATGGGCGTCTCTTCCTATCCCGACTGGTGCGGCGCCGCCGTCCAGGCGGGCACGGCATCGTGAGGGCCGCGCGCGGCACGAACCGTGCTGGCGCCATTGCGCACGGCAGCATCGGCATAAGCGACCCCCAGGCCCTCAAGCGGCGGGCCGAAGCATTCAACCTGGCCTTCGTGCTGCTGGGCGGACGCCGGGCGGCCAACGGCTTCCTTGATACCGTGCATCCCGGCATGATCGACGTTCCGCGCCAGCGCGTCGGCGCTTCGGACCTCGGCCTGATAGAGGTCGTCCGGGTGCTTCGCCGTCAGGCCTTGCGCGCCGCCCCATTGGAGATTCAACCATGAGCAAGACCCCCACGGCCTCCAGAAAACGTGCGCCCGCAAAATCCTGGACGGAGCCGGTGGAAACCAGAGTCACGCGGGCGATGAACCTGAATCTGGCCGAACAGGACGTGATCGACCGGTGCCACCGCGAGACGATCGCGATCAGCGCCATCGAAACGCTCCTGTCGGGTGGAACCCACCTGGTCTGCGTCACCATCGAGGGAGCCGACGAGGCGCGCCACCTGTTCAGGCAGAACGTCAATCTCGGGCCTGTCCGCCGGGCCTCGTTCCAGCGGGTCGATACGTCCCGCCTGCGGTAGTTGGGCCGGCTGGGGCAAGAGAACGCCCCGCGTCAGCCGACCTAGATCGACACCGCCTGCGTCAGCGCCTCAACCGGCTCGCCAGCCAGCAGATCGCGCACCGTGCGGTTGCGACCGCTGCGCTTGGCTTCGTAGAGCAGGCGATCGCAGTGGGCATAGAGGCTGTCGAACGCGGCCAGGTCGGGGTTGTCGCCGTCGTATTCGATCAGCCCCATGCTGGCGGTGACGATCCGGTCCAGCCCGGCCACTTCGGCCGCCACGCGGGCGGTAATCGCCCGGCGCGCGCGTTCGGCGCGTTCGGCAGCGAACGGCCCCCGCAGCAGCAGCATGAACTCCTCGCCCCCCATGCGGATCGCGTGGGTATCGCGGTCCCCGGCGATCGCGCGCGCGGTGGCCTTCAGCACCGCATCGCCCGTGGCATGGCCATGGGTATCGTTGACATCCTTGAAGTGATCGAGATCGATCACCGCCATGGTGCGGAAGCCGGCGGACAGCAGTTCATCGAACCGGCGCTCGATCGACAGGCGGTTGTTGAGCCCGGTCAGCGGGTCGCGCCCGACGATGCCTTCCATTTCCTCGGCGCGGATCATCGCCGAATCGCGCTCCTGCCGCAGCAGGATGAAGCGGCCGACGATTCCCACCGCCGTCACGATCACCTCGATCGCCAGCGCGAAGGAATAGAGCACCGACACGTCGGGCGTGGACGAACCCGGCAGGACATAGGTGACGATGCGCAGCAACCCCACGCCCATCGCCGGCGTCCAGCCCAGCAGTGGATAGATCACCATCCGGCTGCCCTTGCGCCAGGCGTCGTACAGCGCCAGCGAGACGAGGATGAGCGGGAACAGCATGTTGAGGTGGACCAGCGTGGTCGACCACACGCGCATGAACGGCGCCTGCAAGGTGGTGATCAGCCCCACCACGGCCACCACCGCCGCCGCGCGCCGCATGAACGCGCGCAGGCGCGGGTCGAGGCATTCGGGTTCCAGGAAATTCGCCGCGAACATCATCGCCGCCGCGGCCATCGCGGCATAGCAGATGTTGGATATGATCGCTTCGGCCGTATCGTGGATGGTCATGACCAGGTGGATGAAGCCGGTGCCGATCGCGGTCTGGGCCAGCATGGCCACCACCATCACGAGATGCCACACCACGAACCGCTCCGGCAGCACGCTGTAGAACGCCACGTTGAGCAGCAGCGGCACCACCAGCATCCCGCAGACGATGCCCAGCGCCGCCACGCGCCACAAGGGCCAGCCGGTGCCTTCGGGCGCGCTGTCCAGCCCGGCTTCGGAAAAGATCGCCTTTACCCACGGGCGGTCGATCCGCACGACCACCTCGCGCGTGCGGGCGGTCACGTCGGGCAGCGCCATGCTCATCAGCGGCGCGGCTTCCAGATGGTGCGCCTCGGGCAGCGTGTAATCGATCGTCCGGCGGGCGCCGTCGGCGTCGATCGCGGTGATCGTGACCTTCTCGAACCGCACCGCGTGAGTCACGAAACTGCGCGGCAGATCGTCCTCGTTCTCGGGCAAGGTGAAGCGCAGGAAGGTGGAATCGGCGGCGATGTCCCAGCCGCCCGGATTGCACGACCAGCGGGCGGCGCGCGCCGCCACAGCGTCATAGCTTTCGTCGATCGCGGCGGCGGCATGGCACAGCCGCACGCCCTCGACCGGCGCGGCAAGTGCCACGGCCGGCACCAGCCAGCCCAGCAGCGCTGCCAGCAGCACAAGGATCTTGCGGCCCGGGACCATCCCCGAAGCCTAAGCCCATGACGTTATAAGGGCGTTAACTCAGTGAAGAATTTCGGCCGAAGAAACGAATTCGTAACCCAGTTCGCGCGCCACGGCCTCGAACGTGACCTTGCCGGCATGCACGTTCAGCCCGGCGGCAAGGTGGGGATCGGCGCGCAGCGCCGCGCGCCAGCCGAGGTCGGCAATGCGCAGCGCATGGGGCAGGGTCACGTTGTTCAGCGCATAGGTGCTGGTCCGCGCGACCGCGCCAGGCATGTTGGCCACGCAATAGTGGACGATGCCGTCCACCAGATAGGTCGGCTCGGCATGGGTCGTGGCGTGGCTGGTCTCGAAGCAACCGCCCTGGTCGATCGCCACGTCCACCAGCACCGCGCCGGGCTTCATCGTCGCGAGCATGGCGCGCGTCACCAGCTTGGGCGCGGCCGCGCCGGGGATCAACACCGCGCCGATCACGAGGTCGGCCTCGGCCACGCTTTCGGCGAGGTTGGCCGTGTTGGAGAAACGGGTCTTGGCGCGGCTTTCGAAATGGATTCCCAGCCGTTCGAGCGCTTCGGGATCGCGATCGAGAATGGTCACGTCCGCGCCCAGCCCCACCGCCATCTGCGCCGCGTTGAAGCCGACCACGCCACCGCCGATCACCGCGACCTTGCCCGGCATCACCCCCGGCACGCCGCCCAGCAGCACGCCGCGCCCGCCATGCGCCTTTTCCAGCGCGGTGGCGCCGGCCTGGATCGCCATGCGCCCGGCCACCTGGCTCATCGGCTTGAGCAGCGGCAGCGTGTTGCCCGCCCCCGTCACCGTCTCGTAGGCGATCGCGGTCACGCCCGAGCGCACCAGATCGGCGGTCTGTTCGGGATCGGGGGCAAGGTGCAGGTAGGTGTAGAGGATCTGCCCTTCGCGCAGCATCGCGCGTTCGATCGCCTGCGGTTCCTTGACCTTCACGATCATTTCGCAGCCCTCGAACACCGCGCGGGCATCGGGCTGGATCACCGCTCCGGCCGCCTCGTAATCGCGGTCGGTGGCGCCGATGCCCAGACCCGCGCCCTGTTCCACCCAGACATCGTGGCCATGGGCGGCGAGTTCGCGCACGCTCTCGGGCGTCAGGCCGACGCGGTATTCGTGATTCTTGATTTCGCGGACGGTGCCTACGCGCATCGGAGTTCTCCCGCAGGGTCGAAAGTCCCGCAAAGATTACGCCGGAACGCGCAGAAAGTTTCACCAGAATGTATCTTCCGAACCGTCGACAATAATGATATTTCCCGTTTTACAGCCCTTGCGTGGGAAATTTTCGCATGGATCGAGCGGACATCGCCCTGATTGAAGCGCTTCAGCGCGATTCGTCACGATCCATCGCGGACCTGGCGGAAGCGACCGCCCTCTCGCCCTCCGCCTGCCACCGGCGCATCCATGCCCTTCAGGCGCAGGGGATCATCTCCGGCTACAGCGCGCGCATCGATCCGGCCCGGCTGGGGCTGACCATGCTCGTCTTCGTCGAGATCACGCTGACCAGCCAGAGCCGCGAGGCCATGGACCGCTTCGAGCGGGCGGTGGGCGATTTCGACGACATTCTCGAATGCCACCTGATGTCGGGATCGGCCGACTACCTGCTGCGCGTCGCCGCCGCCGATCTCGCCCAGTACGACCGCATCCATCGCGATTGCCTGGCCCGGTTGCCCGGCGTTTCGGCGATGCGGTCCAGCTTCTCGCTGCGGCAGATCAAGCGCTTTGCGGGCTATCCGGTTCCGCATCGCTGACATCGGCCGGCGGCGCTGCCTTGCGCCCCCGCTTCTTGCGGCCACTGTCGACGAGCACCAGCGAACTGCCCGGCTCGTTCATCCCGTGTTGTTCGCGCAACTGCAGCTTGAAGGCATCGACCGCCGCTTCGTTCGGCAAATGTGCCACGGGATAGCGGGCGACGATATAGTCGTCCTCGCGGTCGAGCACGGTGATGAAGCGCGCCGCGGTTTCCGCCAGCCGCGTGACGTTGAAGCCACCGGCGAGAAACCAGTTCAGGCGGTTCCAACTGGTGATCGGGCGATGGCAATGCCGGCACAGGCTGCTGACGGAACCGTCGGCTTCGCGATGGCGCTTGCGTTCGGGCTGGTGAACGCGGGTGAACCAGCACTGGGTCAGAGCTTCCATGACAACCACTCGCCTTTCGACGACGTGCGTTATCCCTTGCGACCGCCCCCCAACGACCAACGGACTTCGCCGCACGTGTCAGGGTAAATACGGAGAAACCTTTAAGACTCGCTTAAATGCTGGCAGTCGCGCTCAGACCCCGGCGTCAATACCGGGAACCTGATAACGTCGTCATTGCGAGCGCTAGCGAAGCAATCCAGGGTGTCGGGTTCGGCTCTGGATTGCCACGGGGCTTCGCCCCTCGCAATGACGATGGCGAACGATAGAGTCCGGTTCTACAGCGGGTTGCCGTCGCGATCGCGGTAGATTTCGCGCCGGCCGACGTGGTTGGCGGGGCCTACCAGACCGTCGGCTTCCATCCGCTCGATCCATTTCGACGCGGTGTTGTAGCCCACGCCCATCTGGCGCTGGATCCAGCTTGCCGAGGCCTTCTGGCTTTCGAACACCAGCTGGCAGACCTGCCGGTACTTGCGGTCTTCCGGATTGTCGGACGCGGCATCGATGTCGTCGAAGCCGAAGCCGCCGTCTTCCGGTTCCTCGGTCACCGAATCGACGTATTCGGGCGATCCCTGCGCGCGCCAGTGGTCGGCCACGCGTTCCACTTCCTCGTCCGACACGAACGGGCCATGGACGCGCTTGATCGGGTCGGTGTTGGGCTTGTAGAGCATGTCGCCCTTGCCCAGCAGCTGTTCGGCGCCCTGTTCGCCCAGGATGGTGCGGCTGTCGATGCGGCTGGTGACGGCGAAGCTGATGCGCGTGGGCAGGTTGGCCTTGATGACGCCGGTGATGACGTCCACCGACGGGCGCTGAGTCGCCATGATCAGGTGGATGCCGGCGGCGCGGCTCTTCTGCGAAAGCCGCTGGATCAGCACTTCGATTTCCTTGCCGACGGTGACCATCAGGTCGGCCAGCTCGTCGACGATGACCACGATCTGCGGCAGCGTCTTGTAATCGAGCTGCTGCTCCTCGAACAGTTCCTCGCCGGTATCGGGATCGAAGCCCACCTGGATGCGCCGGCCCAGCGGCTTGCCCTTGGCTTCGGCGGTGCGGACCTTCTCGTTGAAGCCGGTCAGGTTGCGCACGCCCACCGAGGACATCATGCGATAGCGCCGCTCCATCTCCTCGACCGCCCACTTCAGCGCGCGCACGGCCTTGGCCGGCTCGGTCACCACGGGCGAGAGCAGGTGCGGAATGTCGTCGTAGCTCTTGAGTTCCAGCACCTTGGGATCAACGAGGATCAGGCGGCACTGCTGCGGCGTGAGCCGGTAGAGCAACGAGAGCAGGATACAGTTGAGGCCGACCGACTTGCCTGAGCCGGTGGTGCCGGCCACCAGCAAGTGCGGCATGGTGGCCAGATCGGCCACCACCGGTTCGCCCGCAATGTCCTTGCCCAGGATGATCGGCAGCAGCGCCTTGGCGTCGACGAACCGGTCGCAGGCCACGATTTCGCGGAACGAGACCATGTCGCGCACGGCGTTGGGCAGCTCGATGCCCATCACGGTGCGCCCGGGGATCGAGGACACACGCGCCGAAATCGCGCTCATGTTGCGGGCGATGTCGTCCGCCAGGCCGATCACGCGGCTGGCCTTGATGCCGGGTGCCGGCTCCAGTTCGTACATCGTCACCACCGGCCCGGTGCGGACGGCGGTGATCTCGCCCTTCACATTGAAATCGTCGAGCACGTTCTCGAGCAGGCGCGCGTTACGTTCCAGCGCCAGCTTGTCGATCTTCGGCTGCGCACTGGCCGGCGCTTCGACCAGCAGATCAAGCCCCGGCAGCTCGTATTCCGAGAACAGATCGCCCTGCCGCGCCTTGGCGTTGAAGGCGGCGGGCACGGTCGTGCGCGAGGGATCGGTGATTTCGGTCGGCCGGCGCGGCGCGGTCGCGGTTTCGACGTCCAGCGGGGTCGATGGCGTGACCGTGGACGCCTCGCGCCGTTCGGCCTTTTCCTTTCTGGAAGCGGGCGTTGCCGGGGCATCCGCACCTTCCGCCGCCTGCGGTGCACGGGCCGGCAGCAGACGCGGCAGGCGGAACATGCGCGCCCAGTCGAACGCGAACACGCGCCCCGCGATCAGCGCGCCGACGCAGAGCGAAACGAGCGCGACGGGAAGAATGACCCAACCCTCGGCAGGCCCGGCAAGGTGGGCGATGCCGCGCACCGCCGCCGCGCCGATCAGGCCGGTCAGGCCGCCCATGCCGGCGGGCAGGCCGAACCGCGGCGCGGTGAAGGTCAGCGCCAGCATCGTGCCGATCAGCACCATCGCCACCATCAGCAGGCCCGTCGGCCGCCACCAGCCCGGATCGGGCGCGAGGTCTTCGTCCTCGTCCACCTCGATCAGGTCGCCGGCCGCTTCCCACAGCCGGCGCGCAAACACGAACAGCAGCGGCAGCAGCAGCACCGAAGCGGCGCCGAACAGCATCAGCACGCGCTCCGCCGCCCAGGCGCCGGGCAACCCCATCCAGTTTTCGACCGGTCCGCCGGCCGCGGTGCTGCCCGAAGGGTCGGTCTGCGTGTAGCTTGCCAGCGCCAGCGCCAGGAACAGCATCAGCGCGAACAGCGCGGTGCCGCCGATCAGTTCCAGGCTGCGACGCAGGCTGCGGCGCAGAACCGCGCGCCAATCCGCGCCCGCCCGTCCTGGAATGCCGGCCCGCCCCGGAATGATTGCACGAGATGCCATGATGACCCTTGTCCCTTTCGCCCCATCATGCGCCGGAAGGGGAGTCACCGTCAAGAATCCAAGGGAATCCAGCGAGTCCCGCGATCACGAAAGGCCGTCGATGGCGGCCCAGCCGTGGCTGCGCAAACGCCGCGCCCGCCGCCGGTTCAGCCCGCCAAGCGCGATCACCGGCACGCCCGACAGCGCCGCGAGCAACTGGAACCGGACCGGTCCCAGCACGGGCGCGCCGGGGTGGCTGCGCGTCGCGAAGACGGGAGAGAGCAAGACCGCGTCCGCCCCTGCCCCGGCCGCGCGGCGCAGTTCCGCCAGATCATGCGCGGTCGCCAGCCGCAGGCCACCGGTGCGCCGGCCCAGACGCGCTGGCGCGGCATAGGCCCCGTCCGCGCCCCACGCCCGCGCCTCCACCGCCGCGCCGGACAGGAAGATGGTGTGGCCGTGCCGCCGGCACAGCCGCCGCAACGCGTCGAATCGCGCGCGCCGCGCCGCCGGTGCGAGGTGGTAATGCCGGAACACCAGCCCGCTTCCGCGCGGCAGGCGGGCCAGCGAGTGCTCCAGCGTGGCATCGTTGCGCGCATCGCTGAGCAGCAGGAGCCTGAGGACGGGGTAGCGCTTCGCCATGCGCGCGCTATAGCACCCCGCCATGAGCCAGCCAGCCACTCCGCTTGAAGACATCCGCGCCCGCATCGCCCAGGCCGAACGAATCGCCGGGCGTCCGGCGGGCGAGGTCACGCTCGTCGCCATTTCCAAGACCAAGCCGGCCGAGGCGATCCTGCCGCTGATCGCGCAGGGACAGACCGTGTTCGGCGAAAACCGGGTGCAGGAAGCGCAGGCCAAGTGGCCCGCGCTCCGCGAGGCGCATCCCGCAATCGCGCTGCACCTTGTCGGCCAGCTTCAGTCGAACAAGGCCGAGGACGCGGTGCGGCTGTTCGACTGCATCCACTCGCTCGACCGGCCAAGCCTCGTCTCCGCATTGGCGAAGGCGATGGACAAGGTCGGCCGGCGGCTGCCCTGCTTCGTGCAGGTCAATATCGGGGAAGAGGAGCAGAAAGGCGGCTGCGCGATCGCCGACCTGCCGGCGCTGCTGGCCGAGGCGCGGGCGGCCGATCTGCCGCTGGCCGGGCTGATGTGCGTGCCGCCGGCAGGGATCGAACCCGTCCCGTTCTTCGCGCTGCTCGACAAGCTCGCGGAAGACCACGGCCTTCCCGGCCGCTCGATGGGCATGAGCGACGATTTCGAGACCGCGATCCTGCTGGGCGCAACGCACGTGCGCATCGGCAGCGCGCTGTTCGGCGCGCGATAAGGCGGCCCTCCCCGCGCGGGCGGGAAGGGCCAGCCGGTTACTTGACCTGCTTGACCGTCTTCTTCTCGGGCGCGACCGAGATGCGCAGCGTTTCGCCGTTGTGGCCGGGGAAATCGGTGAACATCGCTTCGACCAGGTTCGGCACCAGATAGGGCAGACGGTTCGATTGCGAGGCTGCCTCGGCCTTGCCCTCGAACAGGCGCTTGCCATCGGCGCGGCTGTCGATCTTGAGGTCGATCCCGCTGGTATAGACGGTCACCACATCGACAGAGTTGTAGCCGCCGCCCCAGAAGAACGGATCGTACCAGCCGTAACCCCACCCGCGACGGCCATAGAAACCGCCGCCACCGTAAAAGCCGCCACGGCCCCAGAAGCCCGGACCATAGCCGCCGTACCACGGCCCCCAGAACGGATCGGGGCCGACGCCGGTGGTACGCACGCGATCACGCCCCTGATCGACGCCATAGTCGAAGTGGACGATCAGGTCGGCATTCTCGGGGCTGGCGGCGGGCACATAGCCCACCTTCTGCAGTTGCGCTCCGACCAGCGAGGCATATTGCGAGAACTCCAGACCGCCCTGGTTGCGCGGGTTTTCGGCAACGATCGCGAACGTCTGTCCGGCGGGGGCAGGCAGCTGGCTCTGGAAACGGGAGACCTTGGCGTCAAAGGTCGATGCGCAGCCTCCCAGACTGGCGAGAAGCAGCGGCACGGCAACCAAGGCAAGTCCGCGATTCCGCTTGGTATTCTTGTTCATTCAACGCGACTCCTGTGAGCGGCCCGGCTGCCCCGGTTCAGGCGGACGCACCTGTCTTAGCACGACATCCCTATAGCCGGGAGGTGCTGAATGCGCGTTGAATGGCGCTGAAACATTTCGTGACCGGCGGGAAACCTATGGTCCGGACCGGTTCCTGTTCCGTCACGGGACAGGCACCGGTCCGCAACCCTTACCGAACCAGTCCCAGCGCCGCGTAGGCCGCGTCCAGGGTCGGCACCGCCAGCGCCCGCGCCTTATCCGCGCCCTTGCGCAGGATGGCGTCGAGCGCCGCGCGATCCTCGCGCAGTTCGCGGTAGCGGGCCGCCATCGGCGCCAGCTTCTCGACCAGCAGTTCGCCCAGCGCCGGCTTGAACGCGCCGAAGCCCTGCCCCGCGAAATCGCGCAGGACATCGGCGGCGGTGACGCCGGCCATCGTCGCGTAGATGCCCACGAGGTTCGCCGCCTCCGCGCGCCCGGCCAGCCCTTCGACCTCGCCGGGCAGCGGTTCCGGGTCGGTCCGAGCCTTCTTCACCTTCTGCATGATCGCGTCGGCGTCGTCGGTCAGGTTGATGCGGCTCATGTCCGAAGGATCGGATTTGGACATCTTGGCCGAACCATCGCGCAGGCTCATGATCCGTGCCGCTTCGGGCGGGATGATCGGCTCAGGCAGGGTGAACACGGGCGCTTCTTCCCCATTTTCGTCCTTTGGCGCGAAGTCGTTGTTGAACTTCTGCGCCACGTCGCGCGCCAGTTCGAGGTGCTGCTTCTGGTCTTCGCCCACCGGAACGTGCGTCGCCTGGTAGAGCAGCACGTCCGCCGCCTGCAGCACCGGATAGGTGAACAGCGCGACCGACGCGCCTTCGCGATTCTTGCCGGCCTTGTCCTTCCACTGCGTCATGCGGTTCAGCCAGCCCATCCGCGCGGTGCCATTCAGCAGCCATTGCAGTTCGGCATGCTGGGGCACCTGCGCCTGGTTGAACAGGATCGACCGGTCCGGATCGATCCCGCAGGAAACCAGCGCAGCGACCATCTCGCGCGTGTTCGAGGCGAGTTCCGCCGGGGTGTGCGGCATGGAAATGGCGTGGAGGTCGGCCAGGAAATAGAGGCAGGTCGCGCCTTTGGCGGTCCATTCGTCCTGCATCCGCACCCAGTTCCGGATCGCACCCAGGTAATTGCCGAGATGGAGATTGCCCGTGGGTTGGATGCCGGAAACGATACGCATGGAACGTGCCTTATGTGGTGCGCCTGCGCCGCAGGAGAAGCCGCAGGTCGTCCTTCGAGAATGCCCCGAGCAGGACGGTGGCGAGCCCATAGACCACGCCGCCCGCCGAAACCAGTGCGGCCAGCGCCAGGCAGCGCACGATCCACGTCCCATGCACGTAGGGCGTCAGCGCGTCCTGCGTCAGCCACAGCACCACGCCCATCGCCAGTGCCGCCAGCGCCAGCCGTGGTGCCCGCCGCCGCAACCGCGCGTCGGCGGCGAAATGCCCGCGCGCGACCAGCGTGCGATAGAGCAGCCAGACGTTGACGGTGGACGCCAGCGCCGTCGCCAGCGGCGGCCCGATATGCTTCAGCGGCACGATCAGCAGGAGGTTGCCGACCAGGTTGACCACCATCGACAGGGTGGCATAGCGGACGGGTGTCTTCGTATCCTGCCTGGCATAGAAGCCGGGCGTCAGCACCTTGACCAGGATGTAGCTCGGCAGACCGATCGAGAAGGCCGCCAGCGCCTGCGCGGTGAAGTGCGTGTCCTCCGCCGTATAGCGGCCGTATCCGAACAGCGCCGCCGCGATCGGCTCACCGCTGACCACCAGCGCGACCGTGGCCGGCAGCGTCAGCAGCAGCGCCAGCTCCATGCCCCGGTTCTGCGTTTCCATCGCCTCCGCTTCCGCGCCCGCGCCAAGCTGGCGCGAAATGGTGGGCAGCAGCACGGTGCCAAGGCCGATGCCGATCAGCCCCAGCGGCAACTGGTTCAGCCGGTCCGCCATGTAGATGTACGTCACCGAACCGTGGGCCAGCAGCGAGGCGGCCAGCGCGGTCGAGATCACGAGGTTGATCTGCACCGCGCCCGCCCCGGCGGCGGCCGGCCAGATCAGCGCCATCAGCCGCTTCACGTCGGGGTTCAGGCGCGGCAGGCGCAACCGCAGGCTGACGCCGTTCTGGCGGCAGGCCCACGCGAGCCACAGCAGCTGGAGCAGGCCCGAAACCGAAACCGCGATCGCCTGGTTGCGCGCGGTCACCAGCGGATCGTGCGAATGGAACAGCAGCAGCGCGGCGATCAGCGTCAGGTTCAGCAGGATCGGCGCGGCGGCGTTGACCCAGAACTTGTGCAGCGAATTGAGAATGCCGCCGAACAGCGAAACCAGGCTGATCAGCATCAGGTAGGGGATCGTAATCCGCGAAAGCTGCACCGCGAAGGCGAACTGATCGGGACTGACCCCGTTGAACTTGCCCGACAGCAGGAACGTGACCGGCCAGGCGAACACTTCCAGCAGCACGGTCATGAACAGCAGCACCGGCAGCAGGACCGCCAGCGCCTGTTCGGCGAAGTCCAGCCCGTCCCGCAGGCCGGCACCTTCCGGATCGCCAACCTTCTGGTTGAACATCGGGATGAACGCCGAGGCGAAGGCGCCTTCCGCAAACAGCGCGCGGAACATGTTGGGCAGGCGGAACGCGACCAGAAACGCGTCCGACGCGAAGCTGGCGCCGATATAGCGCGCGAACAGACTGTCGCGCACCAGCCCGAGCACGCGGCTGGCGAGCGTGAGCCCGCCGATGGTGCCGGTGGCCTTGAGGAGGTTCATGGCCTTGTCATGGCCGCTTCAGGGCTCCGCCCGACCGACCGGCACGCGCCGGATCAGGCGTTGCCGACCGGATCGCCCGCGCCGGCTTCCTCGGCCTGGCGCTGCGAAAGCTGCTGGAGATAGAGCCCGTTGAAGTCGATCGGCTCCAGCATCAGCGGCGGATAGCCGGCATCGCGCACGGCATCGGCGATGATGCGGCGGGCGAAGGGGAACAGGATGCGCGGGCCTTCCGCGTACAGGAACGGATGCGCCTGATCATCGGGCACGTTGCGCATGCCGATCAGGCCGCCATAGGACAGTTCCACCAGGAACGCGGTGCCCTGCGCGCCCTTCGACGTCACGTTGATCTTCAGTTCGATCTCATGGACGTCCTGCGCGATGCTGCGCGCGCCGATGTTGAATTCGATCTGGATATCCGGCGCGTCCGTCCACTGGTAGCTTTCCGGCGCGTTCGGATTTTCGACCGAAAGATCCTTCACGTATTGCGAGATCAGCCCGATCGCCGGCGCGGTATCCTCGCCGTTCGGGGCCGGCTGGCCGAGGTTCAGATCGCTGATGATGTTGCCTTCGTCGGCCATGTCCGTGCTTTCCTGCAAGAATTGCGGTTCTTTCCGGCGGGCGCGTAGCATCATGGCGCTGGCGCGGCAATCCGGGCCGGGATAGAGACGTTGCGAACCGCGCGAAAGCGGCGTTGCAGGCGTGTGACACCCCTTTCACGAAAACGACCGCGCGATGGAAACGGCTGGTCGTCCATATGTTGTTCATTTGTAATTCGTACCTATTTGAGGCACGATGATCCGGTGTCGGAGAGACATGGCTCCCGGCGCCCGCTTCTTGGGACAATGAGTGTGGTTGTTGAAATTGTCATTCTGGCGATGATCGCGGCTTTCCTCGGCCTCCGGCTCTATTCGGTGCTGGGGCGCCGTCCGGAACAGAACGAGGAACCGCTGCGCCGCCGTGTGGAACAGCCCGATCCGTCCAGCGCGCCGCGCGCGCTGGCGCCCAAGCTGCCGGAAAAGGCGGCGGTCGCCCTGCGTCCTCAGACGGCGCAACCCGTTGAATTCACCGGATTCGATCAATCGGCGGAGGCTGGCATCCGCGCCATTATCGGCGCCGACCGGCGGTTCGATGTCGGTCTGTTCCTGGTTGGTGCGCGCGGCGCTTATGGCATGGTGCTGGAAGCGTTCTGGCGCGGCGACAAGGAAGCGCTCGGCCAGTTGTGCGACCGCGATGTGTACGAAGGCTTCGCCGCCGCGATCGACGCGCGCATCGCCGCTGGCGAGACTCTCGATTCGCGCCTGATCCGAATCGAGGAAGCGAAGATCGTCGCCGCATCGTTCGACGCGCCGGTTGCCCGCATCACGGTCCGCTTCACCGCGGATATCGCGTCGGTGACCCGCAATGCCGATGGCGTGGTGGTGGCCGGATCGCTCGATGACGCGATCGAAAGCCGCGATGTTTGGACGTTCTCGCGCGACCTGACCTCGCGCGACCCGGACTGGCTGCTCGACGAAACCGACGAAGGGTAATTTCCCATGCTGCGGCGCCGCACGGCGGGCCTGCTTCTGGCACTGGCCCTGCTGAGCGGGTGCGTGCGGCTGATCCCGGGAACAGGCCCAACCGCCGTGCCGCCGGTCGCAACCACGGCCGCCTCGTCCGTCCTCGCCCCCGGTCCCCGCCCCGGATCGCTGGGCATGGACGCGGGGAGAGCGTCGGACGCGCTGGCGGCCTTCGTCACCAGTTGCCCGCGCCTTGTTGCCCGGTCCGACACCAGCGGGCTCACCCGCCCGCAGGACTGGTCGGACGCCTGCAACGCCGCCGCCGGCTGGCCCGCCGCCGACGCGCGGCGCTTCTTCGCAACCTTCTTCGAGACCGCGAAGGTCTCCGACGGATCGGCGTTCGTCACCGGCTATTTTGAGCCGGAAATCGCGGGGGTGCGCACGCGCCAGCCGGGATTCGACGTCGCGGTCTATGGCCTTCCGCCAGACCTTGTCCGCGCAAGGCCTGGCGATGCTCCGCCCCTGCCCGACGGGCTGCAGCCCAAGGGCCGCTATGACGAGACCGGGCGGTTCGTGCCCTATTACAGCCGCGCCGAAATCGAGGATGGCGCACTGGCGGGTAAGGGGCTGGAAGTGGCCTGGGTAGCCGATCCGGTCGCGTTCTTCTTCCTCCAGATTCAGGGATCGGGGCGGCTGCGCGCGCCCGACGGCTCCGTCATCCGGCTGGGTTATGCCGGACAAAACGGGCTGGATTACACCGGCATCGGATCGCTGATGCGCGATCGCGGCCTGATCGGAACCGGACCGGGTCAATACCCCGGATCGATGCAGGGCATCGTTCAGTACCTGCGCGATCACCCCGCCGAAGGCCATGCGCTGATGCGCCAGAACGCGAGCTGGATCTTCTTCCGCGAACTCACCGGCCCCGGCCCGGTCGGCGCGCTGTCCGTGCCGATCCGCGGCAGGACCACGCTCGCCGCCGATCCGGCCTTCGTCCCGCTGGGCGCGCCGGTGTGGCTCCGTACCGACCGGCCGGAAACCAACGGCCTGTGGGTGGCGCAGGACACCGGCGGCGCGATCCGGGGCGCGAACCGCTTCGACAGCTTCTGGGGTGCCGGAGCGGATGCCGCCGTCCTTGCCGGCGGCATGAGCGCGCATGGCGAGGCATTGCTGCTGCTGCCGCGCGGCACGCTGGAGCGGCTGGGGCGCCGATGAAACCGCCGCGCGGCCTGTCGCCCGAAGAAGCCGCGCTCTGGCGCAAGGTGGCCGAAACGGTCACGCCGCTCCATCCCGCCCGGCGCGCGCCACCGCCATCGCCATCGCCGGCAGCGGCGGACACGCCCGTTCCCGCGTCGCCCGCACCGGTCCGGAAGCCGAAAGGCCGTGTGCCTCCGCCCCGGCCCGTTCCGGCTCCGGCACCGGCAGCCGCTCCCCCGCCGCCGACCCGCAACGGGCTCGATTCGAGCTGGGATCGCAAGCTGGCGCGCGGCACGATCGATCCCGACGTGACGATCGACCTGCACGGCATGGGGCTGGACGCGGCGCATGGCCGACTCGTCAACGGCGTGGGGCAGGCACTGGCGATGGGCGCGCGCGTGATCCTGCTGGTCGCGGGCAAGCACCGGCCGCGCGACGACCACGGCTTCCACAGCACCGACGGACGCGGCGAACGGCGCGGGGCGATCCGCGCCAAGCTGCTCGACTGGCTGGCGGCCAGCCCCTATGCCGACAGGATCGCCGCCGTCCGCCCCGCGCAACAGCGCCACGGCGGCAGCGGCGCGGTCTATATCGTCCTGCGCCGCGCGCGGTAAGGCCGTGGCCAGTCAGGTTCGGTAGTTAGGCCAGCGCCGCGCGCACCACGCGGTCGTAGATGCGGGTCAGCACGGCCAGGTCTTCCATCGCCACCGCCTCGTCCGTCTTGTGCATCGTCGCGTTGCACAGGCCGAATTCGATCACCGGGCAGACCGCGCGCAGGAACCGCGCGTCGGACGTACCCCCGCTGGTGGAAAGCTCGGGCGTGAGACCGGTTTCCGCCGCGATCGCATCGGTCAGCAGCGCCGAGAACGCGCCGGGCAGCGTGATGAAGCTCTCGCCCGAGATCACCGCATGAACTTCGACGCGGTGCCGTTCGCCGATGGCACGGACCCGGCCAACCAGTTCCTCGCCCGAATGGAGATCGTTGAACCGGATCGAGAGCCGCGCGGTGGCCTGCGCCGGGATGACGTTGGTCGCCGGGTTGCCCACGGTGATGTCGGTAATCTCGAGGTTGGAAGGCTGGAACCAGTCGCTGCCCTCGTCCAGCACCAGCGCGTCCAGCTCGGCCAGCATCGCCACCAGGCGCGGGCAGGGGTTGTCGGCGAGATGGGGATAGGCGACGTGGCCTTGCGCCCCACGCGCCGTCAGCCACAGGTTGACCGATCCGCGCCGGCCGATCTTCACCGTATCGCCCAGCCGGTGAACCGAGGTCGGCTCACCCACCAGGCAGAGATCAGGCCGCGCGCCCACCGCGTTCATGTGTTCGATCAGGGCCACGGTGCCGAAGCGCGCCGGGCCTTCCTCGTCCCCGGTGATGATGAAGCTGATCGTGCCGGCCTCGGCCGGAATCGCGGCCACGGCGGCCACCATCGCGGCGATCGAGCCTTTCATGTCCACCGCCCCGCGCCCGTAAAGCAGATCGCCGCGCCGTTCCGCCACGAACGGCGCGCTGCTCCAGCCCTCGCCCGGCGGCACTACGTCGACATGGCCCGCAAACGCGAAGTGGCGGCTGCCCGGCGGCCCGTGGCGGATCGCGAAGAGGTTTTCCACCGGCCCGTCCGGCGGATCGCCCGCGATGAAGCGGTGCACCGCGAAGCCCAAAGGTTCGAGCATCGCCTGAAGCGCATCGAACACCAGCCCGGCGGCCGGGGTGACGCTGGGGCATTCGATCAGCCGTTCGGCGAGAAGGACGGGATCAGTGGTCATCGTCGCGGCCTTACGCGATGGCCGCGCGCTTGGCGAGCCGGGAACCATCCACAATCACGCGGCGGCCGATGGCCCGTCGAACTGTTCGATCGTCCATTCCTCCTCGCTGGCCGCGGCCACCCAGGCCCGGACCCATTCGTGATCCCAGATCGCCTGCATATAGGCCACGGCGAAGCCGGGCACCGGCACGCCATAGCTGAGGAAGCGCGAAACGACCGGCGCATAGATGATGTCGGCCGCGCTGAACGTGCCGAACAGGAACGGCCCGCCCTTGCCGAAACGCGCCCGCGCTTCGGCCCACAGGGTGAGGATGCGCACGATGTCCGCCCGCACTTCGTCGGTCACGGCCACACCCTGCATCCGCTTGCGGATGTTCATCGGCAGTTGGCGGCGCAGCGGCAGATAGCTGGAATGCATTTCGGCGACCATCGACCGCGCCATGGCCCGCGCATCGTCCGCGCGGGGCCAGAACCGTTCGCGCCCCACCTTGTCGGCCAGGTATTCGATGATGGCCAGGCTGTCCCACACCACCGCGCCATCCGGCCCGTCCCCGTCCCACAGGATCGGCACCTTGCCCGAAGAAGGCGCGAGATCCTCGGCCTTGCGGGCCTCGTCCCAGTCCTCGCCATAGAGCGGTACCGTGATTTCCTCGAACGCCAGGCCCGATTGCTTGCAGGCCAGCCAGCCCCGCAGCGACCAGCTCGAATAGTTCTTGTTCCCGATGATGAGCTTCATGGCCGCCCTTTCGCACCTGCGGAGGGCGTAACCGTTCATGCTGGGCCTGTCGAGCATGAACGGGGGCGGGTTTGACAGGCGTAATTATCCGTTGCGAACAATGAGAAAGCCGGATCGCCCAATGCGGCCCGGCCTTTTCATGCACGCGAACCAGCCTTCGCGGAAGAGGACCCGGAAGCGCCCCGCAAGACGCTTCCGGGAGGTGTTCAGAAGCGATAGGCCACGCCGGCCAGGACCTGATGACGGTCCCACTTGCCGGTGCCCTGGCTCGCATCGTTGTAGCGGTATTCGAGCCGGGTCGAGAAATGCGGCGTCAGCGCGCGTTCCACGCCGCCACCGACGACCCATGCGTCACGGTCTTCGCCCGCGTTGGCATTGGCCAGATAGGTGCGGGCGCGGATGCTGGAATAGCCGCCGCGGGCATAGACCAGCGTCTTGTCGTTGACGAGGTAGCCCGCGCGGACGGTCAGATCGATCGAGCGCTTCGGATCGATGGTCACGCCCGGACCATAGACGTTGTCCTGGATGCCCCAGTTGATGCCCGCCTCGGCGCCGACGACGACCTTCGGGTTGATCTTGTGGTCATAGCCGATGAAACCGCCCAGCTCGAAGGAATCCTTCTTGCCGTTCACGCCCACGGCGCCGACATCGGTGTTGATCCCGCCGATCTTGTCCTGGTTCCAGCCGGCCTGCACGCCCACGAAAGGTCCATTGAAGGGTTCGGCCGAGGCCGGAGCGGCCAGCCCGATGGCCAGTGCGGCAGCCGCGGCGGAAACAAGAAAAGTCCTCATATTCAATCTCCTGCAAGACGAGGCGCGTAGCTCAGCGTCTCGGCGGCCCATGTAGTGCGGGCGCAGGCGATTGGGATTGGCATTAGGTCGAAGAAGATGTTCGACCTTTCCCGAACTTGACGGGTTTGCGACGAAGCCGGGACAGGCGGTCAACCCGGCGGAGCGAGAAAAAATCGCCTGTGCGCATTTTGCAAGTGTCGCAGCCGCCCGCGCGCGATCACCGCCACACACCGGGACGGGAAGGGCACCCTACCGCGTCCGCTGGGGACGCATGGCCCACGTTCAGATTTCGGAATCTTCCAGAACGGCCGCGCGCAGGTCCTCGATGCCGAGCTTCAGCTCGGACGAGGTGACCAGCACCTGCGGGTAGGCCGCCGTGCGCTTGCGCGCCGCCGCCTGCGTAGCGGCCAGCACTTGCGCGAGATCGGTGGCCTTGATCTTGTCCGCCTTGGTCAGCACCACGCGATAGCCCACGCCCGCCTCGTCGAGCATCTGCATCATCTCGTCATCGACCGGCTTCACGCCATGGCGGCTGTCGATCAGCAGCAGCGTGCGCTTCAGCACCACGCGGCCACGCAGGTAATCGCGCACCAGCCGCCGCCATTGCTCCACCACCTTGGGCGGGGCCTTGGCGAAGCCGTAGCCCGGCATGTCGACGAGCCGCAGGCGTGTGGGTTCACCCACTTCGAAGAAATTGAGTTCCTGCGTGCGCCCCGGCGTGACCGAGGTGCGCGCGATCGACTTGCGGCCGGTCAGCGCGTTGAGCAGCGAGGACTTGCCGACGTTGGACCGCCCGGCAAAGGCGATCTCCGGTACTTCGGGATCGGGCAGGAACTTGAGCGCCGGGGCGGACTTCAGGAAGTCCACCCGCCCGGCAAACAGCAACCGCGCGCGTTCCAGAAGGTCCGCGCGGGCTGCCTGCTCCTCGGGCGAGAGTGCCGGTTCGCTCACCGCGCCTTCGGCTTCTTGTCGCGCGCGGTGGCGCGGTCGATGTCCTGCTGGTCTTTCGATGCCTGCGCCTTCAGCTGCGGGTGGCGGCTGTAGAGGTACTTCTGCTGCGCGATGGTGAGCAGGTTGGAGGTGATCCAGTAGATCAGCAGGCCCGCCGCGAACGGGGCCATCACGAACATCATGATCCACGGCATCATGCCCATCACCTGCTGCTGCGCCGGGTCCATCGCCGCCGGCTGCAGCTTGAACTGCAGCCACATGGTGATGCCGAGCAGGATCGCGAGCACGCCGATGCCCAGGAAGCTGGGCGGATCGAACGGCAGCAGGCCGAACAGGTTCAGCACGTGCAGCGGATCGGGCGAGGACAAGTCCTTGATCCACAGCACGAACGGCTGGTGGCGCATTTCGATGGTCAGCACCAGCACCTTGTACAGCGCGAAGAACACTGGAATCTGCAGGAAGATCGGCAGGCAGCCGGCAAGCGGATTCACGCCCTCCTGCTTGTACAGGGCCATGATTTCCTGCTGCTGCTTCTGCTTGTCGTCCTTGAAGCGTTCCTGGATCGCCTTCATCTTCGGCTGGATCGCGCGCATCGCCGCCATCGAGGCGAACTGGCGCTGCGCCACCGGGAACATCATGCCGCGCACGATCAGCGTGAGCAGAATGATCGCCACGCCAAAGTTGCCGACCGTGCGGAACAGCGCGTCGAGCAGCCAGAAGATCGGCTTTTCGAACCAGCGGAACCAGCCCCAGTCGATCGACAGCGACAGATTGGTGATCCCCGCCTTCTCATAGCGTTCGAGCGTGGCGTTTTCCTTGGCGCCGGCGAACAGGCGCACAGTCTGGCTGGCCTGCTGGCCCGCCGCGACGGTGACCGGATTGTAGAGCAGGTCGGCGCGGAACAGGCCATCGCCCAGCGCGCGGAAATCGCCCTGCGCCTGCGCGCCCGCATCAGGGATCAGCGCGGACAGCCAGTAGATGTCGGTAAAGCCGATCCAATTCGGCTTGCCCTTGGGCGTGACCGTGCCCGTGCCGATCACATCCTTGTAATTGTTGCTAAAATCGACCGATCCATCGAACGCGCCGATCGGCCCGGAATGCACGTTCCAGGTATCGAGGCTGGCGGTGCGGTCTGTCCGGTTGACCAGTGCGAAGGGCCGCACCACCACCGGCGCACCGCCGGCGTTGGCCACCGTCTGCGTCGCCGTCACCATATAGGCGTCGTCGATCGCGTAACGGATCGCGAAGGTCTGCCCTGTCGGGTTGGTCCACTTGAGCGTGACCGGGGTCTGCTGCGTCAGCTTCTGGCCGTCCGCCTGCCAGACCGTGTTGGCATCCGGGGCCTGCACGCCCTGCCCGACCCAGCCGAACTGCGCGAAATGCTGCGCCGGCGTGCCGGCGGGCGAGAACAGGCGGACCGAGGCGCTGTCCTTGGCGATGGTCTCGCGATACTTGTTGAGCGTCAGGTCATCCAGCACGCCGCCGACAAGGTTAATCGAGCCCTTGACGCCCGGCGCGTCGATCGCAACGCGCTGCGGCGAGGCAAGCGCGAGCTTGAGGTCCTGCTTTTCCAGCGCGACGTCGGCGGGATTGAGCAGGCCACCTTCGCGCGTCGGCTTGGCGGGGCGCGCATCCGCGCCGGCCGGCGCCGGGGACGCGCTGGCGCTGGCGACGGGCTTGGCCGGCTGCGGGAAGAAATACCGCGTGCCGAGATCCCAGCCGAGCAGCAGCAGGGCCGTGAGCGCCACCGCCCAGATCAGATTGCGCTGATTTTCCACTCTGCCTCGCGTTCTTGTCTTTGCTTGCCTTGCAGGAAGATGCCCGGTGGACCATGCGACCGCCGGAACATCACGTCTCAGGGCACCGGATCGTAGCCGTGGCCGCCCCAAGGGTGGCAGCGCAATAGCCGCTTCGTCGCCAGCCAGCCACCCCTAATCGCGCCGTGCTTCTCGACCGCCTCGATCGCGTATTGCGAGCAGGACGGCATGTAGCGGCAGGAGGGCGGAAGCACGCGCGAAGGGCCAAGCTGCCAGCCCCGCGCGATCAGGATGAGCAGGCGTTTCATCATGACCGGCGCTCTTTGCCGCCCGTTGCTTTGCCACCAGCGCCCCTGGAGCGCCGGCGCGGCGGATCGCCCTTGCCGGCGGCGGCCCGTACCAGCGCCTGCGCCAGTTCCTGCCGCAGCAGCGCGAAATCGCGCTCGACCCCGCCTTCGCGGCCGATCAGCACGTGGTCCGCGCCGGGCACGCCGATGGCGGGAAGCGCTTCGCGCAGCAGTTCGCGGAACCGGCGCTTCATGCGGTTGCGGACAACCGCGTTGCCGATCTTCTTGGTGACCGTGACGCCGAACCGCATCGCCCCTTCGGGGTGTGAGACGGGGTTCACCAACAGCACGAATCCGGGCCTTGCGACCCGGATTCCGCGATTGGCTGCCAGGAAATCCGCACGCTTCGCCAGCGTTGCGGGCTGCTTGCGCGGAGAGAGCGGACCGGGCACGTCAGCCCGGACGCCGTCCGCGCAAGTCCGGTCGGCGATCAGGCCGAAAGGTTCTTGCGGCCGCGGGCGCGGCGCGCGCGCAGCACCTTGCGACCACCGACAGTGGCGGTGCGGGCGCGGAAACCGTGACGGCGGGCACGCACGAGGCGGCTGGGCTGGAAAGTGCGCTTCATCGCTAAACTCTTCTCGCTCGAATCTGCAAAAGGACACCGCCGCCGCAAGCGACGGGCCGGAATCAGAGGGCGGCCGATACGCAAGCGCGGCCCGCGCGTCAAGCATTCCCGCGCATCATGGCCACGGGCAGCAGCATCCATGGCCTGCCCACACCCCATGATATAAGGAGCATGGCAGCTATTGTAGCGCCATCCGCGTTCCGTTAGGCCCTGTCCATGAATCCAGCGCCAAATCCGGAAACCGCCCCGATCGGCATCACCTCCCCGCCGGGCGGTGGCAGATGGCGCCGCAATGCACCGCGCACGTCGGTCTTCGCCTTGTTCGGCGTGGTCGCGCTGGCGCTGCTGGGGGCGTTCATCCTGATCTTCGCGACGGTGGAGGCCGAACGCATCCAGCGCAGCCAGGCCGCGCGCACCTCGGCCGTTCTGGTCGCGCTCAATGGCGTCGTCGGCGCCACGCTCAATGGCGAAACCGCCCAGCGCGGCTATTTCATCACCTATGACAAGCGCTATCTCGCCCCTTACTGGCGCGGACAGAAGGCCTACAAGACGGAGATCGCGCGCGTGCGGTCCAGCCTGGGCGAGGAGGCCACGCAACAGCAGACGGAACTGGTCGACGAGATCGAGCGGCTGGGCGATGCCAAGTGGGCCGAAATGGGCTCTACCGTGACGCTGGTGGCGAGAGGCGAGATCGCCGCGGCGCATGCACGCATTCTCAGCGACGAAGGGCAACTCGCCATGGACGGGCTGCGCGAGGCGGTCGGACGCCTGGAAACGGTGGAGCGGGCGAGGCTGGCGGATGCAAGCCACCGCGCCGCGCGCACCGAAGCGCGGATCGTTCCGCTGCTTTCGCTGCTGTTCGCGGTGATCGTCTGCGCGCTGGCGCTGGGTCTGTGGCAGACGGTGCGCATGAGCCGCGCCGAGGCCGCCGCCGCCAATGCCGAGGCGATCGCGGAGGCGCGTGACCGTGCCGACCTGCTCGCTAAGGAACTGAACCATCGCGTCAAGAACCTGTTCGCGGTGATTCTGGCGGTGGTGAAGATGTCGGCGCGGGGCGATGCCGCTGCCGCGCCGGCGGTGGACCGGATCAGCAAGCGCATCCATGCCCTCGTCACCGCGCACGACGTGACACAGGGCCGCGAAGGCGCGGAGGCCGATTCGCGAGTCGACCTGGCCGACCTGATCGGCAAGACGATCGCGCCCTACCGCTCCTCCGGCGAACGCTGCGTGCTCGATGGTCCCGCGCTGGCCATCGACGGGCGACACGCCATGCCGCTGGGGCTGGTGCTACACGAAATGGTGACCAACGCCGTCAAGTATGGCGCGTGGGCGCGCGCCGGGGGCCTTTTGGAAGTGCGCTGGCAGGATGTGGACGGCCGCGTGCGGGTGGTCTGGCGCGAGGAAAGCGAAAACGCGCCGCCGCCGCCCGAAGGCGGCAAGCCGGAACGCGAAGGCTTCGGATCAATGCTGATGCGCAGCTCGGCCCGCCAGCTCGGCGGCACCATCGAGCGCCGCTTCGAGGCGGCCGGCATCGTGGTCGAGATCGACTTTCCCCGGCTGAGCTGAAAAGGAGCGGCTTCCCCAACGCGGGGAAGCCGTCTTCCCGGTTAACAGTGCT
This sequence comes from Novosphingobium sp. EMRT-2, assembly GCF_005145025.1. Lineage (NCBI taxonomy): Bacteria > Pseudomonadati > Pseudomonadota > Alphaproteobacteria > Sphingomonadales > Sphingomonadaceae > Novosphingobium > Novosphingobium sp. EMRT-2. The sequence goes on along the minus strand of NZ_CP039695.1, from coordinate 2,604,011 downwards.
TGGCCGGTTACCCGTGCTTGGCCTCGCGCGTGGACTGCACCATGCCGGGCGTGATGAAGCCCAGCGGCCCCGGTTCCATCGCGCGCTTCTTCAGCTCGCCTTTCATCCGGGCGTAGTCTTCCTCCATCTCCGGCGTCACCGTCGCGCGCGAATGTTCGAGCGCATCGGCGAAGTCGGCGGCGTTGACCGTTTCCACCCCGCCGCCCGCGCGGCGAATGGCGTTCAGGCCGGCGCGGCGCACCACGTCTTCCAGATCGGCTCCGGTGAAACGTTCGGTTTCCGCCGCGATACGGTCGAGATCGACGTCGTCGGCCAGCGGCATCGCCTTGGTGTGGATGCGCAGGATGCGCGCACGCCCTTCCACGCCGGGCGTGCCGACATAGACCAGTTCGTCGAAACGACCGGGCCGCAACAGCGCCGGATCGACCAGATTGGGCCGGTTGGTCGCGCCGATCAGCACCACCGACTGCAACTCCTCCAGCCCGTCCATCTCGGCCAGAATGGTGTTGACCACGCGCGCCGTCACCTGCGGTTCGCCCACCCCGGTGCCGCGCGCGGGAACCAGGCTGTCGATCTCGTCGATGAACACCACGCAGGGCGCCACCTGCCGCGCGCGGGCAAACAGCTTGGCGATCTGCTGTTCGCTTTCGCCGTACCACTTGCTGAGCAGGTCGGAGGATTTGATGGCGATGAAGTTCGCTTCCGCCTCCTTGGCGACCGCCTTGGCAAGCAGGGTCTTGCCGGTGCCCGGCGGACCATAGAGCAGGAAGCCCTTGGCCGGCCGGATGCCGAGACGGTGGAACGCTTCGGGCGTCTTCAGCGGCAGTTCCACGCCTTCGCGCAGCTTGTCCTGCGCCTCGTCCAGCCCGCCAATGTCGCTCCAGCCGATCGTGGGCGCCTGCACCATGACCTCACGCATCGCGCTCGGCTGCACGCGCTTGAGCGCCTGCACGAAATCGTCGCGCTCCACGCGCAGCGCGTCGAGCACTTCGGGCGGGATCGTCTGCTGATCGAAATCGAGCCGGGGCATGATCCGGCGCACCGCCTCGATCGCCGCCTCGCGCGCCAGCGCGGCAAGGTCGGCGCCGACGAAACCGTGCGTGGTCCGCGCCAGTTCGCGCAGATCGACATCCTCCGCCAGCGGCATGCCGCGGGTGTGGATGCCCAGGATCTCGCGCCGGCCGCTCTCGTCGGGCACGCCAACAACGATCTCGCGGTCGAACCGGCCGGGCCGGCGCAGCGCCTCGTCGATCGCGTCGGGGCGGTTGGTCGCGGCGATGACGACCAGGTTGGACCGCGCCTGCAGCCCGTCCATCAAGGTCAGCAATTGCGCGACCAGCCGTTTCTCCGCCTCGCCATGCACTTCGCTGCGCTTGGGCGCGATCGAATCGATCTCGTCGATGAAGATGATCGAGGGTGCGTTCTGGGTCGCCTCCTCGAACACCTCGCGCAAGTGCTTCTCGCTCTCGCCATAAGCCGAGCCCATGATTTCCGGGCCGTTGATGGTGAAGAAGCTGGCATCGCTTTCATTGGCGACGGCGCGGGCGAGCCGGGTCTTGCCGGTGCCCGGCGGGCCATGCAGCAGCACGCCCTTCGGCGGATCGACGCCCAGCCGGGTGAACAGTTCAGGATAGCGCAGCGGCAGTTCCACCATCTCGCGCAACTGGCGGATGGTATCGCCCATGCCGCCCACGTCATCGTAGTTCACGTCGGCGCGGCTGCTGCGCGGCTCCTCGTATTCGGCGCGCAGCTCGACCTCGGTGTTCTCGTCGATGTGGACCACGCCCTTGGGCACGGTCGACACCACGGTGAGGCGGATCTGCGTGAGCGCGAAGGCCGGCGCGTTGAGCATCTGGCGCAGTTGCGGCGGCATGTCGCCGCGGTTGACCTGTTGCTGCCCCGCCGTAGCGACGAGATCGCCGGTCACCAGCGGACGACCGGCGAAATTGCGCTTGAGCGCGATGGCCGGCCCCTGCAGCCGCAGATCGCGCTGCGCCGGGGCGAAAACCACGCGCTGCGCCGGGCGCGTTTCGATCTTGCGCACTTCGACGTGTTCGCCCGATCCGACATCGGCGTTGGCGCGCTGCAACCCGTCAAGCCGGATCACTTCCAGCCCCTCGTCCTCGGGATAGGGCAGAATCGCCCGCGCGGCCGTGCTGCGCTTGCCGGTGATCTCGATAACATCGCCTTCGGTGACGCCAAGCTGGCCCATCACCGCGCGGCTGATCCGCGCGATGCCGTGGCCGCTCTCCTCCTGCCGGGCGCCGGCGACCTGAAGCCGCACGACCCTGGTGTCCTCGCGTGTCGCTATATCCGCCATGGCCCCTTCCGTCCGAAACATTGCCTGATCCAGAGCTAGGAACCGGGCGATGCTTTTTCAAACGCCGAACGGGAGAAACGGTTGCAGGCAAAGCAACCGAATGCCGGCCGGGAACGCAAACGCGCGGCTGCGCGGGCGATGGACAAGAAAAAAGCCCGACCGTTACCGACCGGGCTAAAAAGTTTTGGGAGAGGATGCCTGAAAGGCAGTTTTCGTATGCCTTGCTGACGAAAATTGTGCAAGTGCGAAACAGGCAACTGTGCTTGCAAAAAATACAACATCTTTGTTTCGCATGGATTTATCTCCATCCGCTCCGCAAACATCCGCAAAGAAACCGATAGCATTCCTAATCGGTAAAGGCCGATCCGCGTCAATGCTGCAGCGCACCCTTACCCGTTCAGCGCCCCCGCGCGCAGCCGCGCTCCATGTCCGGGCCGATCTCGCGCGTCACCGCATAGGGATAGACGCGATCGGACATACCATCGCTGCAAGGCCCCGCGACAACGCGCAAGGTCAGCGGCTTGCCGTCGAGCGTGCCGGTAAATTCGACGAAATCCGGCCCGGCGCGCCGGGCCACGGTGATTTTCGCGCCGGCCGGAAAATCCGGCGTGGAATAGGTCAGGGTGGTGCCTTCGACATCCGCCCCCCAGAACGGCTCCGTCCCCGTGGCGCGCAGGCGGGCCGGCAGGGCAAGCGCCTGGCCCATGGCGGCGTTGGAGCCGGAACGGGCGGTCGGCACCACCGCAGGGGTGGGTGACGCAACCGCGATAGCCGTATCCGTGCCGGCACCCTGGCTGGTATCGTCTTCCGGCACCGGGGCCGCACCCTTGCACCCCGCGACCAGCGCGCCCGCCAGCCCCGCAAGCCACAATGCCTTACCGATGCGCCGCATGGACCCGATCATAGTTTCCCAGCCGCAGAACGAACGGCGCGGAACCTAGCCGCAAAGCGGCGATCAAGCCAGCCGGCCGGCGATCAATGCGCCAGAAGCAATGGAATCAGCGACCGGTCGAGCAGGGCGCGCGAAACACCGCCCAGCAACAGTTCGCGCAGCCGGCTGTGCCCGAACACACCCATCACGATCAGGCCGGCGCCCAGATTGCGCGCCGTATCCTCGATCGTGGCCGCGATCGTCCCTTTGGCCTCCACCGCGTGAACCTCGGCGCTCACGCCATGCCGCGAAAGGTAGCGCGCCGCATCGGCGGCGGGGAAGTCGTCTGCCTTCTCCCGCACGGTGACGATGTGAACCTGGCTGGCCAGCCGCAGCAACGGCAAGGAAGCGCGCAGCGCGTTCGCCGCCTCATGGCCGCCATCCCAGGCCACCACCGCCGGGCCATCGAACCTCAGCATCGGCACGCCCTTGGGCAGGGCCAGAACCGGGCTGCGCACGCCGACGGCGATTTCCTCCAGCGCCGGCTCGTCCAGGCTGGCCACTATGACATCGGTAAAGCGTGATGCCGCGGCGACGCCTTCCACGCGGCCATTGTCGACGATCTCCACGTCGAAAGGCACGTCCTGCGGCGCAAGGCGCGCTTCAAGATCGGCCGCGCGCCGTTCATCCGCCTCGCGCACCTCGGCGATGGCGGCGGCGGACAGGGTGGCGCCGCCGAACGGCTCCCAGACGGCCATCTGGGCAAACGGCGTGGCGATCTGGAACGTGACGTGCCCGTTCACCGCACGGGCCAGGGCCAGGGCCGTTTCAACCCGGTCGTCCAGCGTGGACGACGAATCGACGGGGCAAAGAATGGAGCGCATAGGGATCCTCCTTCAGTGTTGCCGGCAGGGTGTCAGCATCGGCCCACCCGCGCCATGATCCAAGTCAAATCGGATGGATACCGCAGCGCTTGCCGTGCGGCCTGCGCGCGTCCATGGTCCGGCCCCAAACCGGGAAAGAGGGAGCAGGCATGGCGTTTCGCGCGGTTATCTTCGATTTTGGCGGCGTCATCACGTCCTCCCCCTTCGAGGCGTTCAACCGGCTGGAGAGCGAGCGTGGCCTCCCCGCGAACCTTGTCCGGCGCATCAACGCGGCCAATCCCGACAGCAACGCCTGGGCGCTGTTCGAGCGCGCGGAGATCGACGCGGCCCGCTTCGACGAACTCTTCGCGGCGGAAGCGCGCGCGCTGGGATATGATCTGGAAGGCAGCGCGGTGCTGGCGGTGCTGGCCGGCGCGGTTCGCCCGGCGATGGTCACCGCGCTCGATCGCATCAAGGCCGCCGGCTATCGCCTGGCCTGCATCACCAACAACGTGCCCACTGGCCATGGCGCGGGCATGGCGCGCAGCGCCGACGGCAACGACGAGCTGGAACGGATCTTCGCCCGGTTCGAACACGTGATCGAAAGCAGCAAGGCCGGCGTGCGCAAGCCCGATCCGCGCATCTACCGGATGATGTGCGAGAAGCTGGGCCTGGAGCCGGCGGACTGCATCTACCTGGATGATCTGGGCATCAACTGCAAACCCGCCGCCGCGCTGGGAATGCACGCGATCAAGGTGACCGGCGAAGCGCAGGCGCTGGCGGACCTGTCCGCCGCGCTGGGGCTGGATCTCGCCTGATCCCGCTCAGCCTTCGATCCGCAAGGCCCCCGCGCGGCGATAGAGTTCCAGGATCACCGGGTCCTGCTCGGTCGCGCGGATCGCCGCCTCGAAGCGGATCGTCCGGCGCGGGCGCGGCAGCACTTCCACCAGCGACCCCGCCGCCATTTCGGCGCGCACCATCGTTTCCGGCAGCACCGCCGCGCCGCCGCCGCCCGCCACGATCTCCATCAGCATCCGCACGTTGTTGCAGGTGTTGATCGAAGAAGCCTGCACGCGCTGTTCCGCCAGCGTGGCCATGGCCACGGCATGGAGCGGCGAATGCGCGGGCACCGACCATACCGGCAAGGGCCGCGCGAACCCGCCGGCGGCCACCGTCCCCGGACTCGCCAGCCAGACCAGCCCGACCGAGCCGATCCCGCAGGTCCGGATGCCCGGATTTTCAACCGGCCCGGCCAGGAAGGCGATGTCGGTGGTGCCGGCCAGCACCTGCTGGAGCATCCGCGCGGTCAGATCGATCTCGATCTCCAGCGTCACGCCCGGCAGGTCGCGCTCGATCTGCTGGACGAAGCCGGGCAGGCAGCTGGCTGCCGCGATTTCCCCCGCGCCGATCCGCACCACGCCGCTGGCCCCGGCAAAGTTGCTGGCCTTCAGCAGCGCGCGTTCGAAGCCCGCCCACAACGGCTCGCAATCGCGCACCAGTTCGCGCCCGCGCGCGGTCAGCACCATGCGCCGGCCTTCGCGCTGGAAGATTGCGATGCCGAGCTGGTCCTCCAGCTCGCGCACCCGCGCGCTGATCGCCGGCTGCGTGGTGTTGAGCCGCTCCGCCGCCGCGCGGAACGTGCCCAGCCGCGCGATCCACAACAGGGTTTCCAGATGGTAGATGGCGATGCGTTTCATAGCCATTGTTTATCATAAAGCATAAAAAAGTATCGCTATTTGCAATTGGTTTTTGCCGCTAGGATCGCGCGCGGAAAAGGGAGAGACCCGGATGTCCAAGAAGCTCTATCCCGATGCGGCAGCGGCGCTCGACGGCCTGCTGCGCGACGGCCTGCTCATCACCTGCGGCGGCTTCGGCCTGTGCGGCGTGCCCGAACGCCTGCTCGACGCGGTGCGCGATTCGGGCGTGAAGGACCTGACCTTCGCCAGCAACAACGCCGGCATCGACAACGAAGGCATCGGCAAGCTGCTGCGCACGCGGCAGGTGAAGAAGATGATCTCGTCCTACGTCGGCGAGAACAAGGAATTCGAGCGCCAGTACCTTTCGGGCGAGCTGGAAGTGGAATTCTGCCCGCAGGGCACGCTGGCCGAGCGGATGCGCGCCGGCGGCGCGGGCATTCCGGGCTTCTACACCAAGACCGGCGTCGGCACGCTGGTGGCCGAAGGCAAGGAAGTGAAGGTCTTCAACGGCGAGGAATACATCCTCGAACAGGGCATCTTCGCCGATCTGGCGCTGGTCAAGGCGTGGAAGGCCGACGAAAGCGGCAACGTAGTGTTCCGCAAGACCGCGCGCAACTTCAACGTGCCCGCCGCCACCGCCGGCAGGGTCTGCGTGGTGGAAGTGGAGGAAGTGGTGCCCACCGGCAGCCTCGATCCCGACGCCATCCACCTGCCGGGCGTCTATGTCCAGCGAATGATCGTGGGCGCGCCCTACGACAAGAAGATCGAATTCCGCACCGTGCGTGCAAGGGAGACCGCGTGATGGCTTGGACCCGCGACGAAATGGCCGCCCGCGCGGCCAAGGAACTGCAGGACGGGTTCTACGTGAACCTGGGCATCGGCATCCCCACGCTGGTGGCGAACCACATTCCCGCCGGTATGGAAGTGACGCTCCAGTCCGAAAACGGGATGCTGGGCATCGGCCCCTTCCCCTATGAGGACGAAGTGGACGCCGACCTGATCAACGCCGGCAAGCAGACGATCAGCGAACTGCCGCAGTCCGCCTATTTCGACAGCGCGCAAAGCTTCGCCATGATCCGGGGCGGGCATATCGACCTGACCGTGCTGGGCGCGATGGAAGTGGCCGAAAACGGCGACATCGCCAACTGGATGGTCCCCGGCAAGATGATCAAGGGCATGGGCGGCGCGATGGATCTCGTCGCCGGCGTGAAGAAGATCATCGTCGTGATGGAACATTGCGCCAAGGACGGCAGCCCCAAGTTCATCCCGGCCTGCACGCTGCCGCTGACCGGCCGAAACGTGGTGGACATGGTGGTGACCGACCTGGCCGTGTTCCAGCGCCCGGACCACGCATCGCCCTTCCGCCTGATCGAGCTTGCGCCCGGCGTGACGGCGGACGACGTTCGTGCCAAGACGACGGCGCACTATATCGACTAGGGGACGAATCACATGAGCGCCGAACTCGCCGCGATCCCTCTGACCCGCATCGACGGCCAGCCCGACACTCTGGCCAACCATGCCGGCAAGGTCCTGCTGGTGGTGAACGTCGCCTCGAAGTGCGGGCTGACCCCGCAGTACGAGGCGCTGGAGGCACTCTACGAGGCGCGCCGGGACGCGGGTTTCGAGGTGCTGGGATTTCCGGCCAACGATTTCGGCGCGCAGGAACCCGGCACGCACGAGGAAATCGCCGCGTTCTGTTCGCTGAACTACGGCGTGACCTTCCCGCTGTTCGCCAAGGCGGACGTGACGGGGCCGGGCAAGCAGCCCCTCTACGCCGCGCTGACGGAAGCGCGGCCCGCCAAGACCGGCCCGGCCGCCGAATTTCGCGAACGGCTGAAGGGTTATGGCATGACGCCGACCGAGGATCCGGAAGTGCTGTGGAACTTCGAGAAGTTCGTGATCGGGCGCGATGGCAGCGTGGTCGCCCGCTTCGCGCCCGCCGTGACGCCCGACGATCCGGCCCTGACCGCCGTGATCGAGGCGGAACTGGCCAAGCCCGCCTGAGGTTTGCATGGCCTACACGCTGATCACCGCCAACCGGAACTATTCCAGCTGGTCGCTGCGGCCCTGGCTGCTGATGAAGGCGCTCGGCATTCCCTTCGCGGAACGGTTCGAGCCCTTCACCAAACCCAGCAATTACGACGAGTTCCGGGCCTTTTCGCCGACGGGCCAGGTGCCGGTATTGATCGACGGCGAACGCACGGTGTGGGATTCGCTGGGCATCGCGCTGTACCTAGCGGATCGCCATCCCGGCGTGTGGCCGGCGGACGGGGTGGCTGGCGGGGCGGCGCGCGCCTTTGCCCAGTGCGTTGTCGCGGAAATGCACGGCGGCTTCGGGGCGTTGCGCAACGATTGCACGATGAACGTGGGCGTGCGGGTAAAGCCGCGCCCGATGTCGGCGGCCTTGCTGCGCGACGTGGCGCGGGTGGCCGAGATCTTCACGCAGGGCCTCGACCGTTTCGGCGGCCCGTGGCTGGCGGGCGAGGCCTTCAGCGCCGCCGATGCCTTCTTCGCGCCGGTCGCCTTCCGCGTGCGGACCTATGGCCTGGACGTCGGCCGCGGGCAAGCCTGGGTCGACCGGGTCCTCGCGCATCCCGCGATGCAGGACTGGGAACAGCAGGCGCTGGCCGAAACCTGGCGCGAGGCGGCGCACGAGGCGGAACTCGCCGCCGCCGGCGAGATCATCGCCGACTATCGGAAGACGTGAGGGCTATTCGCCGCGTTCCTCGCGCTCGCGCGCGTTGAGCTTTTCCCACAGGCCTTCGGTGCCCGCTTCCACCGCCTTGTTCACGTATTGCGAGGCGGCCAGCCAGCCCTTGAACGGGCGCAGCGTGGCAAGGCAGCCGATGGCGAGGACCGGCACCGAGGTCAGCACGTGGACCCACCACGGCGGATCGTAGGCGACCTGCACCCACACGACCAGGAACGTCAACGGAAACGCGGTGATGCACAACGCGAAGAAGGCCGGGCCATCGTCCGTGTTGGCGAAGCTGTAGTCCAGCCCGCAGCTTTCGCAGCGGTCCGCCAGCTTCAGCCAGCCCTTGAACATGTGCCCCTTGCCGCAGCGGGGGCAACGCCCTTCCCAGCCGGATTTGAGAATCCAGCGAAACTTGTCGTTTTCGGCCATCGTCCGTGATTCCTGCCTTCTATGTTCTATTCGGCGCGATGTCCGGATCGCGCGGTCGGCACGGTTGGACCATGCTGCGGCCACATCGCATATAGAGCCCTTCAAGAGCGGCGTAAGCCCCTGGGACAATCTGTCCTATCGGCAACTGGTGGAACCGGCTGCTCCGTGCGACATTGGTCTGCATGATCCACGCCATCACCCACGCTTTTCGTGCGCGCTTCCTGGACGTGCTGGCCTCGATCTACCTCTACAACGAACATCGCGGCTACACCGCGCTCGACCGCGTGCTGGAAGCGGTGCGCGTGCAATGCCCTGACGATCCGGGATTCATTGACGCAATAGAGAAACACCGCGCGGACGAACGCAAACACTACGTCATGTTCCGGCGCTGGTTCGATCTGCAGGGCCGCATGCCGCTGGCAGTGGGGCGATCCTGCGGCCACATCGACCGGTTCATCGAACGGATGTTCGGCTGCCCGATCGACGCGCTCGACACCGCCACCATCGCCGCCGACCGCCGCGCCTTCGCGCAGCTCTGCCGTATCATCATGCTGACCGAACAGCGCGGCATGCGGCAGGTGGAGGTGCTGCTGCGCAACCGCCAGGTCCTTTCCGACCGCGCGATGACGCGGATCTTTCGCGTGGTCGAAAAGGACGAACCGGACCACTGGATACCCTATCGCGACTGGCTGGCGCGCCATGGCGGCACGGCCACGCGCTGGCGCGAGCGCTGGACGGACTATGCGATCCACAAGTCGCTGATGCTGGTCAAGCTGCCGCTGTTGTTCGTGCGACGGAGCACGCCCCGGCTGACGCGCTGGCCCGATGCCGACGAACGGTCCGGCGCGTAACGCCGTGGCTCAATGCCCCATGTCGGCGTCGGGCGGCGGCGCGCCGGGGGCCTGCTTGCCCGCGCGCAGGAAGAACAGCACCGGGATCGCCGCCCAGCACGCGATGGCCATCATCAGGAAATCGTTGAGATAGCTGATCATCGCCGCCTGCTGGTTGACCAGCCCGTCGGCCACGCCCAGCGCCGCATCGCCCACCGGCCCGAACGTATCCAGCCGGTTGATGTCGAACGGCACGCTCATCGCGGTCAGCCGCGCGCCCAGTTCCGCGTGATTGATCTGGATGTTGCGCGCCAGCAGCACCGTGCAGACCGCGATCCCGATCGACGATCCGATGTTGCGGAACAGGTTGGTCATCCCCGCGGCATCCGCGCGCAACTGCGGCGGCAGCGTTGCGAAAGCGATCAGGTTCATCGGAATGAACGTGAAGCTGAGGCCCAGCCCCTGCAACATCCCCGTCAGGAAGATCGGCCGCATCGGCATGTTCGGCGTCCAGCCCGCCATCAGCCACAGCGACCAGCCCGCCAGAAACAGCCCGATGGCCAGCGAAATGCGCGGATCGAACCGGTTGATGAACCGGCCGAACAGGGTGATCGACAGCAGCATGCCCAGGCCGCGCGGCGCCAGCAGCCAGCCCGCGTCGATCGCGGGAAAGCCGTAGATGCCTTGCAACAGGCCCGGCAACAACGCCAGCACCGCCATCATCACCATGCCGACGAGGAAGTAGAGCCCCAGACTGGCGACGTAGTTGCCATCGCGGAACAGCGCGGCGGGGAACAGCGGATGGTCCGCCGTCACCAGATGGACGATCGCCATCCAGAAGGCCACCGCCGCGATCACGGCATAGGCCACGATCTCGCCCGATCCGAACCAGTCCTTCTGCGCGCCGCGATCCAGCATCAGCTGCAGCGTGGACACCGCCAGTGCGATCAGCACCCAGCCGAACACGTCGAAACGCCGCTCGCGGCGCGGCGTCTGCGGCAGCAGCGCCAGCAGTGCGATCACCGCGCAGATGCCGATCGGCACGTTGATGAAGAACACCCAGCGCCAGCTCACGTTTTCGGTGATGTAGCCGCCCAGCACCGGGCCGGCGATCGGCCCCAGCATCACCCCCTGCGTGAAGATGCCCATCATGCGCGGCCGTTCCGCCGGCGTGCTGGTATCGAGCATGATCGTTTGCGCCAGCGGCGACAGGAACGCGCCGCCCAGCCCCTGCAGCACCCGGAAGAACACGATCTGTTCCAGGCTCTGCGCCAGCCCACACAGTATCGAAGCCGCCGTGAACATCACTACCGAGGAAATGAACACCCGGCGGATGCCGAACGTGTCGACCAGCCATCCCGCCAGCGGCAAGGTGACGGCGGAGGCCAGCACATAGCTGGTCAGCACCCAGCTGATCGTTTCCTGCGTCGCCGAAAGCGAGGCCTGCATGTGCGGCAGCGCCACGTTGGCGATCGTGGTATCGAGCATCTGCATGACCATCGCGGCCATCACCGCGAACAGCAGCGGCCCGCGATGCTTCACGACCAGCGGCGGCAGGTCCGCCTGCCCCGTTGCGGACGGCGCCGCCGCTGCCATCAGCGCTTGCCGACGTTGACCGACACCACCGCGCTCAATCCGGCGATGAGCGGCCGGGGCGATCTTTCATCGATGGCGATGCGCACCGGCACGCGCTGGATCACCTTGACCCAGTTGCCGGTGGCGTTCTGCGCGGGCAGGACCGAGAACTCCGACCCGGTGCCCGCGCCGATGCTGTCGACATGGCCCTTCAGCCGCAGCTTGGGATAGGCATCCAGCCGGATTTCCGCCGGCTGGCCCGGACGCATGCGATCGAGGTCGGTTTCCTTGAAATTGGCCTCGACGCGCGCGCCGTCGGCCCGCACCAGGCTGAGCATCGGCACACCGGGGAACACCATCTGCCCGATCTGCAAGCGCGAAACCTGCGTGATCCGGCCGTCGGCGGGCGCGCGGACCACCGTGCGCCGCAGATCGAGCGCGGCCTTGGCGTGCGATGCCTGAGCGGCGGCGATCGCCGGGTTGACGCCCGGCACCTGCGCGCCATCCGCCAGTTGCGCGCGCGCCTTGGCGACTTCGGCCTCGATCGCGACCAGCTTGTCCCGCGCGGTGGCAACGGCGTGCTCCGCCGCGTCCATGTTGGCGCGCGTGTTGAAACCACGGTCCATCAGCGCCTTGGCGCGATTGTAGTTCGCCTGCGCCAGCGCCAGGTCGTCGCGCGCCGCACCCAGATCGGCAGCGTTGGCGCCAACGTCGGCCTGCAGCGCGGTAACGTGCGCCTGCGCCGTAGCGATCTGCGCGTCCGCCTGCCGGATCGCGACCTCGTAGGGCGAGGTATCGATGGTGAAGAGCACGTCGCCCGCCTTCACGTCCTGGTTGTCGCGGACGCGGACCGAGGTGATAAGGCCGGTCACTTCCCCCGCGATCGAAACGACGTCCTGCTTGACGTAGGCATTGTCGGTCTCGACGGAGCCGGTATTGCCGAACCAGTACCACAGGCCCGCGGCCACGATCAGCGCCGGCACCACGGTCAGCAGCACGATCCGCACGCGCTTCAGGCGCGTCCGCGCGGTATGGCGGGCGGCGGACGCCATCGCTTCCTGCCGCGATTCCGCGTCGCTTTCGCCGGGCTTGCCCGGAAAGGGATCGGCTTCAGCCATGGCTCACCCTTGCAGCCGGGGCGCTATCCTCCGCGAGGTTGGCCCGAACACGTTCGAGCAAGCGCACCAGCATGTCCTGTTCATCCTGCGAAAAGCCCGTCAGCGCTTCGGCGAACACGCCTTGCGCGAACAGGGCCAGGTCATCGAGCAACGGCGCGGCCGCATCGGTCAGGAACAAGCGCCAGGCGCGGCGGTCTGCCGGATCGGGCCGGCGCTCCACCAGCCCCGCCTTTTCCAGCCGGTCGATCATCCGTCCGGCCGTGATCGCCTCCACCTCAAGCCACTGCGCGAGGGCGCCCTGGTTGATTCCGGGCGTGCGCTTCAGCGCGGCGAGCACGCGCCATTGCGGCCCCGTTACGCCCAGATCGCGGCTGACGACGTCGAAACGCTTGCGGAAGAGACGCCCGACATCGGTGGAGAGGAAGGCGATGTTGTTTTGCACGCCATGCCGATAATAGCCATGCTCATTATCGTCAAGCAGCGGACCGTCCCTGCGCGTCGACCGCATCTTCCTTCGACACGCCCCCTTTCCCGCGATAGGAAACCGCATCGGGGGAGAGGACATGCCAGACAACAGGGTGCGGGACCGGCGGCCGGGCCGCCTTTCGCGGATCGTGCGGCGCGTGCTGCTGTGGTTCTATCGCCGTCAGGGCTGGAAGGCGGTGGGCGCGCCGCCCGCCAGCCGGCGTTGCGTGATCATAGCCGCGCCGCACACGTCGAACTGGGATTTTGTCTATTTTCTGGGCCTTGTCGACGCGCTGGGCATCCGGGCGCATTTCATGGGCAAACGCAGCCTGTTTCGCTGGCCGCTGGGCGGCTTCATGCGCGACATGGGCGGCGTGGCCATCGACCGGTCATCCCGCAACAACATGGTCCAGGCGATGATCGACGAATTCGCCGCGCGCGACGAATTCATGCTGACGATCGCCCCCGAAGGCACGCGCGGCGCGGTGCGGCAATGGCGCACGGGCTTCTATCACATCGCGCTGGGCGCGGGCGTTCCGCTGGTGTGCGGGCTGATGGACTATGGCACCAAGACCGGCGGGCTGGGTCCGGAGATCTGGCCCACCGGCGATTACCGCGCCGACATGGAGAAGGTGGCGGCCTTTTACCGCAGCGTCACGCCGCGCCACCCCGCAAAGGGACTGACCGACTTCGGCAACCTGGACGACTGACGCCGCCGGTCAGCGCCCGACCGGCGCCGCGCGGACTTCCGCCGGCACCGTGCGCAAGGGCACCGCTTTCACCCAGCTTTCCAACGCTTCCATGTCCGTGGGACCGGTGACCTGGTCGGGCTTGCCGACGAAGCCCGAGAAGGTGTCTCCACCCAGCGCCAGGAAGCCGTTCACGGTAACGCGATAGCGGGCCTTCAGGTCCAGCGGCTTGCCGTTGAACGTCATCGCCACGATGCGATCGCCGATCGGCCGGCTGCGGTCGAAGCGGAAGCTGAACCCGGCCGAGGGCGAGAGCACCTGCTCCGGCCCGTTGGTGTCGAAGCCCTGTTCCAGCGTCGCCTTGATCTCCGCGCCGGTCATCGTCTCGGTAACCACCTCGTTGCCGAACGGCTGCGTCTGGTAGAGATCGCCGAACGTGACCGTGCCGTCGGCCCCCGGCACGATCGACGCGCGCAGGCCGAACGGGTTCATGAAGGCGATCTGCGCACCGGCGGATCGCGTGGCGGCGAGCTGGGCGTCGGCGATCAGGTTGCCCAGCGTGCCACCGAACGCGCTTTCGGCGCCGTCGCCGCGCGTCGCCGGGCCGGAGAGCTTGCCGATCGGGCGCGTGGTGAAGGCCTTGGACGCATCGACGTAGCGCTTCACGTATTCGAGAATGTCGGCCCGCGGCTGGAACTGCGGATAGAGCGTGGTGTTCTCACGCAAGCCGGTGGCCGAGGTATAGGGGATCGACTGCACGATGACGTTGTGCGCCTTCTTCGACACCACCTGATGCCGCGCGGGGTCGATCTCCAGCGTAATGTCGGTCACTTCCTTGCCATAGACGCCGGCGCTGGTGAGCAGGATCGGTTTGGCCGGGTTGATCTTGCCGTAATCGCACACGTATTCCCAATGGGTGTGCCCCGAAACGACGAGGTCGACGCGGGTGTCCAGCCGGTCGAGGATCGGCTTGATATCGCCCACCAGATCGTTGCAGCCATTGGGATCGGGCGTCCCCTTGGTCTTGCCGCCTTCGTGGATCAGCACGACGATGGCGTCCGCCCCCTGCGCCTTGAGCTGCGGAACCGCCGCGTTGATCGTGTCCGCCTCGTCGGCGAAGGTATAACCCCGCACGCCTTGCGGGCTGACCAGATCGACCGTGCCCTTCAGCGTCAGGCCGATCACGCCGATGGTCACCTTGCGGCTGCCTTCGCCGAAGCTCTTGATGCCCGTGGCGGGAAACAGCGTGTTGCCGCTCGCATCCTTGGTGCTGGCCGCCAGATACCGGAACGTGGCGCCGGTGAACGGTTCGAGCTGGCACGGCTGCTTGGCCGTGAACTTCTCGCAGCCCCCGTCCTGCATCCGCCGCAGTTCGAGAGTGCCACGATCGAATTCGTGGTTGCCCACCGCGTTGAAATCGACGCCGATACGGTTCATCACGCCGATCGTCGGCTCGTCGAGATAGAGCGAGGAGGCAAGCTGCGAGGCCGAGATCATGTCGCCGGCCGAAACGGTCAGGTGGTTGGGATACTTCGAGCGGACGGACTCGAGCGCCGACGCGAACCACGCCGCGCCGCCGGCGGGAACCTGCATCGTTCCGCCCTTGCCGTCTGGCGCCAGCACGGACTGGCGCGGCGGTTCGAGGCTGCCGTGGAAATCGTTGAACGCGATGATGCCCACTTCGACCGGGCCGGCTTCGGTCACGGCGGGGCTGCCCGCGCCCGGACCGGTCGAAGCGATCGGACCGGCACAGGCGGAAAGCAATACGGAAACGGTCAGTGCGACCGCACCGCGCAGAACATACGTCATGGGACCCGAACCTGATTGTCTCTGTTGAAACGATGCAGCGCCTTAGCCGATCGCGATGACGCGATGAAGGCATTCCGCAATGCGGAGCGATTCGTTTTTGCGCGCGATTGAAACCAGCCGGCCGCGTCCCTAGAATCGGATAAAGACACGCCGGGAGGAATCCAAAGCGATGGCCAGTGCCTCAGGAAACGCCGACGACCAGCGCGAACGCCTTGTCACCCTTGCCCGCGCCATCATCGAGGAGCGCGGCGGATCGGGGCTGACCATGCACGAATTGGCCGCGCGCGCCGGCATATCCCCCGCCGTGCTGGGCCGCTACTTCGATGGCAAGGACGCGCTGATGGAGGCGGTGGCCGAATTCTGGTTCCGCCCCAAGGTCGCCATCATGGAAGAAGTGCTTGCCAGCGATCTTCCGCCCCGACGCAAGATGTACGAATTCTTCGCGCGGCGCTTCGTGGCGATGCGCAAGGGGTATGATGCCGATCCCACCGCCTTCCGCATGTATGTGGAGATCGGCGAGGAACACTTCGAGCAAGTACGCAGCTATGTCGATCTGGCCGATCACTATCTGGGCGTCATCATCGGAGAGGCGATGGGCGAAGGCTTTTTCGCCGGGCTGGGCGTTGACGAAACCATCAGCCTGGTGAACCAGATGGTCGCGCCCTATTGCTCGATCCCCACCATGATCATGCTGATGGAACGACTGAGCGAGGAGAAGCTGGCGCGGATCGTCGATGCGGTGTTCGATGGCCTTTCCGCGCAGGACCGCGGCGCCAAAGGGCTGACCGGGCTGCGCGCCGCCTGACGGCTACTTCCCGACGAACAGGAAGCCCACCGCCCCCATCAGGCAGGCGAAGGCCGCGAAGTGGCGCCAGTGCAACGGTTCGCCCAGCACGAACACCATGAACAGGCCGAACACCACCAGCGCGATCGCTTCCTGCACCACCTTGAGCTGCCCCGCGCTCCAGCCATGGGCATAGCCGATGCGGTTGGCCGGCACGGCCAGCGAATATTCAACCAGCGCCAGCCCCCACGAAATCGCGATGACCATCACCACCGGCCGCGCCTCGGCCACTTGCGGGCCGCCGCGCAGGTGCCAGTACCACGCCGTCGTCATGAACAGGTTGGACAGCGAGAGCAGCAGGATCGTCTGCATGGCCGCTCAGCGAGTCGGCACGGGTTCCGCGCCCGCATAGTCGTAGAACCCGCGTCCGGTCTTGCGGCCGAGCCAGCCGGCCTCGACGTATTTCACCAGCAGCGGGGCGGGGCGGTACTTGGGGTCGCCGGTCGAATGGAACAGCACGCGGCAGATTTCCAGGCAGGTATCGAGGCCGATGAAATCCGCCAGCTGCAAAGGCCCCATCGGGTGATTCAGCCCCAGCCGGCAGCCCTTGTCGATATCCGCGACCGAAGCCGTGCCCGCGCCCAGCACAAACGCCGCCTCGTTCAGCATCGGCACCAGGATGCGGTTGACGACGAAGCCCGCCTCGTCCTCCGACTGCACCACCTGCTTGCCCAGCGTTTCGGCGAAGGCGCGCATCCGCGTCACCGTATCGGCGGACGTCGCCAGCCCCGGAATCACCTCGATCAACTGCATGACCGGCACCGGGTTGAAGAAGTGCAGACCAACGAAGCGCGCCGGATCAGGCGACGCGGCGGCCATGCGCGTGATCGGGATCGAGCTGGTGTTGCTCGCCATGATGGCGTTCGCGGCGAGCACCTTGCCGGCGCTTTCGAAAATACGGCGCTTGATCTCCTCGCGCTCGGTCGCGGCCTCGATGATCAGTTCCGCATCGGCCATGGGGGCATAATCCGCCACCGGCGTGATCAGGGCGACGGCGGCGTCCGCGGCGGCGGCGGTGATCTTTTCCTTTTCCACCAGCCGGGCCAGCGCCTTGGCGATACGGTCCTTCGCCTTTTCGGCGAGCGCGAGGTCCACGTCCGACAACAGCACCGGAATGCCGGCCTGCGCGACCACCTGGGTAATGCCGGAGCCCATCTGCCCCGCACCGATCACCGCGACTTTCTGCATGGCTGCCTTCTCCATAGCCGATAGGAAGCGCCCTAGGGACAGGACCCGCTACTGGCGCGGTCGAGGCGTCCAAATGGCGAACATATCGGGCCGAAAGGCGCGCGGCTAAGACTGGACGTCTTTGCAAGCGCCTTTCGGTTCGAGATGGAAGCCATTTGGACGTCCCGCAGGGATTTGACCAAAATGGCCTGTTGCGGCGTCGAGACGGCTTGAAATATCGACATATTCCTGCGCCCTCTCTCCTTGCACCAGGCCATTTTGCTTCAAACCTCGACCGCGCCAGTAACGGGTCCTGTCCCTAGCTTCGCACCCGCAGCATGGCAACGCCCATGGACACCGTGCCTAGGGGCGGTTCGCGCCCGGCACCCACAGCGGATCGGCACCGGCGTTGAGCGCGCGGGCCAGCACGAACAGATAGTCCGACAGGCGGTTGAGATAGGCCAGCGCGGCCGGGTTGACCGGCTCTTCCGCCGCCAGCGCCACCCCAGCCCGCTCCGCGCGCCGCGCGATCGCGCGCGCCAGATGGACCCGTGCCGCCGCTTCGCTTCCGCCGGGCAGAATGAAGCTGGTCAGCGGCGGCAGGCTCTCGTTCAGCACGTCGATCGCCTGTTCCAGCCACGCCACCTGCGCCGGAACGATGCGCAGCACCATCTCGGACGGGGTGAAATCCTCGCCCGGAGTCGCCAGATCGGCGCCCAGATCGAACAGGTCGTTCTGGATGCGATGCAGGTCGCGCGCGGTTGCCTCCGGCGCGGCCACGGCGGCAAGGCCGATGGCGCTGTTCGCCTCGTCCACTTCGCCGATCGCGATCATGCGCGGATCGTGCTTGGCGCGGCGCGACCCATCGACCAGCCCCGTGGTGCCGTCATCGCCCGTGCGGGTGTAGATCTTGTTGAGTTTCACCATCGCTGCAAATCCGTTGCCGGCGGCTTCGTGACGGGATCAGCGCGAAGCGGCGAGCAGGATCACCACGACCAGAACCGCCAGCCCCTGATACTTGATGCGGTTGAACATCATCTTGTTCTGCAGGAGCTGCATTTCGGTCGCGCCTTGCTGGTCCCCGCGCTCCAAATCCTCGCGCGTGGACTTCAGGAAGGCGATGATGCCGCGCACCAGCGAGATGACCGCCATGGCCATCAGCACGATCAGCAGCGGGATCAGGATGTACTTCATGGCATTTGGTTTACGTATTCGGAGAGTGAAATACCAGTGTCAAAAAGGGCAGCGCGCAGATCGGCGGCGATCGCGATGCCGTCTTCCCCCGACAACCGGCGGTCCGAGAGCGAGGGCGCGCCCCGCCGCTTGGCCAGCTTGCGCCCATCCGCTTCCACCAGCACGGGATGATGGTGCCACACCGGCACCGGCAGGCCGAGCAAGGCCTGCAGCAGCCGGTGGACGTGAGTCGCGGCGAAGAGGTCGGCGCCGCGCGTGACCACGGTGACGCCATCCGCCGCGTCGTCCACCGTCGCGGCCAGATGGTAGCTCGCCGGCGCGTCCTTGCGCCACAGCACCACATCGCCGAACGCGCCGGGCCGCGCCTGCTGCGGCCCGCGCCGCTCGTCATGCCAGGCGAGGTCGCCGGCGGCGGCCATGGCGCGCTCCATGTCGAGCCGCCAAGCCACATCGGGTCCGGGTTCGACCGGATGCTTCCGTCCTGTTCCCGGCCTGCATGTGCCGGGATAGACCGGCCCATCCGGCCCCTGCCGTATCGCCTGGGCGGCGATTTCGGCGCGGGTGCAGCGACAGGGATAAAGCAGCCCCGCCGCGCGCAGCGTGTCGGCCGCAGCGGCATACGTGGCGATGCGCTGTGACTGGGGCGGGACTTCGCGCCACGCCAGTCCCAGCCAGGCAAGGTCGGCGCGAAACGCCTCCGCCAGTTCCGGGCGGCTGCGCGCGCCGTCGATGTCCTCGATGCGCAGCAGGAACGCGCCCTGATCCCGCGCCGCGCGATCCTGCGCGACGATCGCGGCATAGGCATGCCCCAGGTGGAGCGGGCCGTTGGGGCTGGGGGCGAAGCGGGTGACGGTCACACTCCGCTGGTGTCCGCGTGCGGGCGGTTTCGTCAAGCATTGACGGCAAAGGCCGGCCCTTGCCGCTCAAACAAATCGCGCACAAACAAAACGGCCGCCCCACCGGGGCAGCCGCTTTTGTCGGTAGCGCTGTATTGGCTGTGCCGTCGGCTCAGGCGAGCGTGACGGTGAACATCATTCCGCTGAGGCCAGCGGCAAGGATGATCGGCAGCGCGTAAGTCGCAAAGCTGCGCATGGTATACCTCCTGTTATGGTGTACCTTCGCAGACATCCTCTCGGTTTCGAGGAAGCGCCGGCAGGGTGGGCTGGAGCTTTTTCGAACCGAGGCGCGCAATACGCCAATTGACGTATGCTGCAAGTGCGAAGCAAGCGCCCACGGTTGCATGTAACGCAACTGTAATAATCACCAACAATCGCTTTGGCGGACGCGACGGCTGGACAGAAACCGGCCCTCCCCTTATCGGCCAGCCATGAGCATCGAGCCTTCCGAATCCATCCTCATCGTCGACTTCGGCAGCCAGGTCACGCAGCTGATCGCCCGGCGCGTGCGCGAAGCCGGGGTCTATTCCGAAATCGCACCGTTCACGCAGGCCGAAGCCGCGTTCCAGCGGATGAAGCCCAAGGGCATCATCCTTTCGGGATCGCCCGCCAGCGTGCCTGCCGACGGCTCTCCCCGCGCGCCGCAGGTGCTGTTCGACAGCGGCTTGCCGATCCTGGGCATCTGTTATGGCCAGCAGGTCATGAGCCACCAGCTGGGCGGCACGGTGGAGCCCGGCGATTCCGGCGAATTCGGCCGCGCCTTCCTGACCGTGACAGAACCCTGCGTGCTGTTCGACGGGCTGTGGCAGACGGGCGAGCGCCATCAGGTGTGGATGAGCCACGGCGACAAGGTGACGCAGTTCGCGCCCGGCTTCCGCATCGTCGCGGTATCGGACGGCGCGCCTTTCGCGGTGATCGCGAACGACGAGAAGAAATACTACGGCACGCAGTTCCACCCCGAAGTGGTCCACACGCCCGATGGCGGCAAGCTGATCGCCAATTTCGTGCGCCACGTGTGCGGCTGCGCCGGCGACTGGACCATGGCGGAATTCCGCAAGACCAAGATCGCCGAAATCCGCGAACAGGTGGGCGACGCCCGCGTGATTTGCGGCCTTTCCGGCGGCGTCGATTCGGCGGTGGCCGCCGTGCTGATCCACGAGGCGATCGGCGACCAGCTTACCTGCGTGTTCGTCGACCACGGCCTGATGCGGCTGGGCGAGGCCGAACAGGTCGTGAGCCTGTTCCGCAACGCCTACCACATCCCGCTGGTCCACGTGGACGCCTCCACGCTGTTCCTGAAAGGTCTGGAATGCGTGACCGACCCGGAGGCCAAACGCAAGTTCATCGGCAAGACCTTCATCGACGTGTTCGAGGCCGAGGCGAAGAAGGTGGGCGGGGCCGATTTCCTGGCGCAGGGCACGCTCTACCCCGACGTGATCGAAAGCGTCAGCTTCACCGGCGGCCCTTCGGTGACGATCAAGAGCCACCACAACGTGGGCGGCCTGCCCGAACGCATGAACATGCAGCTGGTCGAACCCTTGCGCGAACTGTTCAAGGACGAAGTGCGCGCGCTGGGCCGCGAACTGGGCCTGCCCGAGATCTTCGTGGGCCGCCATCCGTTCCCCGGCCCGGGCCTGGCCATCCGCATCCCCGGCGAAGTGACGCGCGACCGCTGCGACATCCTGCGCAAGGCCGATGCGATCTACCTCGAGGAAATCCGCAACGCCGGGCTCTATGACGCGATCTGGCAGGCCTTCGCCGTGCTGCTGCCGGTCAAGACCGTGGGCGTGATGGGTGATTTCCGCACCTACGACAGCGTCTGCGGGTTGCGCGCGGTGACCTCCACCGACGGCATGACGGCGGACATCTATCCGTTCGACGCCAGCTTCCTCAGCCGCGTGGCGACGCGCATCGTCAACGAGGTGAAGGGCATCAACCGCGTGGTCTATGACTACACCAGCAAGCCGCCCGGCACGATCGAGTGGGAATGATTTTTGCCTATCCGATGGTATCCGAAATTACGCTAGGATGCGCCATAAACGCTTGATTTAGATAAATAAATATCACGCGATCTTTCGGCATCTATCGCCGGGTTAGCCTCCGGAATGACGGTATGGCTGACGGTATGGCGCGACTTGTCTCGGATCGAAATCACATATACCGTCAGGAGCAAGAGAGCTTCTGACGGTATATTTTTTGGCATAAAGCCTTGTATATAAAAGGAAATATCAGATCGGAAGGGTCGTTTTCGGCCTGACGGTATAATCGGGCGCTCTCCGGCATATTTTGACCAATCTGGAGGGTGTGGATGTTGACCGATGCCGCCATTAAGGCGCTGAAACCGAAAGACAAATTATACAAGATCGTGGACCGTGACGGTATGTACGTCGTAGTCCAGCCCTCGGGCGCGATCGTCTTCCGCCTGGACTACCGACTGAACGGCCGCCGGGAGACGTTGACGCTGGGGCGCTACGGTCCCGCTGGGCTCTCCCTGGCTCGGGCGCGTGAGAAGGTGGTCGATGCTCGACGCGCCATTTCGGAGGGCCGCTCGCCGGCGCAGGAGAAGCAGCGCGAGAAGCGTCGCCTTCAAGAGGCGAAGAGCTTTGGTCAGTTCGGTGAGCGCTGGCTTCAGGAAGCGCGAATGGCGGACAGCACGCGCGCCATGCGTCGATCAATCTTCGAGCGCGACATTCTTCCGGCGTTTCGCAACCGGCTGCTGGCGGAGATCCTGCCGGAGGATCTGCGCGGGCTGTGTGCGAAGGTGAAGGAGCGTGTGTTGAGTTGCACTGAGAAGTGACCCGGGATTTTCATTGAGAAGTGACCCGGGTGGGCGTGGATGATGTGCTGCCTGCGACGAGCAGGGTCAAGCGGGTGATTTGTCCTTTCTGGATTTTGGGGCGGCGGAACTGGCTCTGAAGCGGAAGCTGTCATTGCCGGTTTCAAGGATATGGCAATGATGCGTGAGGCGATCCAGCAGGGCGGTGGTCATTTTGGCATCGCCAAAGATACTGGACCACTCGCTGAAGCTCAGGTTGGTGGTGATAACAACGCTGGTCCGCTCATAGAGTTTGCTGAGCAGATGGAACAGCATGGCCCCGCCTGAAGGGCTGAAGGGTAGATATCCCAGCTCATCAAGGATGACGAGGTCGAGGCGCAACAGACGCTCGGCCAACTGGCCCGCTCTGTTTGCGGCCTTTTCCTGCTCCAACGCATTGACCAGATCGACGGTGGAGAAGAAGCGGATCTTTTTGCGGTGATGCTCAACCGCCTGGACGCCCAAAGCCGTCGCGATGTGGCTTTTGCCGGTGCCTGGTCCGCCGATCAGTACGACGTTGTCGGCGCTATCCATAAAGTCACCACGGTGAAGTTGACGCACGAGCGCCTCGTTGACCTCACTGACGGCAAAGTCGAAGCCTGCCAGATCCTTGTAGGCCGGGAACCGGGCTGCCTTGATCTGGTAAGCAATGGACCTGACCTCCCGCTCGGACATCTCCGCCTTGAGAAGCTGTGAGAGGATCGGAACGGCAGCATCAAAGGCTGGCGCGCCCTGCTCGATCAGATCACCAGCGGCTTGCGCCATGCCATACATTTTGAGGCCACGTAGCATGACAACCACAGCGGCGCTGGCCGGATCATGACGCATGGCGTAACGCCCTCAGCGTGTCGTAGCGTTCGACATCGGCAACAGGCTCCTGGGCGAGGCGCAGGGCCTGCGGGGCATCGATTGGGGATGCCGGTGGAGCCTTGCCATCGATCAGGCGGTGCAGAACATTGAGGATGTGGGTTTTGGTCGGCACCCCAGCTTCGAGGGCCAGTTCGACGGCGCTGAGCACAGCCTGTTCGTTATGCTGTAGAACAAGGGCGAGGATTTCGACCATCTCCCTGTCACCACCGAGCCGCTTGAGCAGATGCCCCTGCAGTTGCCGGAAGGCTTCGGGCATTTCGAGGAATGGCGCCCCATTGCGCAAAGCGCCAGGCTTGCGCTGAACAACTGCCAGATAGTGCCGCCAGTCATAGATCGTCTGCCCCTGCGTGGCGACAACTACGATGGCCGGTTGAGCGGCAACTATGATGGCCGGTAGGATCGGTTGTCTGGGCTGATCGTAGGGAGGGGCGTAGCCCCGACCGGAGAGCGGACCAGACAACCGGTGGCGATCTTTTTCCCCTTCTTTCGGGGGGGCTGATCGGGGCTGTGGCGGGCGGTGGTATCGGAACACTCATCGAACAACGAGCGATGGGTTTGCGATGCCGGGCCACCACATTTCCGATCAGCAGGTATTTCTCTTCATGACCCATCGTCGCCAACACACCCAGGCCGTCGCGGCTGCCAAGGCCGGTATCAGCGAGCGCAGCGCACGCCGGATCGAGAACGATCCGCAGCTTCCGTCCCAGAAGAAGAAGGAGCGCCACTGGCGCACCCGCGCCGATCCGCTCGAGCCATTCTGGCCACGCGTCGAGGAGTTGCTCCAGATCGACGGTATCATTGCCGTCACGGTCTTCGAGACGCTCCAGGACGAGTTCGGCGAGGATGCTGTTCCCGATGCGATACGACGAACACTTGAACGCCGGATCGCCCGCTGGCGGGCACTGCACGGCGGCGAGAAGGAGATCTTCTTCCCGCAGCATCATGAGCCCGGTCGGCAGGGCCTGTCGGATTTCACGGTATGCGACAGTCTCAAGGTCACCGTTGCCGGCGAGACCCTGGCCTATCGCCTTTACCACTTCCGCTTGGCGGCGAGTGGCTGGGAGCATGCGGCTGTCGTGCTGGGCGGGGAGAGCTTTGCCGCCCTTTCGGAGCACCTGCAGGATGCCTTGTGGAAGCTGGGCGGCGCGCCGGCCGAACACCGCAGCGATTCCCTGTCAGCCGCCTACAAAAACCTCGACGCCGATGCGCAGCGGGATTTTACCCGAAGCTATGACGAGCTGTGCCGTCATTACGGCATGCTCGCTACCCGCAACAACCGCGGCGAGGCGCACGAGAACGGATCGATCGAAGGTCCCCATGCCCATCTCAAGCGACGGCTCGATCAGGCCTTACGCCGGCGGGGAAGCCGCGATTTCGTCAGCATCGAGGCCTGGCGCGAGTTCGTTGAGGCGCAGGTCGCCAGACAGAACCGGCGGCATGCTGCGCACATCGATGCAGAACGCAGGGTACTCAAGGCGCTGCCCGCAAGGCGAACCACCGATTTCGCCATGGTCACCGTCGATGTCACCCGCAACGGCACCGTCGCCATCGATCGGGTTACCTATTCGGTGCCTTCCCGCCTCGTCGGACGGCGCCTCAACGCGCATCTCTTTGACGATCGCATTGAGCTCTTCCTCGGTCCGGACAGGGTAATGTCCACGCCGCGTGTGCGGATCAGCCATCCCCACCGGGGGCACAGCATCGATTTCCGGCACATGATCGGTAACCTGCGCCGCAAGCCTGGTGCGCTGCGCAACCTCGTCTACCGCGAAGCCCTGTTCCCCGATCACGCCTACCGGCGGGCCTGGCAAGCCTTCGATGCCCAACTCGATGGACGGCAGGCCTGCCGCGATGCCGTCGCGCTGCTCGATATCGCCGCCAGGGGCGACTGTGTCGACGTGCTGGCCCGGCGGATCGATGAGGCACTCGACAGAGGGCGCTTGCCCGATGTCGATGCGCTCAGGGACGAGTTCCTGCCAACCGCAAGATCGCAGCGCGATGTCACTATCCCGCCTCCCGATCTGCACAGCTACAACAGCTTGATCGCCAGCGGGGAGGTGTACTGATGACCCGCACCAAGGACCAGGCCGCCGCCGTGCTGCCTACCCTGCTCAAGGCCTTGCGCCTGCCGAGTATCAACCGCAACTGGAAGCGCCTCACCGACACCGCCGATCGCGATGGCTGGCCGGCCGCCAACCTGCTGGCCTCGCTTCTCGAGATCGAGATGGCCGATCGCTCCTCCCGGCGCATCCAGCGCCATCGCGACCAGTCCGGCTTGCCCGCAGGCAAGACCTTCGCCACCTTCGATTTCGACGCAGCCCCCGGCATCCGCAAACCGCACCTCTTGTCCCTCGCCGCCGGTGACGACTGGATCGAGAGCGGCGGCAACCTGCTGCTGTTCGGCCAGAGCGGGACCGGCAAGACGCACGCAGTTGCTGCCATTGGTCATGCCCTCATCGACACGGGGCGGCGCGTCCTGTTCTGCTCCACCACCGACATGGTCCAGAAGCTCCAGTCCGCGCGCCGCGACCTCAGCCTACCCGCCATGCTCGACAAGCTCGACAAGTTCGATCTCATCGTGCTCGACGATCTGTCCTACGTCCGCAAGGACCAGGTCGAGACCAGCGCCTTGTTCGAGCTCATCGCCCACCGCTACGAACGCCACTCGCTCGCCATTACCGCCAACCAGCCATTTTCGGCATGGGACAACGTCTTCCCTGATCCCGCTATGACTGTCGCCGCGATCGACCGCCTCGTGCACCACTCGATCATCATCGAGATGAACGGCGAAAGCTACCGCAAACGTTCCGCCGTCGCCCGTATCAACGCCGGCGATTACGACCCGCCGAATGGCGCCCCGGACCGGCCATCATAATTGTCGCTGGCTTCGCGCTCGGGAGCACCCTTGCTGAGGCAACGGGTAATTGTCGCCAGCGGCAATTACATGCCAACCATCCCATGCGCTTCAGACCCTCGCTTCCGGCCAGCGTCAGCGACAATTACCCAGCGTCGTAATTGTCGCTCGACGGTTGCTCCCCGCAACAGCAAATGGTAGCCAGAATTCACCAACCGGCGCGGCCACCTATCGGCCATCATAATTGACGCCGACCGGACTCCGTAATCGTCGCGCTACAGCCCCGGCTTCTGGTGAGAACGGTCGATAATCCGGTTGTGCTCGCACAAGATTTGCCCCTCGGCCGCGATGACCAACCGATCAGGATAGACCCGCAGGCTCACTGGCCGGTTCGCAAAGGATGCAGGAACGCTATAGCGATTGCGCTCGAACGCGATCAGGCAGGTCGGCGACACGCGCTTGGTATGTTCGACAAAGCCATCGAAGGCCCGCCCCATCGGCATCAGGCTGATAATCTCAACGGCGTGCACATCGGCAACTGTGCCGGGGAGGACGCCATGCTGGATTTCTCCCCATTGTGCGATGCACCGCTCTTCCAACCAGGCATTGAGGGCATCAAGATCTGGGAAGTTGGGCATTGGCTGCCATAACCGTCGACGCGCATCCTGAACGTTTTTCTCGACCTGACCTTTCTCCCAGCCTGAGGCCGGATTGCAAAAATCCGTTTCGAACAGGTAGTGGCTGGCCATGGCAGCGAACCGCGCATTGACCTGTCGGACTTTGCCCTGGCCGATCCGGTCTACAGCCGTCTTCATATTGTCGAATATTCCACGCTGAGGCACGCCGCCCAGCACCCGGAAGGCCTGCGTCAGTGCGTCGAACAACATCTCGTGCGTTTGCAGCAGATAGGCTCGCGTGATGAACGCCCGACTGTGGGAGAGCTTGGTATGGGCCACCTGCAGCTTGGTAGGCCGGCCATTCAGAAGGGCGTAATCTTCACTCCAATCGAACTGAAAGGCCTCACCGGGCTGGAAGATCAGCGGTACGAATGTGCCGCGCCCACTGGTTTGCTTTTCATATTGGCGTTCGGTCTTCCACGAGCGGGCGAAGGCGGCAACACGGCTGTATGATCCCTCGTAGCCCAGCTTAACCAGATCTGCATGTAGCTGCTTGGCTGTTCGCTTCTGTTTGCGCGACTTGCCAGATTCCACCCGCAGCCACGTCGTCAGTTTTTCTGCAAACTGATCAAGCTTGCTCGGCCGTTTGGGAACCTTGAACGTCGGCTCCACCGCGTCATCGCGCAGATATTTGCGGATCGTGTTGCGCGATAATCCAGTCCGCCGCCGGATCTCGCGAATGGGGATGCCTTGCCGAAAATGCCAGCGGCGGATCACACTGAGTAGGTCCATGTCGATCACTCCGATGCCTCCTGACTGTCAGCCAGGGGCGAGGAAAACATGGGTCAATTCTCAGTGAAAACTTATAACCCTCCCGGGTCACTTCTCAGTGCAACTCAACACCCCGAATAATGCCGCCCGGTCGCGGCGTTCCTCGGCATGGCGAGGGGCGCCTTGACTGAGGCCGATCCCCAGGGCTGGACCCAAGGGAAGCGGCCCGCCTCCAACTCGGCGATGATCTTGCCGGTGATGTCGTCGTAAAGGTTCGCCCGATCCGAGCCGGGGCGTGCGCTGGCGTCTTTCCTGAACATCGCGGTTCTCCGCGACGGGCGCCGGAGACCTCTTCTCCAGTCCTCAACCCGTCATGGAAAACCCGGTCTGCACTCTCACTCTACTGGGGGCGTTGCGGGGCTCTCCCCGCAGAAGGGGTGGGCCGAGACCCTGGCTCGGCCGCAGGGGAAGGCCTTCCCCCCTTATCCGGTCCTGTCCCTTCAGAAGGGTTCCTTGAAAACTGTCAGAAAACCGCGTATTTTTCTAACAGGGGAAAGACCATGACTCGGCTGACCGAACAGATTTTGTCGCATGCGACGGGCCTGCCCGAAGGTGCTCCTGTGTCCGCCAAGAGCCTGCTGCACCTCGGAAACCGGGCAGCCGTGGATCAGGCGTTGTCGCGCCTGACGGATCGCGGGCAGCTCATCCGCGCCGGTCGTGGCGTCTATCTGCGCCCCATTACCAGCCGGTTCGGCACGCGCACGCCTTCGGTCGAGCAGGCTGTCGAGGCCCTTGCCACCCAGAAGGGGGAGGTCATCGTCTCGAACGGCGCCGCCGCGGCGAACGCCCTTGGCTTGACGACGCAAGTGCCCGTCCACTCGGTCTATCTGACCTCCGGGCGCAGCCGAAAGATGCACCTCGGCAAGCAGGTCGTGGAATTGCGGCATGCGCCGCGCTGGCAACTGGCCTTGGCCAACCGGCCGGCAGGGGAGGCCGTGCGGGCGCTGGCCTGGCTTGGCCCGGAGAAAGCAGAAACGGCGCTCAAGACGTTGAAGCGGAAGATGCCGCCCGGCGTGTTCGGCGAGTTGGTCGCCGTAGCGCCACAGCTTCCGACGTGGCTCGCGCAAAGCGTTGGCAGGGTCGCGTATGAACCGAGAGAAATGACAAAATGATGCCTAAGCAGATCGAACTTCGCACGGGAGGGTGCAATGGCTGAAACCCAAATAGAATGGACGGACGCCACATGGAATCCTGTTGCCGGCTGCTCGATCATCTCTGCCGGCTGCACCCATTGCTATGCCATGGAGATGGCTAAGCGCCTTGATGCCATGCACATCCAGAAATATGCCGGCCTGACCCGCAAGAGCGGGCAGAGAACGGTCTGGAACGGCGTTGTGCGTGAGGATCGGGATGCGCTTGCGATTCCCTATGGTTGGCGCAAGCCGCGCAAGATTTTCGTCAATTCGATGAGCGACCTGTTTCACGAGCAGGTCACGGACGCCTTCATTCTCGATGTCTGGAAGGTAATGCGTGAGACGCCACACCATAATTATCAGATTCTGACGAAACGGCCCGAGCGTATGGCGGAACTGGTCGCCACCAAGATCGGAGAGGTGCTGCCGAACGTCTGGCTCGGCACAAGTATCGAAGACGGGGACGTGGTGGGCAGGATCGATGCCCTGCGTGCTGCGCCGGCCGCGATCCGTTTCATATCGTTCGAACCCTTGATTGGGTCTGTAGGGACCGTCGATCTGCGCGGCATCCATTGGGCTATCGTGGGCGGGGAAAGCGGGAAGTCAGCCCGTCCCATCCGGGAGGAATGGATCGACGAGATTTATGTCCAGTGCCTGTCGGCTGGTACGGCCTTCTTCTTCAAGCAGTGGGGGACCTGGGGGAAAGACAACAAGAAGCGATCGAAAAAGGCGAACGGCCGCGAATATCGCGGTCAGACCTGGGATGAAATGCCCACGGCGGCGCAAGCGTTCGCGTGATCGTCAGATAGGCTTGGGGGGATGCTATGGTTGAGAAGCGATACGAGTGGGCTGACGGCGCAAAGCTTGAGGAGCATTCGCGGCGCAAACACAAGATTCTCCGTGAATATTGCTTCGATTACCTGACCGTTCGCTGCAAGCTGCCGCAGCAGGAACGTTTTCGGCTGGCCATCGTCGATGGCTTCGCCGGGGGCGGCCGCTACCAGTGCGGGACATCGGGCTCCCCATTGATTTTCATCGAAGAGTTGAAGCGAGCCACCGAGGCCGTGAACACGCATCGCGCGGCACAGGGCTTGAACGCGATCGAGGTCGAGTGCCTGCTGGTCTTCAACGATGCCAGCCGTGACGCGATCGAACTTCTAAAAACGCATGTGGCGCCGCTCCAGGCCGACATCGTCGCGACCTGCCCGAAGCTCCATCTGCGCGTCGAGTATCTCAACGAGTTTTTCGAAACCGCCTATCCCAAAATCAAGCGTTTCCTGGAGCAAGGACGCTATCGCAGCGTGATCTTCAACCTGGACCAGTGCGGCCACAGCCATGTCGAGCGGAATACGATTCTTGACATCATGCACTCGTATCCTGCGGCCGAGATCTTCTACACCTTCGTTATCAGTTCGTTGCTGGCGTTCCTCCAGAAAGACCAGCCGGAGCGCCTGCGTGCGCAACTCGATCATCTCGGTCTCGCCAGCGGCGATGTCCAGGCATTGGACGGGTTGATGAGCCAGAAGGATTGGCTCGGAACCGCAGAGAAGATCGTCTTCGACGCTTTCCGGCTTTGCGCGCCCTATGTGAGTCCGTTCTCGATCAACAACCCTGGCGGCTGGCGCTATTGGCTGATCCACTTCGCCAACGCTTATCGGGCACGGCAAGTTTACAACAATATCCTCCACGACAATGCCAGCCTTCAGGCCCACTTCGGCCGATCGGGCCTCAACATGTTGTCCTATGACCCGCGCCATGATGAGGGGATGCTCTATCTCTTCGACGACAATGGCCGTGCCTCGGCCAAGACCCAGCTTCTTGATGACGTCCCCCGTCTCGTGACTGAAGCTGGTGATGCCATGTCGGTGATGGAGTTCTATGAGAGCATTTACAACGTCACGCCGGCGCATGCCGATGACGTCCATGCCGCGATCATCGAGAACCCCGATCTTGAGGTGATCACGCCAGCCGGTGGCGAGAGACGCAAAGCGAACACGATCGGCGTCAATGACATCATCAAGGTGAAGACCCAGCGCAGCTTCTTCCCGATGTTTCTGGATGCCGGAAAGAGCCCTCAGGGGCGGAAGGAATAGTTCTCGCCATCATCCTGAGGCCAGCCGAGGTTGGCCAGGCACTAGTCAGATTTCGCCTTCTACCGGGAGAAGGGTAAGGCATGTTTTCGGCTATTCCGCGTTACATGACCACCACGGACTTGACATAACTCATCAAATATGACAAATATTGCACCGTAATTCACCAGATGTGGGGCATTATCATGGGCTCTCCAAAGGTCGGACCAGCCCTCGAAAGGCTTGGGCAGGACATTCGAAATGCGCGGCTACGGCGCAGTATTGCGGTTGCGGACCTGGCCATGCGCGCCGGAACATCGGCCAGTTCTATCGCGCGGCTCGAAAAGGGCGACCCTGGCGTTGCTATCGGGACGCTTGCGGATGTGCTGGTCGTTCTCGGGCTTGTCGAACGGCTGGCCGATCTGATCGATGTCCGCAAGGATGACCTGGGGCTTGCGCTGTCTACCGAGCGCCTGCCGCAGCGAGGCAAGTCTTTCGCGACGAGGATCAGAAAGCAAAAGGCCAAGTCGGATCCGACGCGCGCGCTCGATGACGTGGTCGATCCTGACGGGGCGTCGTTCTGATGGCGGAGTTTGCTGCCCAGGTTGTTCTTGGCGACAGTCGTGTGCCCGTCGGTCAGCTGCGTTTCACAGCAGCGGGGCCGCGGCAGTTCTCGACCTTTGCCTATGACGCTGCCTGGATAGAAAATCCCCGGGCCTTTGCCGTGCAGCCGGATCTTCCTCTGGAAGGCGGCCCTTTTCATACGTCGGGCCAGCCGGGGAACATGCGTGATGCACTGGCGGGCGTCTTCGCCGATGCCGCGCCGGACAGTTGGGGACGGCGCCTTCTCGAACGTGCCTATGGCAATGGTCTGAGCGAGTTTGAGTATCTGACGCTGTCCGACGACGCTTGTCGTCAGGGCGCACTGCGATTCCAGGGCGACGATGGAGAGATCATTCGCGGTAAAGCGGGTGACGCCGTGCCCCGCCTCCTCGAGCTGGAAGCGATAACGGCCATTGCCCGCGCCTATGAGCAGGGTAAGGAGATCTCTGCCGAAGAGATGCAGGCGTTGGCGGGCGCGGGCGGTTCGGGCGGCGCCCGGCCCAAGGCCAATGTCCAGGACGGCGATACGCTATGGTTGGCCAAATTCACCTCGGTCCACGATCAGCAGCCGATCGAAAGGGTCGAGGTCGCGACGCTTCGGCTAGCCCAGGCTTGCGGCATTCGCACGCCTACGGCCAGGCTGGAACTCGCCGACACTCCCTTTCCGGTCGCGCTGATCCAGCGGTTCGACCGGCGAGGCAGTTCCCGGATTCCCTATATCTCAGCGCGCACGGCACTTGGGAAGACCGGGACGGAGTTGGGCTCTTATACGGAGATCGTCGATTTTATCCGTGCCTATGGCGCCGATCCCAAAGCCGATTTTCGCGAGCTTTTCCTGCGCCTGATTTTCACGGTCCTCGTGTCAAACAAGGACGATCATCTGAAAAACCATGGCTTCCTTTATGTTGGAGGAGGCCAATGGCGGTTGTCGCCCGTGTTCGATGTGAACCCCGCACCGGATCGAAATCCGCACCTGGAAACTGCTATCCTGGAGGGCGGCGCGCATGATCGGTCCATCGCGCTCGCGCTTGAAGCCTGCGAGTTTTTCGAGATCCCGCCCGAGGAAGCGAGGCAGATCATCCGCGATACCGCACGGCACATATCGGAAGGCTGGCGTGAGACTCTGCGTCAGGTGGGCGTGTCAGGTGCATTGGCGCGGGATTACGAACCGGCGTTCATGAACGCGGAGACCGAGCTCGCGCTAGGCATGTAGTCAAATATGACCAGCAATCGATCAATATCGGCCATATATGGAAATTTGAAACGATGCTGCTGTTGGGCCGGCTTAACGGCGGGTTGAAATGGTAGATCGAAGCGGCGGTTTGACGTGCTTGGGGGCCAAGAGCGCTTAAGAAGGAATCCTTCTACGAGGATGGCAAACCGGCTCTTGAATCGATACGATAAGGTTGTTGCGAGCACGTTCGCCATTCGTACTGCTCAAATGGCATCGGCTTCGTCACCGGCGATAGATGGCGAAGTCTTTCCCATGCCAATGAGCCGAAAAAAGCCAATGTTTTCATAAGCGGTAGCTTTTCGACGGTAAGGGTGACGGTATAACCATTTTTGAAAAAATTTTTTCGCTATGTTTTTCAATTAGATAGGCCATTCAGCCGATAATTGAATGGGAATGATCGGCTTGTGCCGATAACGCTGCGCGACGCCACCGCCGATGATCGCGATCCGGTGATCGCGCTGTGGCGCGCCGCCGGCCTGACGCGGCCATGGAACGATCCCGAGACGGATTACCGGCTGGCGCTGGAAAACCCGGCGTCGACGGTGCTGGTGGCCGAGGACGGCGGGGATACGCCCGCCGGCGCGGTCATGGTCGGGTTCGACGGGCACCGGGGCTGGGTCTATTATCTGGGCGTCGCGCCCGGTCGGCAGCGGCAGGGCGTCGGCCGCAGTCTCATGGCCGCCGCCGAAGCCTGGCTGCGGGCGCGCGATTGCCCCAAGATCATGTTCATGGTCCGCACCGACAACCTGCCGACCCGCGCTTTCTATGCCGCGCTGGGGTACGAGGATCAGGCGGTGGTGACGATGGGCCGGCGGCTCGACGGGCGCTGACCGGTCACGCCGCCAGCCGATCGAACCCGCTGGCGCTACGGTCCTCGCCGAAGCGATAGGCCGACGCGGTGATGCCGCCGCGCAGATCGTTCTGCGAATAGATGCAGGTGGCCGGATCGCTTCCCGCCGCGCCGACCGCGACCATCAGCGGAATCAGGTGATCCTCGCGCGGGTGGGCGATCCGCGCGGAAGGCGCGGCATCCCACTGCTCCAGCGCCCGCGCGCGGTCTTCCGGCGCCAGGTCGATCAGGGCATGGCGCAGCCAGGCGTCGAACTGCGCGGAGGGTTCGAACGCGCGCGCGTCGAACAAGCGAAGGTTGTGATAGGACAGACCGGAGCCGATGATCAGCACGCCTTCCGCGCGCAGCGGCGCCAGCGCCCGCCCCAGCGCCAGATGCGCGGCCGGGTCATAGCCCTGCTTCATCGACAGGCTGACGACCGGCACGTGCGCGTCGGGATAAATCGGCTGGAGCATCGAGAACGTGCCGTGATCGAACCCGCGCGCCGGATCGGCGTTCATCGCGATGCCGGCCTGCGCGGCGAGATCCAGCACGCGTCCCGCCACTGCGGGCGAACCGGGCGCGGGATAGCGGATCTGGTAGGTGTGCTCGGGAAAGCCGAAATAGTCATAGACCATCCCCGGCTGGGCCGCGGAGGATACGGTGAATTCCGCCTCCTCCCAGTGCCCGGAAATCGCGAGCACCGCCTTGGGCGGTTCGGGCAACTGCCCGGGCAGGGCCTTGAGCGAGGCTTCGAGCCAATCGAAATCGCGCCGGAACGGGCCTTCCAGCCAGGGCCAGGGGCCTCCGCCGTGGGACAGGAAATAGACGGGCTGCACCATGATCTCACCTTCTGCTGGCGACCGGTGTAAGCGCACGGACGCCGGCGCGACAGTGGTCAAATGCCATTGATGATGTTCGGAAATCCGGAACGGACCTTCCATGGCCAAAACGTAATGTTTTGCTCACGCCGCCGTTGCGTGCGCCAGCCTAGAAACCAGCTCGGCGGCAAGGCAGTTGTCGATGGATCGCAACGTGACGGTCCCCTGTTCCGATACATTCTCCAACTGCCTTGCCGTCACCGGCCGCGCCTCCGATGGCGCTGGGCCAGAACCGGGGAATGCTGGTGTCACGTCCAATCTTTTTCGATCCGACTGGCCGTCGCCGCCGCTGGACCCGCCGCGGCGCCTTCGCGATTCTGGCGCTCCTGCTGGCCGTCTGCGTGATTTTCGCGACGACCGTGGCGACCGTCAGCGCCCCTTCCCCCCTTCCGTTCGGGACCGAACGCACCGCACCGCTGCCCCTGAAGGCGCAGGTCAGCCGCCTCTCCCACCGGATCGAACGCCTGTTCGGCCGCAATCCCGCGCCCGCGCGCAAGCCCGGCGCGCCGCTGACCGTCGGCTTTTACACCTCCTGGACCGATGACAGCGCCGATACGCTGGCGCACCATTCCGGCGAGCTGGACTGGGTCGCGCCGACGCTGATGTCGATCGACCAGGCCGGCAACCTCCATGCCAACGACGACGCCCGGATGCGCCGCGTGCTGGCCGCCGCAATTCACCGCCCCTTGGTCGTCCCGGTGCTGCAGAACGCCAGCAACGGAACGTGGGACGGCGCGGGCACTGCCCGCGCGCTGGCCAACCCGGCCCGCCGCGCCGCGCTGGTGCAGGGCGTCGACCAGTTTCTCGACAAGACCGGCGACGGCGGGGTGATGGTCGATTTCGAGAACATGCCGGAAGGCAGCCTGGGGCTGCTCCGCCAGTTCGTGGCCGATCTGCACGCGCGGCTTGCGCCGAAGCACCGGGTGGTGTCGGTGACGATGCCGGTCGACGATCCGGCCTGGTCCGCGCGCACCTTCGCGCAAGTCGCCGACAAGGTCGTGCTCATGGCCTATGACGAGCACTGGCAGGGTGGCGAACCCGGTCCGATCGCGTCAAACGGTTGGTTCGCGGCCCATCTTGCCGATTCGCTGAAGGGCGTGGCCGCCAGCAAGATCATCGTCGCGCTGGGCAACTATGCCTATGACTGGCACGAAGGCCATGCCGACAGCCTGACGGTCGAGGAAGCCTGGCTCGCCGCGCACGACAGCGGGGCGAACCCCACCTGGGACAAGGCGAGCGGCAACGCCGGCTTCGCCTATACCGACAACAACGTCCGCCACGACGTGTGGCTGCTCGATGCCGCCGCCAGCTGGAACCAGATGCAGGTCCTTTCGCGCATGGGGCTCAATTCGGTCGCGCTGTGGCGGCTGGGATCGGAAGACCCCGGCTTCTGGAACGCGCTCAAGAGCTGGAACGCCGGCGCCCGGACCGGGCGCGCGGGCGGAGCGCGCCCCGATCTTGGCCACATCAGCGAATCGACCAATGCCGATGTCGAGGACAATGGCGAGATCCTGCGCATCGACGCGACGCCGACGCCCGGCCAGCGCGCCGTGTCGTTCGATCCGCGCTCGAACCTGATCACCAGCGAACAGTACCAGACGCTGCCCACGCCCTATGTCGTGCGCCGCACCGGCGACCGGCCCAAGCTGGTAGCGCTGACCTTCGACGACGGCCCCGATCCGGTCTGGACGCCGCAGATCCTTTCCGTGCTGGAACAGTACCATGTGCCCGGCACGTTCTTCGTGATCGGCGAAAACGGCGTGGGCAACCGGGGGCTGCTGCGCCGCCTGGTTGCCGAAGGCAACGAGATAGGCAACCACAGCTATACCCATCCGAACATGGCGGACGAGAGCGACACCGGCATCAAGCTGGAGCTCAACGCCACGCAGCGGCTGATCGAAGCCTATACCGGCCGTTCCACCCGCCTGTTCCGCGCGCCCTATTTCGGGGATGCCGAGCCGACCACGACCGATGAGCTGGGGCCGGCGCTGGTGGCGCAGCAACAGGGCTATACCATCGTCGGCCTCCACGCCGATCCGGGCGACTGGGTCAAGGGCCGCAGCGCCGACGAGATCGTGCAGCGCACGCTCGATGCCGTGCGCAACGGCAACGGCGATCGTTCCGCCAACGTGATCCTGCTGCACGATGGCGGCGGCAGCCGGGCGGAAACGGTGAAGGCGCTGCCGCGCATCATCGCCACGCTGCAGGCCGAAGGCTATCGCTTCGTGCCGGTATCGACGCTGGCCGGCCTGACCCGCGACGACGTGATGCCGCAGGTTTCCGGGCTGGATCTGCTGGCCGTGCGCGCCGACGTGGCGATCTTCTCGAGCCTGGCGGCGGCGATCGACGGTCTGGACTGGATCTTCTTCTTCGCCATCGCGCTCGGCATGGCGCGGGCGATCAGCATGACCGCGCTGGCCCTGTTCCCCGAACGCCGCCTGGGCCTGTCGCGCGAGTCCGCCTATCGTCCGCTGGTGAGCGTCATCATCCCCGCCTACAACGAGGAGCGGGTGATCGAGGCGTCGGTCCACCGCATCCTCGCCAGCGACTATCCGCACATGGAAGTGATCGTGGCGGACGACGGATCAAAGGATCGCACCAGCGCGATCGTGGCCGCCGCCTTCGGCAACGAGCCGCGCGTGCGGCTGATGACCATGGCCAACGGCGGCAAGGCCTCGGCGCTCAACCGGGCGCTGGCGCAGGCCAGTGGCGAGATCATCGTCGCGCTCGACGCCGATACGCAGTTCGAGCCGCAGACGATCAGCAAGCTGGTCCGCTGGTTCGAACTCGATCGCATCGGCGCGGTCGCCGGCAATGCCAAGGTGGGCAACCGCGTGAACATCGTCACGCGCTGGCAGGCCGTGGAATACGTCACCGCGCAGAACATCGAACGCCGCGCGCTGACCCGGTTCGACGCGATCATGGTGGTGCCCGGCGCGGTGGGCGCCTGGCGGCGCAGCGCGCTCGAGCAAATCGGCGGCTATCCCGAAGACACGCTGGCCGAGGACCAGGACCTGACCATCGCCATCCAGCGCAAGGGCTGGAAGATCGCCTACGACGAGGACGCGGTGGCGTGGACCGAAGCACCCGAAACGCTGCGCGCGCTGGGCAAACAGCGTTTCCGCTGGGCGTTCGGCACGCTCCAGTGCCTGTGGAAGCACCGCGCGATCCTGCGCGAGCGGCACCCCAGCGGCCTTGCCTTCGTGGGTATGCCGCAGGCCTGGCTGTTCCAGATCCTGTTCGCGCTGATTTCGCCGCTGATCGATCTGGCGCTCGGCATCTCGATCGTGGGAACGATCGTGCGCGTGATGCAGCACGGCTGGGACCAGACGCAGACCGACGTGTTGCGCATGGGCATCTACTGGATCGGCTTTACCACCGTGGACCTGCTGTGCGGCTGGATCGCCTATCGCCTCGACGTGCGCGAAAAGCGCTTCCCGGCACTGTTGCTGCTGACGCAACGCTTCGTCTATCGCCAGCTGATGTACGGCGTGGTGATCCGCGCGGTGGGCGCGGCGACGGCGGGGCTGGGGATCGGCTGGGGCAAGCTGGAACGGACCGGCCGCGTCAGCGTCGCCCCGTCGGCCACCGCTGCCGCTCCGGCCCCCGCCGCTCCGCCCGAAGCGCCTTCAGCGCGGGAGCCGCAGGGTAGCCACGAGCCCGCGCTCACCTGACAGCACCAGTTCGCCGCCATGGAGCCGCGCCACGGCGGCGACCATGGCGAGCCCCAGCCCGCCCCCGGTGCGCGTGCGCGCATTGTCCAGCCGCACGAACCGTTCGACCACGCGCGCCCGGTCCTGCTCGGGAATGCCGGGTCCATCGTCGCTAACGATGATCTCGCCCCAGCCCTCGACCGCGCGCGTGGCGACCGTGATCGTGGAGCCGCCATATTTCAGCGCATTGTCGATCAGATTGGCGAGCGCGCGCGACAGGAATTCGCGATCGGCCGGCACGGTGACGCTGCGCGCATCGGCACACAGCGTCACACCCGATTGTTCCGCCAGCGGTTCGTAGAGTTCGACCAGATCCTCGGCCACGGCGGCCAGATCCAGCGGCAC
Organism: Novosphingobium sp. EMRT-2; assembly: GCF_005145025.1. Classification (NCBI taxonomy): domain Bacteria; kingdom Pseudomonadati; phylum Pseudomonadota; class Alphaproteobacteria; order Sphingomonadales; family Sphingomonadaceae; genus Novosphingobium; species Novosphingobium sp. EMRT-2. Next base: position 2,565,752 of record NZ_CP039695.1, on the reverse strand, counting down.
GCGGCGATCCTGGATGGCGCCGCCTTCCAGCCGGCTGATCTCCAGCGCGTTTTCCAGCATGGATCGCAGGGCGTCGGCATCCGCGCGCGCCGCCTGCAGCGCGTCCGCCGCGCCGGGTTCGTCCACGCGCGCCAGCGCCGTGTCGATCGCCGCCGACAGCCGGGTGACGGGCGAGCGCAGATCGTGCGCCAGCGCCCCGGAAATGGCGCTGAGCTGCGAGACCAGTTCGTCGATCCGTTCCGCCATCAGGTTCATCTGCAGGCGCAGGTGATCGAACCCGTCCCCCGTATCCCGCGTCGACAGGCGCGCGCCGAAATTGCCGGAAGCCAGTTCCGCCGCGGTGTCGGCGATCTCATGCGTGCGCTGGCTGATCACGAAGCCGAGCAGCAGCGCGCTCACGGTGGCAAGGGCTACGGCGATGACGACGGTAAGGCCGATCGCCGCCGCGAAGGCCAGCGTGAAGCGCCGCTCGACCGCGCCGAGCACGCCGACGACCAGCGTGTCGCCGCCGGGCAGACTGCTGGCGATCGCCATCCCCTCCGTTTCGGGCAGGCTGGGGCCGCGATGGATGTGCACGATGTGCGGCTGCGCCGATACCGAAATCGAGGGCACGCGCGACAGGTTGTTGAGGATCGTCGGCCCCTGCCCCGAAAGCGCGATGAACACCGTGGGGTCGGCCGCGCTGCCGCGCTTGGCGTTGATGAAATTGGCCAGTTCGTCGCGACCGCCGTCGTAATAGGCCGTCAGCAGGTCATCGCGCAGGTCGGTCACCTGCCGCACGCGATCGCTGCGCACCACTTCCAGCATCTCGGAGCGCAGGAAGAAGATCGCCGCCATGCTGGACAGAAGTTGCAGCACGAACACGGCGGCCACCAGCCGCATCATGGTGGGAGAAGGGCGCCGCCGGGCCGACATCGGTTCCGCTCAGTCCAGCGCCAGCCGGTATCCCGCCCCGCGCACCGTGTGGAACAGCGGCTGATCCTCCCCGTCGTCGATCTTGCGCCGAAGCCGGCTGATATGCACGTCGATGACGTTGGTGCCGGGATCGAAGTGATAGTCCCACACCGCCTCCAGCAGCATGGTCCGCGTCACCACCTCGCCCTGGTGCAGCAGCATGTATTCCAGCAGGCGGAATTCGCGCGGCTGCAGCGCGATCTTGCGCGTTCCCCGGCGCACCTGCCGGGTGAGCCGGTCCAGTTCGAGATCGCTGCACCGCAATGTCGTTTCCTGCGCCGGCTTCTGCGCCGTTCCGCCGCCACGGCGGATCAGCGCCTGCACGCGCGCCAGCAGTTCGGCGAAGGAAAACGGTTTGCCGAGGTAGTCGTCCGCGCCCGCTGTCAGCCCCGCGATCCGGTCATCGGTGCTGCCCAGCGCCGACAGGATGATCACCGGCGTCCGCACTTCGGCCGCACGAAGCGCCTTCAGCACGGAAAGGCCGTCCATCCCCGGCAGCATCCGGTCCAGCACCACCACGTCAAACTGGCTGTCGGTGGCCAGGAACAGGCCGTCGCGCCCGGTCGTGGCGCGATCGACCGTGAAACCTTCCTCATCCAGTCCCCGCGCGATGTAATCACCGATCTGGGGATCGTCTTCGACCAGCAGGATACGTCCAGCCACAAACCCGTTCCATGACAGTTGATGACAGCGTGTTAATGCTTTCCCCACGCGCGGGATAGAGGGCAGCGGGTATTCGGAGCAAATGGCCGATAGCTCTTTGGGTCGCAAATTGCTGGGCTGGGCAGCCGTCCTCCCCATCGTCGCGGTAGCGGCGGTCGGGGCAGGCGGTTGCTTCCTGCGCGATCCGACGCGCTTTCAACCCGCCGCGCAATCCATCACCGGCCGCCCGGTCGCGGTTTATTTCGCCGGGACGGCCGGACTGCTGCCGCTGGGCGACGAACCCGACATAGCAGCAGCCCTGCGACGCCAAGGCGTGCCTGTGCTGAGAGTGGATACCCCCTCCCTGTTCGTGGGCGATAGGGACCGGGCCTATGTCGATCAACTGGTGGATGACAGCATTCGCGAGGCGCTTTCGGCCAGCGGCGCCGAGCACGTCGCGCTGATCGGCTTCGCGTTCGGCGCGGACATTCTCGACACCGGCCTCGGCGCGGTTCCGCCCGATCTGCGGCATCGCATTTCGTCCGTGGTGCTGATCCGCCCTGATCCCACGGTCCATTTCTACGCGGGGCCGGCGTGGCTGCGGCTGCATGACCTGCCCGACAGCGATCCGCATCGTACCCTGCGCCTGTTGCGGGGTCTCAACGTCACCTGCATTCAGGCGGATAGCGACAACCTGTGCGCCTCGCCGGGGCTGGAGGGCATGCTGCGCGTGTCGTTAGCCGGCCCCCGCCCGACGTTCTGGCAGAAGCGCGATCTCACCGCGGCGGCCACGCATGCGGTCCTGTTTCCGGCAGGGGTGATGCAATGAGGGGCTACCTTGCCCCGCGATGCTCAGAACGGATGACCGCCGCCGGCACCGCCGGGCATCCGGCCGCCAGCGCCTCGTCCGGGCGCGGGTGCGGAATTTTCCTGCGCTGGCGCCCCGGGCACGGCGGCGGAGCCACCTCCAGGCGGAGAGAGCGCGCCGACATAGCCGTACGCCTGCGGCGCGGGCGGCCCCATCAATCCGCGCGACGGTATCTGCGGCCCCGTCTTTTCACCGTCGTCATCGCGGGGGCCGACCAGTTCGCCCTTCGGCGCCGCGGCCGCCGATGCGAGAACCTCGGGCGTCATTTCCGCCGGAACGGTGGGCGATGCCTCGAGCGGAATAGCGTCTTCTTCCGGCAGCGCTTCCTGCGCGGGGACAGGCCGCGAAGGGCTTGCGGCAGCGGCAGCCAGTTTCGCCTGCGGAGCTGCGAGAGCGGTTGGCTTTCCGTCAGCCGTGTCCGCCGGCACCGCCGGCGCGAATGCCATCGGAGCGCCGCCTCCGTTCGCCGGAACGCCCGGCGGATCGGCACCCATGCCGATCATCGCCACGGCCGCTATTCCGGCAGCCAGTGCGCCGATGCCGCCGCCAGCCGCCAGCCGCCGCCAGACGGGATGGCGTGCCCGCTGGGACGGAACGGACGCCGCCACCTGCGCCGCGACCGGCCGCACCGCCACGCCAGCGGGTGCGAGCGCCTGGGGCGCGGCGGCCTGGGGCAGCAGCGGCACGTCCCGCACGATCCGGGCCATGAGGTCAGCGGGAACCGCCGGCGCGGGCAACTGATCTAGCGCGCGGTCCAGCGCCGCTTCGCGCGCGGCGGGCGCGATGGGGATAACCCGCCTCATGCCCGCAGTTCCATGCCATAGGCCACGGTCGGTTCGCGCGCGCGCAGATCGGCAACGCCCACGTCGCGCGCTTCCAGCAATTCGCGCAGGTGACGCCGTGCCCTGAACAGAAGCGATTCCATGGCCTTTATGTTAAGTTCCAGAACTTCGGCGGCAAGCGCGTTTGTGAAGCCCTCGTAATAGCACAGCACGAGCGCGGCCCGATACCGTTCAGGCAGGTCCGCCAAGGCCCCGGCCACGGCTGCGCGCGCCTGATCCGCTTCGATCGTGGCGTCGGCAAGCGGCATGGGATCGGCCCGTTCGGGCAGATCGGGCGTGATCACCACGCGAAAACGGCGCTTCCGGTCGAAGCACAAGTTCATCGCGACGCGATGGAGCCAGCCCACCAGCCCCGCCCCGCTCGATTGCCATCGCGGGGCCTGCTGCCACAGGCGCGTGAAGCATTCCTGCACCACGTCTTCGGCTTCGTGCCCATCGCCCAGCATGCGCATGGCCACGCGGTAGAGCGCGGGGGTATGCCGTTCGACCAGCACGGAAAACGCGGCGATCACGCCACGTCCCACTTCGCCCATCAAAGACAGGTCGTCGAACGCCGACCACAGCATGGGAGCGTCGGGCGCAAGCGAGGCGTGATCGGCCACGAATGCCCCGTCCGCTCCGGAATCGCCTAGGAAAGTCACACCGACTGTCGCCTCCACGCGCGGTCCCCTCATCGGGAACCAACGGCCCGGCTCTTGCTGGCGGTCCAACCCTGAACGGCAAATTTACCGATGTTGCGCAACGAAATATTTCAACGCCCCCGGCGCGAAGGGTTTGGCGGGCTGGGCCGTTTTGATCACCGGAACCACCGTGGCCCCTTACCCTTGAAGTTTGATGTCGCGTTGTTTCCGCCCTGTCGAGAACACCGCCGGCATCAGTCGAGCTTGCGGGTCGCACCACAAAACCGGGCCTGCGATTCGTCGCAGGCCCCATTTCACGGATCACGTCCCCCCATGCATCGTCACCGCACGCCCCGTTTCCTCGCCACCGTCTCGTTCGCCACGCTGACCTTCGCGCTGGGCGCAGAGGTTGCCCTGGCCGACACCACGGTCAGCGGCAACAGCACCACCCCGGTCCTCACGTCCACGGGCGGCAACGTCACCGTCGCCAGCGGCGGCACGATCACGCTGGTCAACGGCAGCGCGGTGACGGTCGATTCCTCCAACACCGCCACCGTGGCTTCGGGCGGCACGATCGCCATGGGTGCGGGCAACGGCGCGACCGGGATCACCGTCAACCCCGGCACGAGCACGACGATATCGAACGCCGGCGCGATCAACGTCACCGAAAACTACACGGCCCCCTTCATTACCAACAACGGCGTCAACATCGCCGATGGCCCGATCGCGGCCGCATCGAACCGGTACGGCATCCACGTGCTATCGGGCGGCACGGTGACCGGATCGGTCACCAATTCGGGCACGATCTCGGTCGAAGGGCTCAATTCCGCCGGCATCGCGCTCGATTCGACGCTCAACGGCAATCTCGCCAATACCGGCACGATCTCGGTAAAGGGCGATAACAGCGCCGGCATCCGCACGTCCGCGGTAACCGGCAATGTCACCGTGGGCGGAACCGTCACGGCGATCGGCCAGGGCGCGCAGGCGCTGGTCACCAGCGGCGATATCGGCGGCACGCTGAAGATCAACGGCACCCTGGGGCAAGCCACCACCTACACCGCCGACGACGGCACCTCGCAGGTTCTTTCGCGCACCGCGCTGCAAAGCGGGGCAGCCGCGGTGGAAGTGGACGGAAACGTCGCGGGCGGGGTCCTGATCGCGGCTCCCAATTCCAGCACGTCGACCGAGACCACCGGCTCGATCCAGTCCTATGGCAGCAGCCCCGGGCTCCAGATCGGCGGCGCGAACAACATCGCGATCGGCACCGTGGCCAGCAACGATGGCACCTATTCGGTGGCGGTGGACGGCAGCGTGACCGCCAATGCCTATTACAGCTCGACCAACGCCTATGGCATCGTGATCGGGGGCAAGGGCGGCAACGTGAACCTGGCCGGCGGCATCGGCATCAACGGCAACGTCACCGCGACGACCAACGATGCCAACGCCACCGCCATTCTCATCAACCAGGGCTCCACGGTTCCCACGCTTTACGTCAGCGGCACGGTCAAGGCCGCCAGCACATCGCTGGGCATCAGCGCCTACGCGGTCCGCGACCTGTCGGGCACGCTGACGACGGTGAACAACACCGGCTTCATCACCTCCAACCAGGGCAGCCAGTCCGGGGCGATCGATCTTTCCGCCAACACCAGCGGCGTCACCGTCAAGCAGTACCTCAACGCGACCGATGCGGCCTCGCAAAAGACCGACAAGGCCGCGGCGGGCTACAACGTCGATACCGCCACGGTCTATGCGGCGATCACCGGCAACATCTACACCGGCAGCGGCAATGACACGCTGGACGTCGAAACCGGCAAGATCACCGGCAACACGTTCCTTGGCGCCGGCAACGACACCGTGATCATGGCCGACGATTCGAAGTATATCGGCAACATCGATTTCGGCACGGGCACCGCCACGATGACGATGGGCGGCAATTCGCGCTTCACCGGCACGCTGATCTTCAACGACCAGCCGGCCACGCTGACGCTCAACGACAGCTCGATCTGGCGGGGCACCGTCACGGGCGGTTCGCAGGCAACGGTAAACGTCAACTCGGGCCTGTTCGCCGCCAACGCGACCGGCAACATCGCGGTCAACACGCTGAACGTGGGCGCGAACGGCACGCTGGGCGTCTATATCGATGGCACCACCGGCACGAATTCCACCTTCGTCACCAATACCGCGACGTTCGCCAGCGGATCGAAGATCACCGCCTCGCTCACGTCCATCGCCAAGGCGGAAGGCACCTATACGGTGCTGACGTCCAACGGCCTTACCGGCGCTTCGAACCTGAGCGCCAGCAATCTGGCCCTGCCGGTCCTCTACGCCGGCACGCTGGCCACGCAGGGCAACAACCTGCAACTCACCATCGCCCGCAAGACCGCCGCGCAACTGGGGCTGACCGCCGCGCAAGGCGCCATCTACAACCCGATCATCGCGCAGGCCCAGGCGCTGACGGCCGCCGGCGGCACCCCTTCGGCGCTCGAAACCGACCTGCTGCAGGTGGCGGACGCGCCCACGCTGCAAGCGCAGTTCAACCAGCTGATGCCCGATTATGCCGGCGGCGTGTTCGATTTCGTGACGCGCGGTTCGCGCCTTGCCGCGCAGCACGTGCAGGACGATTCCTCGCTGTTCACGATCAGCAACGTGGGCGGCTGGTTCGAGCCGATCTATTTCCACGGCGGCAAGCAGACGACCGGCACCGCCGGCTTCTCCGACCACGGCTTCGGCCTGTCCGGCGGGCTTGAACGCGTGACGGGCATCGGCAACGTCGGCCTTTCGCTTACCTGGATCAGCGGCAAGGTGAACACCAGCAGCTACCAGTCGGTGAAGACCAGCAACCTCGAGGTCGGCGCCTTCTGGCGCATGGCCAAGGGGCCGTTCTACGCCTTCGCCCGCGTGGGGGGGAGCCGCCTTTCGGCAACCTCCGCGCGCACGTTCACGGGGGCCGTCAGCGGCACCAGCTTCAATTATACCGCTGCGGGCAAGTGGAAGGGCTGGATGATCACGGGATCGGGCGGCGCATCCTATGGCTTCGATGTGGGCGGCAACTTCCAGCTGCGCCCCAAGGCGATCGTCGAATACTATCGCCTGCACGAAAACGCCTATGACGAGACCGGCAGCGCGCCGATCATCCTGGAGGTGGCCGGGCGCAACAGCAGCGCGCTGACCGGCACGACCACGCTTGTCGCCAGCTGGAGCAGCGGCCCCAGCTCCTATGAAGGCCGCCCGTTCACCGTCGAAGTGGAAGGCGGCCGGCGCAACCAGCTTTCGGGCCATCTCGGCACCACGCTGGCCAACTTCACCGACGGCAACCAGTTCGCGCTGACGCCGGACAGCCTGAAGTCGGCCTGGATCGGCAAGGTCAGCATCCTGCAGGGCGGCCTGGACTACACCTGGCGCCTGACCGGCGGGGCTGAACGAGCGCAGGGCGTGGTCGATTATTCGATCCGCGCTTCGCTCAGCATCGCGCTCTGACGCGGGCGTAGAGCCATCGGGCAGGGGTCTGGGGCCACGTGCTCCAGGCCCTTGCCCTTTTGCGTCGGCAGCGCTTCAGTCCGCCGCGAAGAGATGGCGATACTGGTGCGGCTGGCAGCGAAGATACTGGTCCGCCGCATGGACCGAGGCGCCCAGATGGGCCGCCGCGTGCCAGGGCCAGCGCGGGTCGTAGAGCACGGTGCGCGCCAGCGCGACGAGGTCCGCGTCGCCCGAAGCGACGATCTGTTCGGCCTGTTCGAACCCGGTGATGAGCCCGACCGCGACCACGGGGATCGATACGGCCTGCTTCACCGCGCGCGCCAGCGGCACCTGATAGCCGGGAGCCACGGGAATCGCCTGGCGCGGATCGAGCCCGCCGCTGGAGACGTGGATCGCGGCCGCGCCCCGGCGCTCCAGTTCGCGCGCGAAGGCCACGGTCTGCTCCGCATCCCAGCCGCCGTCCACCCAGTCGGTGCCGGAGACGCGGACCGTTACCGGCCGATCCGCGGGGAAGGCGGCGCGCACGGCATCGAACACTTCCAGCGGGAACCGCATCCGGTTCTCCAGGCTGCCGCCATAGGCATCGTCCCGCCGGTTCGAAAGCGGCGACAGGAACTGGTGCAGCAGATAGCCGTGCGCGCCGTGAATCTGCACGGCATCGATGCCGATCCGCGCCGCGCGCCGCGCCGCTTCGGCAAAGGCATCGCGGATGCGGTCCATCCCGGCGCGGTCGAGCGCCAACGGCGGGTTCTCTCCGGCGGCGAACGGAACCGCGGAAGGCGCCTCGGTCTGCCAGCCGTTGTCCGCGTCCGGCGCGATCTGGCCCTTGCCCAGCCACGGCTTGTCGGTCGAAGCCTTGCGCCCGGCATGCCCCAGCTGGATGGCGATGGGCATCGGCGAATGGCGGCGCAGGCTTTCCACCACGCGGGCCATCGCCGCCTCGGTCCGGTCATCCCACAGACCGACATCGGCATAGCTGATGCGCCCTTCCGGCAGCACGGCGGTCGCCTCGATCGTCAGCACGCCCGCACCCGATTGGGCAAGGTTGCCGAGGTGCATGAGGTGCCAGTCGGTCATCTCGCCATCGACGGCGGAATACTGGCACATCGGCGCGATCACGATGCGGTTGGAAAGCGAAAGCCCGCCTATTTCAAGCGGTTCGAACAACTTGGGTCGCGCCATGCGCCTGTCTCCTGTTCCGGGCATCCTGGCCCGATCGCGCGAAGATAGGAACCGGCGCCGGGATTGCACGCGCCGCCGGCGCACAATTCCGCTTCTTCACCCAAAAGGATTAATCGTCCGCCCGATCGGACTGCGCGCCCGCCCTGCTCAGTCGACCGGAATCACGTCCACGGCCACCGTCATGTTCTGGCTCCCCCCGCCCAGAAACACGCCGTCGATCGGCGCCACGTCGGCATAGTCACGGCCCATGGCGGTGAAGATGTGATCGGTGCCCGCGAAGACCGCGTTGGTGGGATCGAAGCCGACCCAGCCCAGTTCGTCGCCACACCACAGGTTGACCCAGGCGTGCATCGCGTCGGCGCCGACCAGCCGGGGTTTGCCCGGCGGCGGCAGCGTGCGCAGATAGCCGCTGACATAGGCCGCCGGAATGCCGTGCGCGCGCGCGGCGACGATCATGATGTGCGCGAAGTCCTGGCACACGCCGCGGCGCAGGCGGAACGCCACGTCGGGCGGGGTATCCGCCACGGTGGCGCTGCCATCGTACTTGAACTCACCGTGGATCGCTTCCATCAGCGCCCGCCCGGCGGCCAGCGTGGGCGTTCCGGGGGTGAAGAACCGCGCCGCCCAGCCGGCGATCTCGGGCGAAATCTGCACCACCGTGGAGCCGTAGAGATAACCGGCCGGGCTGGTGGACGACAGATCGCGCCGCACCAGCGTGCGTTCGCGCACTTGCGTCACGGTGGGGCTGACCGCCATGTCGAGCGAAAAACACGGCGGCGCCACTTCCACGCGGAACCGGGCCTCGATCGACAGCTTCTTCAGCGGCGCATCGATCGACAGGCGGGCGCGGTTGACCACCCACGGGCCGCTTTCCTGCTGGATCGCGGACGGCACGGGATCGATCTTCAACGCATAGTCGCGCAGGATCTGCCCCGGCCACGACGCCGGCTTCAGGCGCAGGTTGAAGCGCGCCAGACGCACGCCGCCCGCGTATTGCACGGTGGTCAGATGCCTGACATCGTAGATCATGGCCGGGCCATCATACCAGCAGATTGCTGCGCACGACGGGTTCGGAGCGTTCGAACTGCAGGAAGTATCGCGCGGAAATCGCTTCGGACAAGGTCAGCAGGCGCCGTTCGGTTTCGCCCAGCAGAGCATCGTCGACGGCATCGATCGTCAGGCTGAGGAACGGCGCGAGCGCGGCGCGGGTTTCGCGCAAGGGCGCTTCGGGCAGGTTGTCCTCGCCCAACGCCGGCAGGACGGTGACATGTGCGGCGAGCGTCTGCAACTGGAACACCAGCGAGCGCGGATTTTCCCCATCGAGCAGCAGGAGGTCCAGCACCGGATCGCGCAACGGCAGGCTGAGATAGCGCGACCGGTAGGTTATCTGACTGTCGCACAGGTCCAGCAGCGCGCCCAGCGCATCGGCTTCCGGCAGCACGCCCAGCTGGCGCGTCATCCGGCAGACCGCGAGAGCGCGTTCCAGCCGTCGGCCGATGTCGAGGAAGCGCCAGGCCGGCCCGCGCACCATGTCCTCCGCCCCCAGCCCCGCCAGCGCGCCGAACCGCTCCACCAGTTCGCGCGCCACGCGCAGTAGCGCGCCCGGCCGGTGCGAATCCAGCTTGGGCATCGGCCGGCTGGCGATGCGCCAGAAATCGGGCGCGAACCGGTCGCGCAACGACAGGCCGACGCCGCGGATGTTCCCCAGCAGCGTGCTGACGCTGCCCGGCAGCCCGCCATCGCCCAGCGCGATGCGGCAGGCCTCGTGCGCGGACAGCTTCTGGTCCTTCGCGCGGATCGCGCCCCACAGGAACAGCAGTTCCACCAGCTTTTCGCGCACGGCGGGGTTGATGCCCGCGCCGGCATCGACCTCGATCGAACTGCCCAGGATCGAACGGACGATCCGCACCGTCATTTCCGCGCGCTCGCAATAGCGGCCGAACCAGAACAGGTTGTCCGCCGCCTGGCTGGCGAGGATGCCGCCGCCGCGCCGGATCGCCGGGGCATCGCCCAGGGTGGTCGATCCGTAATCCGGCACCGCCGCCGTATCGACCACGCAGACGTCGGCCGAGAGATCACCTTCGCCCATCAGCGAGGTGAGCAACCCGCCGGAGGACGCGAGCCGCGCGAATCCGCCGGGCATGACGGTCCATTCGCCATCCGGCCCGCGCGCCACGAACGCGCGCAGCGTGAACGGGCGCGGCTCGAACCGATCCCCCACCAGCGCGGGCGTGGTGGAAAGATGGACGATTTCCTGCCCGCAGTAGTCCATCGGACGCCGCTGCATCGCATCGAACAGCAGGTCGCGCGCGGAAGGGGAAAGGCTGGCCCCGGCTACGCCGCACCCGTCCTCCAGCCCCTCGACCGGCTGGCCGAACGCCGGCGTGATGACGAACTCGTCGAACCGCGCGCGCACGATGTCCGCTTCCACCGGCTGCCCGCACCACCATGTCGCGATGTTCGGCAGCAGCGGCTCCTCGCCCAGCAGGGTGCGGCACAGGCGCGGCATGAACGCGGCGAAGGCCGGTGCCTCCAGCAGTTCGACGCCCGGCCAGTTGGCCATCTCCAGCCCGCCCGAAGCCCAGGCATCGAACATGTCCGGCACGCCGATGGTCGAGCGCGCATCGAAGCTCAGCGGATCGAGCGCATTGGTGTCGATCCAGCGCCAGACCGCGTCGATCCGCTTCGGCCCGGCGATCGTGCGGATATAGAGCCGATCGTCGATCACCGCCAGATCGCGCCCTTCCACCAGCGGAAAGCCCAGATAACGCGCGAGATGGGCCTGTTCGGGATAGCTCTGGTTGAACCGGCCGGGCGTGAGCAGCGCGATGCGCGGGCTTTCGCGCTGGCAATCGCGGGCAATTCCCGCGCGCAGATCGCCGAAGAAGCGCGCGACGCGCCGGGCGTTGATCTCCGACAGCAGCGTGCCGGTGCCGCGCGACAGGGCCAGGCGGTTCTCCAGCGCATAGCCGATGCCGTTGGCCAGCCGCAGCCGGTCTCCCAGCACGCGCCACTGCCCGCGCGGCCCCCGCGCCAGATCGACCGCATAGACATGCAGGTAATGATCGGCGCGCGGCTTCAGCCCCACCATGTTGCGCGCGAAATAGCGGCTGCCCGCGATCACGGCGGCGGGCAGGAAACCATCGTCCACCAGCCGCTGCGGGCCATAGATATCCGCCACAAGCTGTTCGAGCAGCCGCGCGCGCTGGATCAGCCCGCGTTCCACCTCCGCCCATTCCTGCGCGCCGATCAGCAGCGGCATCGGCGTCAGCGGCCATTCGCGCTCCTCGTCATCGCCGGCGATGCGGAAGCTCATGCCCATGTCCTGGATCTGGCGCGCGACCAGTTCCTGCACCGAAAGGCCCGATTCCGCCGCCAGCGTGGACAGGCCGTTGGCCATGGCCACCCACTTTTCGGCGACATCGCCCGAGGCATGGCGAAACAGGTCGCCCGCGTCGACGTCGACCGGATAGTCCTGCAACCGGTTCATGGCCGGGGCGGGCGGCGCTGCGTTCTCGACCAACGCCATCAGATCAGATGCGCGGGACGCCTGAGATCGAGCGACATCGGAAACTCCCCTGCTGCTTCCTCGGCCGGAATGGCCTGGCTGCCCGGCGAATGGCCGTGATCCTGGAAGCGCGCCTTGCGCCGGGCTTCCGCTTCATAACCGTTGACGGGCACGGTATCATAGTTCCGCCCGCCCGGATGCGCCACATGATAGACGCATCCCCCCAGCGAACGGCCGTTCCACGTATCGAGGATGTCGAACGTCAGCGGCGCGTGGGCCGGCATCATTGGGTGCAGGCAGTTGGCGGGGAACCACGCCTTGTAACGCACCCCGGCCACGGCCTCGCCCGGAACGCCGGTCGGCTGCAGGGGCAGCCGCCGCCCGTTGCAGGCGATCACGTGGCGGCCCGGCACCAGCCCGCTGGCGCGGATCTGCAACCGTTCGGTCGAACTGTCGACATAGCGCACCGTGCCGCCGATCGCGCCGGTTTCGCCCAGCACGTTCCACGGCTCCAGCGCGTGCGCCACTTCAAGCTGCACGCCGCCGCCCTCGACCGCGCCGTGCACCGGGAAGCGGAACTGGCGCTGTGCCTCGAACCACACCGGATCGAAATCGTACCCCGCAGCGCGCAGATCGGCCAGCACGTCGAGGAAATCGGCCCAGACGTAATGCGGCAGCATGAAGCGGTCGTGCAACTGCGTGCCCCAGCGCACCAGCGGTCCGTCCTGCGGCTGCTTCCAGAACCAGGCGGTCAGCGCCCGCAGCAGCAATTGCTGCGCCAGGCTCATCCTGGCGTCGGGCGGCATCTCGAACCCGCGGAACTCGACCAGGCCGAGCCGACCAGTCGGGCCATCGGGCGAAAACAGCTTGTCGATGCAGATTTCGGTGCGGTGGGTATTGCCCGTCACGTCGACCAGCAGGTTGCGGAACAGCCGATCGACCACCCAGGCCGGCGGCTGCGGCTGATCCGGCGGGGGAACCTGCGCCAGCGCGATCTCCAGTTCGTAGAGCGCATCGTGCCGCGCTTCGTCGATGCGCGGGGCCTGGCAGGTCGGGCCGATGAACATGCCTGAAAACAGGTAGCTGAGCGCGGGATGGCGCTGCCAGTAAAGCACGAAGCTCTTGAGCAGGTCCGGCCGGCGGATGAACGGCGAATCGAGCAGGGTCGGCCCGCCCAGCACGATGTGGTTGCCGCCGCCGGTGCCGACGGAGCGGCCATCGACCATGAACTTGTCCGCCGTCAGTCCCACTTCGCGCGCGCATTCGTACAGCGTTTCGGTGATGTCCACCGCTTCGCGCCACGATTTTGCCGGCTGGATGTTCACTTCGATCACGCCGGGATCGGGGGTAATCTTCAGCACCGTCAGGCGCGGATCGGGTGGCGGTGGATAGCCCTCGATCCGGATCGGCACGCGCGTTTCCTCGGCGACCTGCTCCACCGCCGCGATCAGGTCTAGATAATCGTCCAGCGATTCCACGGGCGGCAGGAACACGGACAAGTAGCCGTCCTTCGGCTCCACCGTCAGCGCGGTGCGGACGGCGCCTTCGATCGCGACCTGTTCGATCCGGCGTTGCGCCGTCCCCGCCGGGCCTTCGACGGCGATGCTCGCCTGTTCGGCGACGGCTTCCGCCGGGGTCGCGGCATCGCGCACCTGGTGCCCGCGCTCCGCCACTTGCGCGCGGAAATCGGCCAGCGGCTCGCGCGGCTCGGCGGTATCGCGGGGGTGGATATAGGGATAGTCGGACGGCGGCACGAACGGCAGCGATCCCAGCGGCAGGCGATAGCCCAGCGCGCTGTCGCCCGGCACCGCATAGAGCGCGCCGCGCCGCACTTTCCAGCGTTCGCTCTGCCAGCGCGTCACCCGCGATGGCGCGGCGTGCCAGCGCTGCACCGGCAGGACATAGCCCACCGGCCTGGTCAGCCCGCGCTGGAACGTGCGCATGAAGCGCTGCCGTACTTCGGGATCGTCCAGCTGCGGATCGGTGGGGCTCGTGTTGGCGGGAAGCTCGGCCTCCTTCACGATCCATTCCACCGCGTCTTCATAGACCGGCTGGACGAAGTCCTCCTCCACCCCCAGGTTGCGGGCGGCGGTGGTCAGGAACACCTCCGCCATCGCGGCGTCGGGCTGCGGCGTATCGGCATCAGCCGGCTGCGCCTGCGGCAGCCGTTCCCCGGCGATCAGCGATGGATCGCGCCAGATCGGCACGCCATCGGCGCGCCAGTAGATCGAATAGCCCCAGCGCGGCAGGCTTTCGCCGGGATACCACTTGCCCTGCCCGTGGTGGAGCAGCGAACCCGGCGCGAACCGTTCGCGCAGCAGCCGGATCAGCCGGTCGGCATAGGCGGCCTTGGTCGGGCCGACCGCCGCGCTGTTCCATTCGGGCGCCTCGAAATCGTCGTCGGCGATGAAGGTCGGCTCGCCGCCGATGGTCAGGCGCACGTCGCCCGCCGCCAGATCGGCGTCCACCTTGTCGCCCAGCGCGAGCAGGGCATCCCAGCGCGCCTCGGTGAACGGCTTGGTGATCCGCACCGCTTCCTGGATGCGCGAGACTTCCATCTCGAACCGGAAGTCCGAATGGACCGGCTCCATCACCACGCCTTCGATCGGCGCGGCGGAGCGGTAGTGCGGCGTGGCGCAGAGCGGAATATGGCCTTCGCCCGCGAACAGGCCCCAGGTGGCGTCCAGCCCGATCCAGCCGGCACCGGGAACATAGACTTCGGCCCAGGCGTGCAGGTCGCAGATGTCCTGCGACACGCCCTTCGGTCCATCGACCGCCACCACGTCGGGCGTCAGCTGGATCGAATAACCCGAGACGAACCGCGCGGCGAACCCCAGGCGGCGCAGCAACTGCACCAGCAGCCACGCCGAATCGCGGCACGATCCGGTGCCGATCTCCAGCGTTTCCTCGGGCGACTGCACGCCCGGTTCCATGCGGATGACATAGCCGACGGTCTGGTTGACCGCCTGGTTGATCTCCACGAGAAAATCGATCGTGCGGCCCTGATGGCCCTGGAAGCGCTGGTACAGCGCATCGAACAGCGGGCCTTGCGGTTCCGTCTCGAAATAGGCGGCAAGATCGGAGGCCAGCGCGGGCGCATAAGTGTAGGGGTATTCCTCGGCGTATTCCTCGACGAAGAAATCGAACGGGTTGATCACCGCCAGCTCGGCCAGCAGGTCCACCTCGATCTGGAAATGGTCCACCGGCTCGGGAAACACGATCCGCGCCTGCCAGTTGCCCAGCGGGTCCTGTTGCCAGTTCAGGAAGTGGTTGGCCGGGCTGATCTTCAGCGAATAGTTGGGCACCGCCGTGCGGCTGTGCGGCGCGGGTCGCAGGCGGATGACCTGCGGCCCCAGCATGACCGGCTTGTTGTAGGAATAGCGCGTGAGGTGATGGAGACCCGCCTTGATCATGGTTGCGGACAGTGCGCCAAACAATGCTGCACCGCAACACGTAATGGCGCCGTCGCGGGCAAAAATCGGGCTTGTCGGTTTTGCGAACGGAGGGGCATGGAAGGCCCCCCCCCCCGGCCCCTCCCGCAAGCGGGAGGGGAGCGAGACTTGCGTCGCCGACGGCGACGTTAGTCGCAGCGGGGTGCGCGTCCCATGCGCTGCCTTTCCATCCCCCTCAGACCGAGACGGCCCGCGCTTCCGCCATGCGCGCCGCGAACCACGGGCGCATCCGCTCGATCGCGTCGATCACCCGGTCGGTCGATACCGCGAAGCTGATACGGATGAACCGGTGCCCCTCGACCGGGTCGAAATCGATGCCCGGCGCGGTGGCGACGCCGGTTTCCTCCAGCAGGCGAATGCAGAAGGGCAGGCTGTCGTCGGTCAGGTGCCCGATGTCGGCGTAGATGTAGAACGCGCCGTCGGGCGGGGCGATGCGGCCCAGCCCCATGCCCGGCAGCGCCGCCAGCAGCAGATCGCGGTTGCGCGCATAGGTGGTGACATGGCCTTCGAGTTCGTCGCGGCAATCGAACGCGATCAGCCCGGCGTGCTGCGCCAGCACCGGCGGCGTCAGGAACAGGTTGCCCATCCGTGCCCGCGCCTGGTCCACCAGCGCGGCGGGCACGACCACCCAGCCCAGCCGCCAGCCGGCCATGCTGAAATACTTGGAGAAGCTGTTGACCACGATCGCCTGGCGGTCTTCCGCCAGCATCGACACCGCCGGCGCGCCATAGGTGATGCCGTGGTAGATCTCGTCCGAGATCACGCGGATGCCCTTGCGACGGCAGACCTCGGCGATCGCGGCCAGTTCGGCGGGTTCGATCACCGTGCCGGTCGGATTGGCGGGGCTGGCCAGGATCAGCCCGTCGGGCGCCGGCTCCAGCGCGTCGAGCGCGGCGGCGGTCACCTGATAGCGCTCCGCCGCGCCGCACGGCAGTTCCACCGGCTCCATATGCAGCGCGCGGAGGTTGTTGCGATAGGCAACGTAACCGGGCCGCGCGATGGCGACGCGCGCGCCGGGATCGAACAGCAGCGACAGCGCCAGCACCAGGCCCGGCGATGCCCCGCAGGTCAGCACGATCTGTTCGGGATCGATCACCGCACCGCAGGTTTCCTTGTAGTGCCGGGCAATCCGCGCTTTCAGCTTCGGGCTTTCCCAGTAGCCCATGGGATCGGTATCCAGCACATGGTGCGCGGCGGCGATCGCCTGCGCGGGCGCGCCGGTGGACGGCTGGCCAAACTCCATGTGAATGACGGCGCGCCCCTCCGTGCCCAGGCGATGGGCGATGCGGCTGACGGCAATGGCGTGAAAAGGCTCTAGGCGGGCGGTCATGCTCTGCCGATTAGCACGGGCTTCCGCATCACAGAAGACCCGCGGCCCGGACAAGATCTTCCGGCCGGTCCACATCCAGCTCGGCGCCCGGCGGCAGCGGCAGGCAAGGTGCACCGGTCAGCAGCGCGCCAGCGCCCCGGTCCCCGGACAGGGCCTCCAGCGCGCCGAAGTGCCTCGCGCCGAACAGCGCCGGCGGCATGCGTTGCCCCGCCGCGCTGCTGGCGATGCGATCCCCGTCGAATGCCCCCACCAGCGCCGCGACGTGCGCGGTCGGCACCAGCGGCATGTCCGCCAGCGCGATCAATACACCCCGCGCGCGCGCCGCTCGCGCCGCCGCCACGCCGATCGCCAGCGAACGCGATTGCGGTGCGTGGGGAGGATCGAGCGGCAGCGTCGTCCAGCCCAGCGGGGCGAGATTAGGCGTGTCGTCGCGCACGACGGCAAGGTGCTGTGCGAAGGGCAGGCCTGCCAGCATGGCGGCGGCATGAAACGCCACCGGGCGGCCGCCCAGGTCCGCGCCCAGCTTGGCGCCTCCGAACCGCGCGCCGCGCCCCGCCGCCAGCAGGAGGGCTACTATCCCCGAAAAATCCGGTTCAGCCACGCGGGACGACGGGCGGCTCCGCGCGAGCAACCAGCCGCGTCGCGCCTGCGGTCCATTCCGCACCGCCGGCGCAGGCCTGATAGTCCTGTACCACCTCGCCCAGGATCGACAGTGCGAGCGTCGCCGGATCGCGCGTCGACGGGATCAGGCCGATCGAGCCGCGCAAGGCATCGATCCGCGATTCCGGCACGCCCGCCGCGCGCAGCATGTCCACCCGCGCGCGGTGCGTCCGCCGGCTGCCGATCGCGCCGTGATAGAACGCCGGCGCGGCCAGCGCGCGCGGCAGAAGGGCCTCTTCCCAGTCGTGGTCGTGGAACAGGAAGACGATCGCCGTCCACGCATCGCTCGCGAAAGCCACCTCGGCCGTGCGCGAGGCCATCGGATGCACCGCCATCGCCCCGGCGGCTTCCCGCATCAACGGATCGCGTTCGGGCGCATGCGCGACGACCTCGATGCCGAACGCCATGGCCAGCCGGGCGAGCGCAGCAAGGTCTTCGCCCTGCCCCACCGCCACAAGCCGCAGGGGCGGCACGTAGTGCTGCACGAACGCGTCCGCGCTCCATCCTGCCGGGGCATCGGCCCCGGCAGGCGCGGCCCCCGCGACGCCGAGCGCGAGCGCCATCGGTTCGCGTCGGGCCAGCGCCCCCAGCACGGCCACGATCGATCGCGCATCGCGGCAGGGCGTGAACAACAGGTCGATGCCCCCGCCGCAAGGCAGGCGGATATCGATATAGGGGGAGCCGGAGCCGTAGCGAATCACCCGCCCCTCGCCGCGCGCCAGCACCTCCAGCGCCTCGGCGATCACCGCCGCCTCGATGCAGCCGCCGGAGAACGAGCCAGCGTGGCGGCCATCGGCCAGCACCGCCATCTGCGTGCCGATCGCACGCGAAGACGTGCCTTCAATGCCGGTCAGCGTCACCAGCACGCCCTCCACGCCGTCAGCCGCGCCGCGCGCCAGCAGGCGCAGGATGTCGATGGGCGTCGGCGCGATCATCGGGCCAGCTTAGCGCATTCCCCCGCCCGGGTCACTTCGTCTCGCCCGGATAGAGCAGGCCGAGCGAGGCGGGCGCCCGGCACTTGCGGATCGCATCGGCGGCATGGCGCGCGCGTTCGGCGGTCAGCGAGGCCGAATCCATCACCAGCGGCCGTTCGCGCGTCACTTCCGCGCCCGTGAACGGCCTGGTCCCCGGCGGCACGCTGTCCGCGCCGATCACGAAGACCACGTAGTTCATCATGTCTGCCAGTTCGGCGTTATCCTTGATCCGGCTGTGCGCGATATTCGGCAGGCGCAGCAGGTAGGCGCGCGATTGCGGCGTGCACATGAACCAGCCGACGCGGCCGAACAGTTCGGGCAGCGGTGCGGGCGCGGACTTGCCCTGCACCCCGTGGCAGCCGGCGCAATGCTCGACATAGTCCGACCGCGCCAGTTCCGGATCGACCATCACCGTCGCCGGAGCGGGCTGGACCGGACTGGGCTGGGCCGGCGTGGCGCGCACGTCCGCGCGCCCGACGGCGCAGACCAGCGCGATCAGCGCCAGGCAGAAAACGGGCCAGGAACGAAACGCCATGCCGCCAATATCCCTCTGCACACCCCTTTCGCGCAATCGCCCCGTCAGGCGGGACCGACGAGCACGGCGGTGGAGCAGTGGTATTCCATGCTGCTCGTGCCGAAGCACCAGATCACGTCGTTGTTGAGCTGCGGCACGTAGAGCTGCGTCTCGCGGTCGGTGTTGTTGCAATCGCACTGCATGCAGTACGACTTGCCGCAGCAATCGCGGTAGGCGATCAGGTAGGACTTGCCGTCATCGGGATTGACGCAGGTGCCCACCCAAGAGACGGGCGAAGGTTCCGCGCCGGGCGGGCAGGTGTGGATGCCGCCGCCGCAGCAGGTGCACAGCGAACCGTCGATCGCGCAATAGCGCCAGTAATCGCACTTGGTGTTGTCCTTGCTCTGCGCCACGCGGGCGAAAGCGGTCTTGCCTTCGCCCGACCGGTCGGGCTTGGCCGCTTCCGCCCGGCTGACCGGCAGCAGCGGAAACACCGGGGCGGCCACCAGCGCCGCGCCCAGCCGCGCCAGGATGCCACGGCGCGAGGTGCCGCCCGCGAAACGGCGAAGCAGCGTTTCGCCCATGGCGTCCGCATCGAACTTCTTCATGACCATGCCCCCTTGAAATTGTCCGCGCGGGCAAGCCGCGCCACAGCCATCACGCCACTTCCGCCTTCAGGCTGCCGATATAGTCCTGCACCGAACGGACGCCCATCTCGTGCGCGATCACCAGGCTCTCCAGGTGTTCGCGGCTGTTGACCAGCCCCTTGGACAACACCGTGCCATCGGCATCGAGCAGCACCGCGTAAGGCAGCTTGCCCACCTCGAACGCCTGCCCCACGTCCGGCCCGTTGATGAACTGGTACGATCCGATTCCGTGCTGTTCGATCATCCCGCGCTGCACCGCCGGATCATCGTCCCCCACGAAGATCAGCTGGACGCGTTCGTCCCGCGCGAACGACTTGGCCATCGGGATCAGCCCCTTGCACAGCGGGCAGGCGGCGGAGACGAACATCAGCAAGCGTAGCGCCGATCCGGGGGCGGCACCGCCCACGGTCACCGCCGCGCCATCGAGCGTCCGCGCAGGAATGGCCGGCGACGATGCTCCCACCGAAGGCCCGCCCGCCGTGGTCAGCGCGCCCGCCGGCGCCACGCGCATGTGCAGCACGCCCACCTGACGCGCCAGCGCCAGCATCGCGACGACGAGCGCGAGGATCACGCCCCACGAAAGGACCTGCGAAACGATAAGCGCCGTCAGCATGGGCTCACCTCCGTTTGATTCCAGCGTTGACTCTGGCCGCGACAGGCGAGACAGCCAGCGCGGCAATGGCGTTGAAGAGCAGATAAAGAACGAACAGGCTGACCCCGCCGACAATGGCAATCGCCAGTTCGAGGCCGGTGGACGGCAGCGCGGCCGGCAGGCGCAACGCCACCAGGATCATCAGCACGATATTGCGCGCCACCAGCGGCCAGCCCAGCGTCTGGCGCAGTTGCGACCGGCCGCAGCCGCAGTCGATCGAACGCCGCCCGCGCGCGATGTTCACCGCCATCGCCCCAGCGAACAGCCCCAGCAGGACCAGCGCGGGCACCACGGCGAAGGGCGGTCCGCCGGCCAGCAGCGCCAGCCCGAGCGCCAGTTCGCCCCATGGCAGCACCGCCGCCACCGGCGCGACCAACGCATCGGGAAGCAGCCGGTAGTTGGCGATCACGCCGGGCAGCACATCGCGATGAAGCAGCTTCGACGCGCCCGCGTGCACGAAGACCAGGCCCACGCCGCACGCGCCCGCCAGCCCCATCACGCGCAGGCCCGTCATGCCCAGGCCCGAAACCGCAAGATCGGCGGCGAGGGCGCTCACCGCGCTTCCACCACCGTGATCACGCCGCTGCCGGCCCGGTCGAGCTTCAGCGATTCGTCCCAGGTCTTCACGTCGACCACATGGACCGTTCCCGCTTCGCCGCCGGAATACATCAGCTTGGGATCGGCTTCCTGCGTCACCTCGATCGTGGTAGCCGGATCGGTGATCGGCACGCGCTTCACCACTTTCTTCGCCGCGAGATCGACGTCCCAGATTTCCGTGCCGCCGGCCTTGTGCGTCCAGTATTCGCCCAGATGCATCAGCACGAACAGATGGCCGGACGCGCGGTGGAGCGCCATCGGCTGCCCCCCGCCGGGATACCAGTTGACGTCGAGCGGCTTGGTGTCGCCCGCGCGCAGCCCGGCCGCCACCTGGATCGAGAAGGGCTCGGAAACCGTGGGCGCCGCCGCCATCTTCGCGGTATAGATCTTGCCGGTGTAGGACAGGAAAACCGCCTGCTGCTTCGTCTTGTCGTAGATCAGGTTGTCGAAGATCGGATCGTCGGTCGCCGAAAAGAACGGGGCCGAATGGGTGATCGCGGGCTTCGCGGCACCCGCCGTGACCGTGGCCAGCGAACCATCGGCGCAGAGCGCGGAGAAGCCGGCGCCGGGATTGGGGATCAGGCTGGCGCAGCCGGGCAGCTCGATCGCGCGCAGGAACTTGCGCTTTTCCAGATCGACCACGCTGACCGACGACGCGGGGCTGAAGTTATAGACGAAACCCAGCTTGCCGTCGTCGCTCAGGATGAAGTCCTGCTTGCGGCCGCCGATCAGCAGACGGCCGGGAATCGGGATTTCGGCCTGCAGTTTGAGATTCGTCGAATCATAGACCGTGACCATGTCCTGCCGCGTGCCGCGATTGCCCTTGCTCCAGATCGTTTCGGCCACGTAGTAGAACTTGCCCGCCGGATCGATCGCCATATCCGCGAGAACCGCCATCTGCACCAAACCCAGCATCTTGCCGTTGCCGGTGTCGTAGATCGCGGTGCCGGGGGATACGAAACCGCGGTTCACGAAAATCCAGCCTGGCTTGGGCGGCGTGATCGAGGCGACGTCCGATTCTTCGGGCTCCGTGGGATTGGCGGTGTCGGCCAAGGCCTGCGGCGCGTCGATCGCCGACAGCGCGAGGCAGGCGGCAAGCGTCGGGATGGCGGATAGCATGCGGCTGGCAATGGATTTCATCTGACCTAGACCCCCTGGGTTGCGACGGCCGACGCGACGCCCTCGCCCTGCTCTTGCCCCCGCAAGATCGCACGGCGCAGCGATGTCGGATGAAGGTTTGACGTTCGTCCAGTTTTAGTCAAGCGCCTAGTGCGGCGGGTACGCCACCCTTTTCAGGGCTTGCGGCAGGCACCCCCGCAAATCCGGCGCGGACCGCCCAGCCCACCGAGAGCAGCCCGCCTGTCAGCGCCAGCGCCACGCCGATCAGCAACCCGTCGCGCCCGAACAGCGCCATCATCGCCGTTCCCAGCAACGGCCCGGCGATCAGCCCAAGGCTGTGCGTGCAGGCCACGAACACGCGAAAGCGCGAATCCCGGCTCGTCGCCGTCGCCAGCCCGGAGCAGCGGATGATGATCGCGGTGGAACCGATGTTGAGCAGCACGATCGAGGCGACATAGGCGCCGTCCGCCCCCGGCACCGTCAGCACCACCGGCGATGCAAGCGCCAGCCCCGACAGCAGGGCGGTGAACGGCAGCGGCACCAGCAGCCGCTCGCGCATCACCGCCGCCGCGGTCAGCGCGCCGACGACGGAGCCGATCGCCACGGCTTGCCCGATCGTGCGATCGGCGATGCCCGCGCGCGTGGCCAGCGCGGCCGAGAAGCTCCACACCAGCATCGTCGAACAGATGAACCAGAAGGTTGCCGCCGCCAGCGCCCAGCCGGCGGCCGGCACCGCGCTCCGTCCAGGGACGACGCCGGACGGGCCATCTATCATCGATGCCGACCGCACGAACGGCACCAGCACCACCAGCGCGAGGGCCGGCACCAGCGCCATCGCCATCAGCGCGGTTTTCGCGCCGGCCGCCAGCATGAGTTCGGGCAAGGCCAGCGAAACCAGAGTCGAAAGAATGAGCTGGGTCAGATAGACCGCACCATAGGCCTTGTTGGGCCGGCGCGCGGCGTAGGCGGCCATGGTGGTGGCATAGATCACCCCCATGGCCAGCCCATAGCCGGCGCGGCACGCCAGCACCAATGCCAGACTGTCGGCAACGACAACCGCCACGCTGCCCAGAAGCGCCAGCACGGCCGCCGCCAGCACGATCCACCGGGGCAATACCGGCCCCAGCCGCCAGACGGTCAGTGCGCCCAGCGCCGATCCCGCCTGGGTGAAGCCCACGACCAGGCCGTGCGCTTCCAGCGGCACGGGCCGCGCATCGCTCAACACCGTCAGATAGATGGGATCGATGCCGGGTTGCAGGCATCCGAGCGCGGCCGCCAGCGACGCCGCCCCAACGCTCCTCCCGATGATCGCCCTGTTCCGCATCCGGCACACTCACAGCCCTGGGGTCAGGACCCTGCCGCGCCGCGTGCTGCTTCGCGCGCCTTACCGAAGGCCGGAAATCTGTTCCGGCGTTATCGTTCTGGCGAGATCGACCAGCGCGCGGGCCGCTATGGTCCGGAACGCCATCATCTTCGCGGCCCACGGTTTTTCATATCCGAGGAATGGCGTAGAGCCTTCCATCGACGCGCTGATATAAAGCGCAACTGTGTGCACCTGATCGGGCGAGAGCCGGGGATTGAGCAGCGCCACGTATTCGCCGATGAAATCGTGGACCCCCTGATAGAAGGCCCTGACCCGATCCGCGATGAATTCGTTCTGGTTGGCCAGCGCCCACAGTTCGGTAAACAACCGCGTGGTGCGCTTGCCGGCAATGTCGTCCAGGCAGATCTCGATCAGCAGGCGCAGCCGCTCCTCCGCCGTCAGGTCGGGCTGGCGGACGCGGTTCTCCAGCAGCTTGTCATAGCTTTCCAGCAACTCGTCGAGCAGGATCTGGATCAGCATTTCCTTGCGCGGAAAATGGTAGCTGACGTTGCCCACCTTCATCCCGCATTCGGCGGCGATCCGGCGGATTGTGAACGCGCCCGCGCCTTCATCTATCAGCACGGTCAACGCGGCCTTGAGAATGGCGTCGACCGTCTCGGTGCCGCGCGTATAGGTTCCCGGACGCGTGGCTATCATGTGGGCGACATCGCTTGCCATTGCACCCGGCCTAACACTCCTGAACGTGGCTCGCCAGCCCGACTGCCCCCGCCCAACCTTTTTAATTCCGCGCGCGCAACAACGCTTGACGGATACTTGATGCCTGTCCAATATTCGCGACGTTTTCAAGCCAAATTCTTGAAACCGGGCAACAAAGGTTTCCATCCTGCCGACGTTCCGCGTTACGGAATATCCGTTTGGCAATGGCGCATCCCCATGCGCCTGGCCTAAGAGGCGAGCGGGATGAGAATATCCGCGCGATCAAGCATGAAGGACTGCCGATGGCCATTTCGCTGACCGTCAACCGCAAGAAGCGCGTCGTCGACGCGGACGCCGACAAACCGCTGCTGTGGGTCTTGCGCGAAGACCTGAACCTGCCCGGCACCAAGTTCGGCTGCGGCGCGGGCCTGTGCGGCGCCTGCACCGTGCTGCTGGACGGGAACGCCGTGCGATCGTGCCAGACGCCGATCGCCGATGCGGCCGGCAAGCAGATCACCACGATCGAGGACGTGGCCTCGCTTCCGGTAGGCAAGAAGGTGGTCGATGCCTGGGTCGATCTCGACGTCCCGCAATGCGGTTACTGCCAGGCCGGTCAGATCATGTCCGCCACCGCGCTGCTGACGCAGACGCCCAAGCCGACGGCCGAGGACATCGAGGGCGGCATGAGCGGCAATATCTGCCGTTGCGCCACCTACCTGCGCATCCAGAAGGCGATCCGCAAGGCGGCGGGAGTGGCGGCATGAGCATCGTGAAAGATCGGGAAGCCGTTGGCGCGGCGCTGAGCCGCCGCTCGTTCCTCGCCGCGTCGCTCGCGGGCGGGGCGGTGCTGACCTTCGACGCCCGGATCGCGCTGGCGCAGGCGACTGGCGCGGCCGGTGGCGTGGCTGGCGAACCTGTCGTGCTCACCGCCTTCATCCGCATCAACGCGGACAACAGCGTGACCATCGGCGCCAAGAATCCCGAGATCGGCCAGGGCGTGAAGACCATGCTGCCGATGCTGATCGCCGAGGAACTCGACGTGGCGTGGAGCCAGGTCCGCATCGAGCAGACCGACGCCGACGACAAGCGCTATGGCCTTCAGGTCGCCGGCGGCAGCACCGCGACGCCGAACAACTGGCTTCCCATGCGTCAGGCCGGTGCGGCCGCGCGCGCCATGCTGGTGGCGGCGGCGGCGAAGCAGTGGGGCGTCGCCCCGTCAGCGCTTTCGACCGAAGCCGGCAAGGTGATCGACAAGGCCGGCGGGCGCAGCGTGCCCTATGCCGCGCTGGCGCGCGAGGCGGCCGGCATGCCGGTGCCCGATCTCGCCACGGTGCCGCTCAAGCCGGCGGAGGCGTTCCGCATCATCGGTCAGCCGATGCCGGGCGTGGACACGCCGAAGATCGTCAAGGGCACACCCCTGTTCGGGATCGACACGCACCTGCCCGGCATGCTCCACGCCGCGCTGGTCAAGTGCCCGGCGTTCGGCGGCACCATCGCCCGGATCGACGACGCGGCGGTGCGCGGGATTCCGGGCGTCGTCGCCGTGGTGCCGGTCAACAGCGGCCTTGTCCCGCCGGGGCAGCAGGATGCCGTCGCGATCGTCGCCGACAGCTGGTGGAAAGCCAGCAAGGCCCGCGAAAAGCTGGTGGTGGCGTGGGACGATGCCACGCAGAAGCAATTCTCGACCGCCGGCTATGCGAAGCAGGCCGCCGATGCGCTGGGCGCCGCGCCGCAGGCCGATCTGTTCAAGGCCGGCGATGCGGACAAGGCGCTGGCCGGGGCGGCGAAGACGGTGACCGCCGACTATTCCTACCCCTTCCTTGCCCACGCCACGCTGGAGCCGCAGAACTGCACCGCGCTGTGGACGGCGGACGGCAAGCTGGAGCTGTGGGCGCCCGCGCAGAATCCG
Organism: Novosphingobium sp. EMRT-2; assembly: GCF_005145025.1. Lineage (NCBI taxonomy): Bacteria > Pseudomonadati > Pseudomonadota > Alphaproteobacteria > Sphingomonadales > Sphingomonadaceae > Novosphingobium > Novosphingobium sp. EMRT-2. The sequence continues at coordinate 2,539,785 of NZ_CP039695.1, read as the reverse complement.
GGCGCCGGGCGCAGGGAAGTGGCCGCCATGCTCGGCATCGCGCCCGAAGCGATGACCATCCACATGACGCGCATCGGCGGCGGTTTCGGCCGCCGGCTGATGAGCGACTACATGGTGCTGGCGGCGCAGGTGGCGAAGGGCGTGCCGGGCCGGCCGGTCAAGCTGCTGTGGGACCGCACGGACGACCTGCGGCACGATTACTATCGCCCCGCCGGCTGGCACCGCTTCACCGCCGGCCTCGATGCCAAGGGCGCGCTGATCGCGTTCAAGGACCACTTCATCACCTTCGGCGCGGACGGCAAGCCGATCCGCGCGGCGGAAATGAGCTCCACCGAATTTCCCGCTCCGGTAGTGCCCGATGCCCACCTGGGCGCGACCTATCTCAAGACCAACCTGCCGACCGGCTGGCTGCGCGCGCCGACGTCCAACGCCATGGCCTTCGTGTACCAGGGCTTCCTCGACGAGGTGGCGGAAGCCGCCGGCCTCGACTTGCCCGAACTGATGCGCCGGACGCTGGGCGCACCGCGCGAACTGCCGACCGAGCGCAAGGGGCTGGTGTTCCACACCGGCCGCGCCCGCAGCGTGATCGACGCGGTGTGCAAGGCCGCGAACTGGACCGGGCGCACAGGCCCCGCCAAGGGCGCGGGCGATGCGGTCAAGGGGCGCGGCTTCGGCTTCTATTTCAGCCATCGCGGCTATTTCGCGGAAGTCGTCGACGTCACGGTCTCGGGCGGAACGTCGGTGAAGGTCGACAAGATCTGGATGGCGGGCGACATCGGCAGCCAGATCATCAATCCGCTCAATGCCGAACACCAGTCGCAGGGCGCGGCGATCGACGGCATCGCGCAGGCGCTGGTGTGGCAGCCGGTGGTGCAGGAGGCGGGCGCGATCACGGCCGACAACTTCGGCGATTTCCCGCTGCTGCGCATCGATGCCGTGCCGCGCGATGTCGCGATCACCTGGGTGAAGAGCGATTTCCCGCCCACCGGGCTGGGCGAACCGGCGCTGCCGCCGGTCATTCCGGCGATCGCCAACGCCATCCGCGCCGCCACCGGCAAACGGCTGCGATCCCTGCCGTTGCAGTTGACCTGATCGCGGCCCGAACGCCGCCCGCCAGGACAGTTTCCAACATCCAAAAGGCGTGTGATTCCAATCGGATCACACGCCTTTTTTCGCATCTGCAAAAAAGATTGGCGGCACCGCAACAAAGGCGTTGACCAATCTTGGACAACCGTCAAGCTTATCCCCGTGACCCGCGCTCGAATCGCGCTGCTTACGGTCCAATCAGGGGGATTTCGCGAGCATGGCCTACCCGGATACCGAGTCCCGTCCACTCGATGCGCAGGATGCCGCCGCCAGCCCGTCGTGGCGGGCCGCGCTGACGGCTCGCTTTTCGTTGCGCCCGTTGCTGTTGGCGGGCCTGTGCACCGCGACCGCCGTCGTCGCGCAGGCCGGCGGCATGACCGGTGGGGCGGACAAGCCGGAGAGCGAGGAAGGCATCCCGGTCACCGACAGCCTGACCAAGGAAAAGTGCGGCGCGTGCCATACCGCCGATGCCAAGGGCAATCTTTCGCGCATTTCCTGGCTGCGCACCACGCCGGAAGGCTGGGCGCAGGCGATCAAGCGCATGGTCAAATTGAACGGCTTGCAGATCACGCCCGAGGAATCGCGTCAGGTGGTCCGCTATCTTTCGGCCAGTCATGGCCTTGCGCCCGAGGAAGCGAAGCCGGTGATGTACCTCGTGGAGCATCGCATCCAGGACGAGACCAACATCCCCAGCGAATCCCTGCGCGGCGCCTGTGCTACCTGCCACGCCTTCGCCCAGCCGCTGTCCTGGCGCCGGTCGGGCACCGAATGGAAGCTTCTGCAGGATTTCCACGTCGCGCTCTATTCGCAGGCCGACGTGCAGTATCGCCGCCCCGCCACGGACGAGCCCGGCGCGGTCTTCGGCCAGCCCACGCCGATCGTGACCAAGCCCGGTGCGACGCCGGTGACGCAGGGCCAGATCGCGCTGGACTACACGCGCAAGGTCGCCCCGCTGCACACGCCCGAATGGACACAGTGGAAGTCCCGGATGCAGGACCCGCGCCTGGCCGGCAAATGGCTGGTCAGCGCCTCTGCCCCCGGCAAGGGCCGGTTCGTCGGCACGATGACCATCGGTGCCACGGCCGACAGCGACGAATTCAAGACCGGCATCGCGCTGCGGTCGCTGACCGACGGATCGACACTGAGCCGGACCGGCAACGGCATCGTCTATGCCGGCTACAGCTGGCGCGGACGCTCCGCGCCGTCCGCGCAGCCTTCGGCACCCGACGCGCTCGACAATCCGACGCGCGAGACGATGTGGTTCTCGCCCGATCGCAAGAACGCCGAAGGCCGTTGGTTCTGGGGGGAATATCAGGAATTCGGATTCGACGTGAAGCTGGTGCGCGCCGACGGCAGCCCGACGATCGGCGCTGTCTGGCCGAACGCGATCAAGGCCGGCACCAGGGGGGTGGACGTCCACATTTTCGGCGATAGCCTGCCGGCTGCGCCGACTGCGAAGGATATCGACCTTGGCGCCGGGCTAGCGGTGACCAGGGTCGTCACCGCGAGCCCCACCGAAATCGTCGTATCTGTCGATGCCGCCCCCGGCGCTGTCGCCGGCGTGCATGATGTTTCGGTGGGGAGCGCGGTGCTCGCTTCGGCCCTGCCGGTCTATCGCAAGGTCGATTACCTGAAGGTCACGCCCGACACCAACCTTTCGCGGCTGGGCGGCGCGCACTTCGCCAAGGGCTACGCCCAGTTCGACGCCGTGGGCTTCGACAACGGCCCCGATGGCAAGCCCAACACCGCCGACGACGTGAACGTCGGCCCCGTCGCCGCGGACTGGAGCGTCCAGGAATTCCAGTCGGTCTGGTACGATGACGACAAGGCCTATGTCGGATCGATCAGCCAGAAGGCGCTGTTCACGCCGAACGTGGACGGCCCCAACCCGCAACGCAGCGGCAACCGCAACAACTATGGCGAAGTGTGGATCGTCGCCACGGCCAAGGCCGAAAAGGACGCCCAGGGCAAGCCGCTGACGGCCAAGTCCTACCTCGTCGTCACCGTTCCCGCCTACAAGCGCTGGGACCAGCCGGAGGTTTCCCAATGACGACCATGCTGGCCCACCGCTACCGGCGCGGCGAACTACACGAATTCCGCTCGTCCGACACGGACTTCATGTACCTGGTTTCGGCGGGCGCGATCTTCGCGCTCGACGAAGGCACCCGCGCCGTGCTCGATCTGCTCGACGAGGGCGAGATGAGCCACGAGGAACTGGCCACGGCACTGGCCGGCGCGGGCCATTCCCCGGCGGACGCGGAGGACCTGATCCGCGAATTGCGGCAGGTCCGCGCGATCCATTCGGAACAGGTCACCACCGCGCCCGCGCCGTCCGCCCCGCCGGCGGACTATCCCCTGCAGGCGCTGGTGCTCAACGTCACCAACCAGTGCAACCTGGCCTGCACCTATTGCTACGAATTCGGCGCGGACAAGATCGCCACGCCCGCCGGCAAGCCGAAATACATGGCGCTGGAAACCGCGAAGTCCTCGGTCGATTTCCTGCTGGCCGGATCGGGCAACCGCGAAGCGGTGCACATCACGTTCTTCGGCGGCGAAACGCTGATGAACTTCCGCCTGCTGCGCGACGTGGTGGGCTATGCAAACGAGCAGGCGGCGGCGCAGGGGCGCAAGATCACCTTCAGCCTGACCACCAACGCCACGCTGCTGACCGACGAGATCATCGATTTCCTCTCGGACAACGCGATCGGCGTCACGGTCAGCATGGACGGCCCGGCGGAAATGCAGGACGCGCGCCGCGTGTACAAGAGCGGCAAGGGCAGCTACGCGGTGATCGAGCCGCGCCTGCGCAAGCTGATCGCCCGGCACCGGACGCGCGCGATCACCGCGCGCGTCACCCTGACGGCCGGGGTCACCGACGTGATCCGCATCTACCGCCATCTCAAGGACGACATCGGCTTCCACGAAGTGGGCTTCGCGCCAGTAACGACCGCGGGCGAGGAGCGCGAGTATTCGCTGAACGGCGATGACATGACCGGCGTCCTCGCCGGTTTCCACGCCCTTGCCGAAGAGTGGCTGGACTATGCGCTGCACGGGCGGATGCACGGCTTCACCAACGTCAGCGAAACTATCGGCGAACTGATCCAGGGCACCAACAAGTCGCACCCGTGCGGCGCGGGGCTGGGCCTGCTGGGCGTGAGCCCGTCGGGCGATCTTTCGCCCTGCCACCGCTTCACCGATGCCGATACGCACACGCTGGGCCACATCTCCACCGGGATCGACCAGGGCAAGCGCGAGGACTTCCTCTCGCGCGGGCACGTCCAGGCCAAGTACGAATGCCAATCGTGCTGGGCGCGCCCGCTTTGCGCCGGCGGCTGCCATCACGAGGCCTTCGTCCGCTATGGCGATACCGGTCACGCCAACCTGCATTATTGCGACTGGATCCGCCAATGGACCGATACGTGCCTGAAGATCTACGGCACGCTGGCCGTGCGCAACCCCGGCTTCCTCGAACGCTTCGCTGAACGAAAGGGCTTGTCATGAAGCATCTCAAGCCGATCAATAAGAAGGCCCAGAAGATCGAAGAGACCATCACTTCGGTCGAAGAAGACGTCGTCGCGCTGCAGCAGCAGCCGCGCCCGCACGTGCCGATGGGGTGCACCCTGTCGTTCTCGCCGGGGTGGGAAGTCGATGCCGGGGGCGGCACGGCGGGCCTGTGCCAGCCGGTCGAGCGCGACATCTACGATTGCTACGTCACCTGCTTCTGGCCGGTGCAAGTGCCCGACCACGTCAACTATTCGCCGGACTGGGCGAGCAATTGCGCGGCGGCGACGAAGGACTGGCGCAATCTCGATCTCGTCTTCCCGTGATCGGGCGCACCCGCGCCTGCCACGCCGAACCCTGACCATCCGGGGCGGACCTGCCGCGTTCCTGCGGCGCGCCCCTTCGAGGAAGAGAAGCACGATGAAGCAGCTTCGTTCCCTGCCCGGCCTCAAAGTCCTGATCCCCGCCGCTGCCGCCATCGTGGCCGCCGTCGCGCCTGCCCATGCCGGCACGATGATGATCGGCACGTATCCGGACAAGCTGTTCACGATCGACGACACCAACGGCGCGATCACCGATCGCATCCAGCTGCAGGCGGGCCTGCCCACATCGCTGCGCCTGTCCAACGACAAGGCGAAGATCTACGTCACCACGATCACCACCAGCGGGATCGTGGTGCTGGACAACGCCACGCGGCGCATCCTCAACCAGTTCAGCCTGAACACGCCTACCACCAAGTACCGCTTCATGGGCGGCGTTCCCGATCCGACGGGCCGCTGGTACTACACCCAGCTCATCCGCTTCGACAAGGAACCGGACCGCTACAAGGTGAGCAAGCCGCTCTACGCGGTGATCGATCTTCAGCAGAAGAAGGTCGCGCGGACGGTGGAGATCGATCCACAGGACGATACGCTCGGCGGCTTCCGCCCGACCTTCGCGCTCTCGCCCGACGGCAAGACGCTGTACAAGTTCGGCGACAAGGTGCTGGTGATCGATACGGCGACCCTCAAGGTCAGCGACCGGCTGGACCTGGCCAAGCCCGAAACCACCGGCATGGAGAACGTGGCGTTCGGCGGCGGCGTGGAAGCGTTGCAGAACCCCAACGAGTTCGTCTCGCTGTTCAACGCGTCCGACCCCTATGTCCATGCCAAGATGTTCGGCATCGGGCGCTTCAACCTGACCAACCGCACGTTCGATTTCACCCCGGTCGGCCCGGTGCCCACCGGCATGGCCGGGCTGGAAGTGACGCCCGACGGCAAGGACGGCTATACCGTCGTCACCAACGGCACGCTCGGCAACAAGCGTTGCGAATTCTGGCACTTCGACATGGCCACCAACAAGGTGATGGAGAAGGCCGAATTCCACTGCCGTTCGCGCTTCTCGTTCGGCATCTCGGCCGACGGGCAGAAGCTGTACATCCACGGCGCAAGCTATGACATCGAGGTGTACGACGCCAAGACGCTCAAGTACGAACGCACCTGGGATCTTGGCGCCGATGCCACCATGGCTGGCCTGCTCCATCTGAAATAGCGGAAAGACGATGACAGGACGCCCATGACCGGACCACAGCCAGCGGTGCGATTGCGGGGCGGCGGCGTTTCCGTCGCGACCTGCGCGCACCTGCTGGCGCAAGACGGGTTTTGCTTGGCGGGGGCGGCGGTCGAACCGCGCGCCCCCGTTCCCGTCATCATGCTGAGCGATCCGGCGCTGGCGCTGCTGCGCGACATCTTCGGCCGGCCGAGCCTGTTCGCCGCCTTGCCCCGCATCGAACGACGCGTGGTTTCGTGGGGCGGCAGCGTGTCCGCGCCGCTGCCGCATGGCGCGGCGGTGGTGACCGGGGCGCAGATCGAGGCCGAACTGGGCCTGCCGGCACTGCCCGCCGGGTTCCCGCCGGCGGCTAGCGAGGCCCCCGCCCCCTTCACCATCCACGGCGCGCCCCCGTTTCCCGAGCCGGCGCTGCGCCGCTTCGGCACGCGCGAGGCGGTGGCCGCGCCGGTCACGCTGCGCGCGGGGGCCGATCACGCGACCTGCCATGTCGAAGCCACGCCCAAAGGCTGGCTGTTCCTGATTCCGCAAGGGGCGGACGCCGCCTGGCTGCTGGGCGTGGGCTGTTCGCCGGAAGCCTTGCTCGCGCAAAGCCGCCTGATCGCGCCGCTCATCGACACGCTGGGGCCGGCGGGCGCGCGCTTCGAAACCGCGCCGCGCCTGCTGGACCAGGTCGCCGGGCCGGACTGGATCGCCTGCGGCACCGCGGCGATCGCCTTCGATCCGATCTGCGGTGACGGCACCGCGCAGGCCGCGCGCGAGGCCATCCTCGCCGCGGCGGTGCTGGCCGCGATCCGCGACGGCGGCGATCGGGACGCGCTGCTGGGGCATTACCGGGCCATGCTGATCGCCGCGATGCGGCGGCACCTGCAGGTCAGCCTGCCGTTCTACCGCTCAGGGGGCGACACGCCCTGGTGGCGCGAACAGGCAGACGCGCTGGCGCAGGGCCATGCCTGGTGCACCGGCCAGTTGGCGCGCGTGCCCGAACCGCGCTTTTTGCTGCGTGGCAACCGCCTGTTCGCGCGGGAGGCGGCCGCCTGAGCCAGCCTCCCGCCTCGAATTCGGCCCCTATGACAGCTGCACCGCCGCCGCCCGTGGCCGACTGGGGCACCTATCGCCGGCTGCTGCCCTATGTGCGCCCCTATTTGCGACCGCTGCTGTGCGTGCTGCTGGTCAGCCTGCTTTCGACCGGGGTGGGCCTGGCGCAGCCCTATCTTTCCAAGCTGATGATCGACGAGGCACTGCTGCGCCGGAACATGGACGCGCTGCTGGCCGTGTCGGGCGCGATGATCGTGGTCACGCTGGCCGGCTTCGCGCTGAACATCCTCGCCAGCTATCGCTACGTCGGGCTGTCGGCGGCGATGCTCTATGACATTCGCGTGGCGCTGCTGCGCCATCTGCAGACGCTCAGCCCTCGTTTCTACGGCGGCTTCCGGCTGGGCGACCTGATGTCGCGCATCAACAGCGATGTCAGCGACGTGCAGCGTGCGGCGGGCGACACGCTGCTTTCGGTGCTGAGCAACGTGCTGTTCTTCATGGGCTGCGTGGCGATGATGGTGTGGCTCGACTGGCGGCTGTTCCTGATCGGTACGGTGCTGGTGCCGGTGGCGGTCATGGTCTTCCTGCACTTCCAGAAGAAGGTCACCGCGCTCACCCGCGAAATGCGCGAGCGCGGGGCGGACCTCGGCAGCCTGCTGGTCGATACCGTGATGGGCATGCGCGTGGTCGCCGCACTCGGCGCGGAGACGCACGAGGTCGACCGCTTCGGCGCCCGCAACGGCGCGTTCGTGCGCGCGATGCTGAAGATGCAGGTCGCCTCGTTCATGACCGGGGCGCTGCCCGGCACGCTGCTCACCGCCTCGACCTCGGTGGTGATCCTCTATGGCGGAACGCGGATCATCCACGGCGAGATGACGATCGGCGCGCTCGTCGCCTTCATGGCCTATCACATGCGTCTGTTCGGGCCGATCCAGGCGCTGCTGGGGCTGTCTTCGGGCCTGGCCTCCACCCGCGTTTCGCTGGCGCGGATCTTCGAGCTGTTCGATACCCCGGCGGAGGTAACCGAACCGGCCGATGCGCGCCCGCTCGGCCCGGTGCGGCAGGGCATCCGGTTCGAGCGCGTCTCGTTCCGCCACGATCGCGAACCGGTGCTGGCGGGCGTGGACCTATTCGTTCCCGCCGGCAGCTTCTGCGCAATCCTGGGCGAAAGCGGCGCGGGCAAATCGACCATGGCCGACCTGATGGTCCGCTTCCTCGATCCGCAGCAGGGCCGCATCCTCGTCGACGGGCACGACCTGCGGCAGACGTGCCTGGCCGACCTGCGGCGCGAGGTGCTGCTGGTCGATCAGGCGCCGTACCTGTTCAACGACACCATCGCCGGCAACATCGCCTTCGCCATGGACGGCGTGCCAAGCGCGCGTATTGCCCAGGCCGCAGCGGCCGCCGGGCTGGAACCGCTGCTGCTTCGCCTGCCGCAGGGGCTCGATACCCGCACCGGCGAGCGCGGCATGGCGCTTTCGGCGGGCGAGCGGCAGCGCATCGCGCTGGCCCGCGCGCTGCTACGCGAGCCCTCCGTGCTGATCCTCGACGAGCCGACCGCCGCGCTGGACGAGGGCACCGAGCAGCGCGTGGCCGACGGGCTGCGCGCGGCGCTGCCGCAGGCGACGATCGTGGTCATCACGCACAAGCCTGCGCTGGCCCGACGCGCAGACCTGATCGTCACGCTGGACCATGGCCACGCCACCGTGGCCGCGAACGAGCCGGCCTTTGCCTGACGGCCCTGCCCCGCACGCCGGAACCCGACACGGCGTGCGCGTCGCCGTGATCGACAGCGGCGTCCACCCCGATCATCCGCATATCGACGGCGCGAAGCTGCTGCCGGGCGTGGCCATCGCGTCGGACGGCACCCTGTCCGACGCAGCCGACGCCACGCTCGACCGACTCGGCCACGGCACCGCCGTTACCGCCGCCATCCAGGAAAAGGCGCCGGACGCGCTGATCCTGCCGGTGCGCGTGTTCCACGATGCGCTGAAGACCAGCGCCGGCGCGCTGGCGCTGGCGATCGGCTGGAGCATCGAGCAGGGCGCGGACGTGATCAACCTGAGCCTCGGCACGACCAACGCCGCGCATCGGGAGGGATTCGCCAGCGTGGCGGCGCGGGCGGCGGAAGCCGGCGCACTGATCGTTGCCGCGCGCGAGGCCGATGGCACCCCCTGCTGGCCGGGCGCGCTCGATGCGGACAACGTGCTGGGCGTGGGGCTGGACTGGGACTGTCCGCGCGAGACCTGGCGCGTGCGGGACGGGGTGCTGTTCGCCTCGGGCTACCCGCGCCCGATCCCCGGCGTTCCGCCCCGGCGCAACCTCTATGGCATCAGCTTCGCCACCGCGCAGGCGAGCGGCTTCGCGGCGCGGGCCGGCGCCGGCTTGCCGCCCGATGGCAATCGCGCAGAACGGTTGCGTGCGCTGCTGTTGTCCCGAGCGGAATTGCCCGCCTGACCGGCGCATCGCGCCATCTGCCCCACATCGCACGCCCATGAAAAATCCCCCCGCGACCGAAGTCGCGGAGGGATCATCATGCGCTGCTATGCCGCGATCAGTATTTCACGCCGGCGCGCAGACCGAAGAACTGCGGGCGGATCGTGAAGTTGCGCGACGATCCGGAGCAGAACGTGATCGAACAGAAGGTGTTCGTGGTCAGCGTGCCGCGCTTGTCGAACGCGTTCTGGATGAACACGTCGAAGCTCCAGTTATTGATCTTGATACCACCGGAGAAATCGAAGCTGACAAACCCCGGAGTGCTGCAGGATTTTCCGGCAGCGGTCTGCGAAGCGGCAAGCGCCAAGGTGGTGCAGGTCAGAAGGTTGTTCTGCTCGACGTTCAGGTCCTGCGTCGCCGAGGTCTGATACAACGCCGCGCCCTGCAGATAGACCGCATAGTCACCAACTGTGGTGTCATAGCGGATCGAGGTCGTCCCCTTGAATTGCGGCTGACGCGGCAGCCGGGTACCGTCTGCGGCAGCGACCGCGGAGGTCGAGGTGCCGTTCACGACGACCCTCGAACCGGTCGGGCAAGAGGCCAGCTGCACGATCGACAAGGCGGCACGGTCCGCCACGAAGTTGCAGAAGTTACCGGTCAGCTTGCCGTCGTTGTAAGCACCTGAGGTGGAGATGGTGACTTTGCCGAGCTTGAGATCGGCATCGTATTCCACGCCCTTGACCTGGGCCGTGCCGGCGTTGCCGGTGTAACCCGCCCCCTGCGCGCCGGCGACGACCACGCCGTACTGGATGTTGTCCCAGTTTTCGAGGTAGATGGCGGCGTTGAAGCGGAAGATGTTGTTCCACGTCGTCTTGACGCCCAGTTCGAAGTTGGTGAGCGTTTCCGACTTGAACGCCGGCGCGGCGACCGTCACCTGCGGCAGCCCGCCCGAAGCGCGGATGCGCAGCGGCCGGTTGTAGCCGCCCGGCCGGAAGCCGGTGGAATAGTTGAAATAGATCATCTTGGTTGGCGTGACCTGCCAGTCGAGCGCCACCTTGTGCGTTTCTCCCTGCTCCTTGTACCGGCCGTAGCCGTCCGCCGCGAGCGGGTTCTGGTTGGAACACGCGATGCGCTCGGCCGGCAGGGGCACGGTACAACCCACGCCGAGCGCTGACGCGGTAACGCCGGAGAAGCCCTTGATCTTGTAGTCGGTCCAGAAGTACCGGATGCCGCCGGTCAGCTTCAGGTTCTCGAAGATCTTGTAGTGACCCTCGGCGAAGATCGCCTCGTCGTGGTAGCTCTGGTTGTTCTCGGTGATGTAGAAGCCATCGCCCTTCACCGCGGCGGACGGGCTGACCACCATCGTGCCGCCTGCCGCGGTCGGGATGCCGAAACCAGCCAGAGTCGTGGTATCGCCGCTGCCGGAACTGTACGCGCCAGCCTTGGTATAGCCCGCGATCTGGTCAAGGCCGTGGATCGCGTAGTAGTTGTTGTTTTCCTGCTGTTGCGACTGGTAGAAACCGCCGATCGTCAGATCGAAGGGCCAGCTCTTAGGCGTCGAGATGCGCAGTTCCTGGGTGAACTTGTTGCGGTTGTTGTCCTGGTGATAGTATTGAGTAGGGTTGATCAGCGTCGAACACTTGAGCGTCAAGCCCGATCCGGTACAGCCCGCCTTGTCGAAGAACTGCAGATAGTTTTCGTATCCGCCGCCGAAACCGTCATAAGTCACGGTGTAATAGGTGTAATCGTTACGCAGCTTGGTGTTGCGGCGGAAGATGCCCGTCGCCGAGACGACGTCGAAGTCGCCGATGTGGCCGTGGATGCTCAACTGGGCCTGCACCCATTTGTCGTCCTGCCGCGTGAGGTCGTAATCGTGGACCTGCAAATCGCCGACGCGCGGATCGTAACCGAAATAGCCATAGGCAATCTGCCGCTGCGCTGTGACCTGTGGATTGACCTCCCAGCCGGGCGCCGGTTCCCACAGCAGCGACAGGCGGCCGCCATATTCGTAGATCGGGTTGTAGTCCTTCTTGGCGATCGCGGCGTTGTTGAGCGTGTAGCTGGTGAGCGGATTGTTGTCGCCAAGGGAGAGCGTCGACGATCGGCCGTCGTTGAACTTGCCGTTGTTGGGCGTGTTGTCGACATAGCCGCCATCGCGCCGGTAGTAGGCCATCGCGCGCACCGCCACCGTTTCGGTGACGGGCAGGTTGACGTAGCCCTGGATCTGGCCGCCGAAGGCACCCTTGCCGTACTTGTTGACTTCGGATTCCGCGCCGAACTCGAACTTGCCCAGCTTGGGCTTGTTGGTGATGATGCGGATCGTACCGGCCAGCGAACCCGCGCCATAGAGTGTGCCCTGCGGACCGGACAGCGCCTCCACGCGCTCCAGATCATAGGCATGGATATCGGGCGAACCGGTGCCGGTGATCGGGATGTCGTCCAGATAATAGCCGGCCGAGGCGTAGTTGCCGCCGGCGGGGACGATCCCGCGGAAATAGATGGTCTGGCGGCCAGGCCCGAGGCCCGCGAACGAGACCGATGGCAGCAGCGTGGCGAAGTCGCTCAGGCCCTTGACCTGCCGCTGCCCCAGCGTGTCGGCGCTGAGCGCCTGCATGGAGATCGGCACCTTCTGGATGCTCTGCGCGCTGCGGGTGGCGGTCACGATGATCTCGCCGAGGCCCTCACCCGTCGCAGGCGCGGCATCCGCCGGCTGTTCGGCGGGGGCGGCCTGGTCTTCCGCGAAGGCGGTGCCGGGCAGCGCCAGTCCGGTCAGGAATGTCGACGCGCCCAGCATTCCCATGATCTTGAGCGAGCGCGACTTGCATGCAGTTTTCATAAGCCCCCCTTTTTGATGTTCGCGCCTTTCATCCTTCCCCAAGGATCGAGCGGCCCGGTTGCCGGGTCTCGCCACCAGTGCCTGCCGCCTTGCCGAGCGGAAATTGTGCAATCGCGAACAATCAAGCGCTCGCACACGCACAACTCTTCCGGCCCCGCGAAGCAGACGCCTCGCGGAACGCCGCCACAGCGCGGCGACGACAGGTTCAAACTCTCAAATGCCCCGGACTTTCGCGCCATAAACCGAAGTTAGTACGCCTGTCCGAAATCGATAGTGCCAGCGATTGGACAGGTGTCAACTTCCTTGTTGCAAAAGCACCGAGGTGCATATTGACTCGACAAATGTCCTTTCCGTCGGCACAAATTTCGCAGTTGCAAAACACGGGCAAGGCACGGGATCGACACATGGCGGGCAGCATGACGGCCAGTCGCGAAGAGACAGCGAACGAGGCGCTGGAGCGTGCCGTACGGCTGCTCGATGCCGACCCGGAAGCGGCGCTGGCACAGGCCGAAGATGTGCTGAAGAACGCGCCCGGGCTGCCGCCGGCGGAAATGATTGCGTGCCAGGCCCTGCGCCGGCTGGGTAACGCCGGGGCGGCCCTGCCGCGACTCGCCGCGCTGGCCCGCAGGCACCCCGCCGCGCCGCCGGTGCTGTGGGAATGGGCACAGGCGGCCAGCGAAGCAGGCGATGTCCGTCAGGCAATCGCCGCGCTCGAAAGTCTCACCCGGCAGCAGCCAGGCGTGGCGAGCGGCTGGTTCCTGCTGGCGGGGGAACTGCGCAAGCAGGGCCGCCACGAAGACGGCTGGCGCGCCGACCTTTCCGGCATTCACGCCGCGTCGCGCGATCCCGAACTGGTCCAGGCGGCGATGGCGATGAACGAAGGGCAGTTCGAGGACGCCGCCGCCACCCTGAAGGCACGACTGGAACGGCTGCCCGACGATCCCGTGGGCACGCGCCTGCTGGGCGAGGTGGCATGGCGGCGTGCGGACATGGCCGAGGCAATGACGCTCGTCCGGCGCGCGCTGGACCTTGCCCCAGGCTTCGATCTGGCCCGCGATTTCCTGATCCGCCTGCTGCTGCAGACCAACCGCCTGCCCGAAGCGCTCGAACACGCCGAAGTGCTGGCGCGCTCGCCGGTGAACAATCCGGGGCACGACCTGATCATGGCCTCCGTGCTGGTGCGGCTGGGCGACCAGGAACGGGCGCGGACGCTTTACGAAAAGCTGCTGGCGCAAAAGGCCGACCAGCCGCAGGTCTGGCAGAACCTGGGCCATGTGCTGAAGACGCTCGGCGAACAGGCCGAAGCGGTGCACGCCTATCGCCAGGCGGTGGCGCACCTGCCGACCATGGGCGAGGCATGGTGGAGCCTTGCCAATCTCAAGACCGTCAAGTTCGGCACGGACGACATCGCGGCGATGGAGCAGGCGCTGGCCACGCTGGAGCCGGACGCGGCGGACCGGCAGGAAGACGTGTTCCACCTGCACTTCTCGCTGGGGAAGGCCTACGAGGACGCGAAGGACTATCCCGCCTCGTTCCGCCACTATGACCGGGGCAACCACCTGCGCCGCACGATGGTGCGGCATGACGCGGACCAGTTTTCAGCGGAAGTGGCCGCGACGCGCGAGACGTTCACCAGCGCCTTCATCGCTGCGATGGGCGAAGGCGGCTGCCCCGCGCCCGATCCAATCTTCGTCGTCGGCCTGCCCCGCTCCGGCTCGACGCTGGTGGAGCAGATCCTTTCCAGCCACAGCCAGGTGGAAGGAACGATGGAACTGGCGGAGATGATGATCATCGCCAGCCGCCTGCAAGCGCGTGTGGACGAGGGCGAATTTGCCGATTTCCGCGCTATGGTCTCCTCGCTGACGCCGGCGGACCGGCTGCGGCTGGGCGAGGAATATATCGAGCGCACCCGCGTCCACCGCCAGACCGACAAGCCGCTGTTCATCGACAAGATGCCCAACAACTGGCAGCACGTCGGCCTGATCCGGCTGATCCTGCCCAACGCCAGGATCGTCGATGCGCGCCGCCATCCGATGGCCTGCTGCTTTTCCGGCTGGAAGCAGCATTTCGCGCGCGGGCAGACGTTCACGTATGATCTTGGCGACATCGGCCGGTACTATGCCGATTACGTCGCGCTGATGGCCGCGTTCGACCGCCAGGCGCCCGGTGCGGTGCACCGCGTGATCTACGAACGGATGGTGGCCGATACCGAAACCGAAGTCCGCCGCCTGCTCGATCACCTCGGGCTGCCGTTCGAGGACTCATGCCTCTCGTTCTGGGAAACCCGGCGGGCCGTGCGCACGGCAAGTTCCGAGCAGGTACGCCAGCCGATCTTCAAGGACGCGGTGGAGCACTGGGCGAACTACGCGGAATGGCTGGACCCGCTGCGTGCCGCGCTCGGCCCGGTGATCGACGCCTATCCGGACGCCCCCGCCGCCTAGCCCACCGGCATGTTGTCGATCAGCCGCGCCTTGCCGATCCGCGCGGCAACCAGCAGGCGGGCGGGCCGTCCGGTCAGGGCCGCCACGTCCTCCAGCGTCGCCGCATCGCGCAGGTCGGCGTAATCGATCGAGGCGAAGCCGGAAGCGAGAATTTCGGCACGCAGCGTAGCAAGCGTACCGGCCACCCCGGCGCCGCCTTCGATCGCGGCAATCGCCTTGCGCATCGCCCGCGAAAGGCCTGCTGCCTGAGCCCGTTCCGTGGGCGTGAGATACTGGTTGCGGCTGCTCATGGCGAGGCCATCGTCCTCGCGGACCGTGGGCACGCCGATGATGGCGTCGGCATGGGGCTGCGTCAGATCGAGATCGCGCGCCATGCGGCGGATGATGGCGAGCTGCTGCCAGTCCTTCTCGCCGAACAGCGCGATATCCGGCCGCACCTGGTTGAACAGCTTGCACACCACTGTCGCCACCCCGTCGAAATGCCCTGGCCGCGCCGCGCCGCACAGCACCGCGTCCAGCCCGGAGACCGAGACATTGGTGGCATAGCCTTCGGGATAGACCTGATCGACCGTGGGCGCCCACAGCAGGGCCACCCCCTCGACCTCCAGCAGCGCCGCATCCTGCGCCATGCGGCGCGGATAGGCGTCAAGATCCTCGTTCGGGCCGAACTGGCGCGGATTGACGAAGATCGACACGGCCACATGATCCGCCCGCCGCCGCGCCTCGCGCACCAGCGTCAGGTGCCCTTCGTGCAATGCGCCCATGGTGGGGACGATCGCGAGGGTTTTTCCCCCGTTTTTGAGCAGGTCCACCGCTTCGCGCAGGGTATCGAGCCTAGAGATGGTTTGCACCGGGCCTGCCTCTCCTTTAATTCACGGCAAGGGACGAAGCGGGGTTCCTACCCCCCGTCCCCCTCCGGCGGCAAGCACTGCCGGACCTGTCGGCAACACAAGCAGCGAGTTCATTCCTTGTCCATCGGAGCACCGCCCCCCGCACCGCAGCAGCCCGCAGGTCCGCACCGGATCGTCTTCGCCAACGAAAAGGGCGGCACCGGGAAGTCCACCACCGCCGTGCACGTGGCGGTGGCGCTCGCCTATCAGGGCGCACGCGTGGCGGCGATCGATCTCGACGCGCGGCAGCGCACGCTGCACCGCTATCTGGAAAATCGCGCGGAAACGCAGAAGCGCCGGCAGATCGACCTGCCGACGGCGACGTTCGCCGTCTATGGCGGGGACAATGTCGATGAGCTTGAAGCGCTGACCGAACAGCTTTCCGCCGGGCCCGATTTCATCGTGTTCGACACTCCGGGGCGTGACGATCCGCTGGCCCGCCACGTCGCCACCCGTGCCGATACGCTGGTCACGCCGCTCAACGACAGCTTCGTGGACTTCGACCTGATCGGGCAGGTGGACGCGGAAACCTTCAAGGTCCGCCGCCTTTCGTTCTATGCAGAACTGATCTGGGAAGCCCGCAAGAAGCGCGCGATGACCACGATCCGCGAAGCGCGGCGCGAAATGGACTGGGTGGTCGTGCGCAACCGCACCCAGCACATCGAGGCGCGCAACCAGCGCCGCATCGATCAGGCGCTGGTCGAACTGTCCAAGCGCGTCGGCTTCCGCATCGCGAGTGGCCTGTCCGAGCGCGTGATCTACCGCGAACTGTTCCCCTCGGGGCTGACGCTGCTGGACAAGGGCCATCTCGGCGAACTCGGCACCAGCCACCTCGTAGCGCGACAGGAACTGCGTTCGCTGGTGGCGGGCCTCAACCTGCCGATGCCGACCGGCGCGCTCACCGCCCATGCGGGGACGCTGGAAAGCGCCGCATGATCAAACTGATCTGGCTCGCGTTCCTGGTCAGCGTCGCGGTGCGATTGCTAGCCGGGCGCTGGCCATGGGAGCTGTGGCGCGACAGCGGGCGCGCCAGTGCCGAAACCCGTGCGCGCGCCCTTCTGGGCGTGCCCCCGCAAGCCTCGCGCGACGATATCGTCGAGGCGCATCGCCGCCGGATCGCGCAAGTCCATCCGGATCGTGGCGGCACGGCGGAAGCGGTGCACGAAGCCAACGCCGCGCGCGATCTTCTGCTCGGGCGGCTGGCGGAACGGCGGTGACGTCGCCCGCACGGGTGCCCAATCGCCGGGGCGGCGGGCGATGACGCATCGCTTCCCCCCCTCCATCCTGCGCGAATACGACATTCGCGGCGTCGTCGGGCAAACGCTGGGCGAAGCCGATGCCCGCGCCATAGGGCAGACGTTCGGAACCCGCGCGCGGGCCGAAGCCGAAGCGCATGGCGCATCGGCGCGGATCGTGGTGGGCCGCGATGGCCGCCTGAGTTCGCCCGCGCTGGAGCAGGCGCTAGTCGAAGGATTGCTCTCCGCCGGCGTCGACGCCGTGCGGATCGGGTTGTGCCCCACCCCGATGCTCTATTTCGCCGAAGCGACGCTGGACGGCGTAACCGGCGGCATCCAGGTGACGGGCAGCCACAATCCGGCCGACCAGAACGGCTTCAAGTTCGTGCTGCGGGGCCGCCCGTTCTTTGGCGAAGCCATCGCGGAACTTGCTTCCATGGCACAGGCGGGTAACCATGCCGCGGGCACGGGGCAAGTCACCCGCGCCACGGTGATCGACAGCTACGTCGCCACGCTGCTCGCCGCGCTCGACGGCATCGATCCCGCCGTGCTGGACGGGTTGCGGATCGGCTGGGATGCCGGCAACGGTGCCGCCGGCCCCGTGATCGACCGGCTGGTGGAGCGGCTGCCCGGCTTTCACGTCTGCCTGCATACCGCGGTGGACGGCCGCTTTCCCAACCACCATCCCGACCCGACCGTGGAAGCCAATCTGGACGACCTGCGCGATGCCGTGGCCGCGCACGCATTGCAGTTCGGCGTGGCGTTCGACGGCGACGGGGACCGGATCGGCGTGGTCGACAGCGTCGGCCGCGTGATCTGGGGCGACCAGTTGATGATGATCTTCGCCGAGGACGTGCTGCAACAGCACCCCGGAGCGGCGATCGTGGCCGATGTGAAGGCCAGCAACCACCTGTTTGCACGCATCCGCGCGCTGGGCGGACAGGCCCATATGTGGAAGACCGGCCACAGCCTGATCAAATCCCGCATGGCCGAAATCGGCGCGCCGCTGGGCGGCGAGATGACCGGGCATATCTGCTTTGCGGATAGCTACTTCGGCTTCGACGACGCGCTCTACGCCGCGATCCGGCTGATCGCCGCCACCGTGCGGCTGGGCCGGTCGGTCACCGCGTTGCGCGGCGCGATGCCCGAATCCGTCACGACGCCCGAGCTGCGCATTCCCGTGGCGGAGGAGCGCAAGTTCGCGGTGATCGCGGAGGTGATGGAGCGCCTGCGCCAGAGCGGCGCCACTGTCGAGAGCATCGATGGCGCGCGGGTGACCACGCCCGACGGCTGGTGGCTGCTGCGCGCGTCCAACACGCAGGCCGCGCTGACCGCGCGGGCCGAAAGCGACGATGCCGAGGGACTGGCGCGCCTGCTGGACGCGATCGACGCGCAGCTCGCCGCATCGGGCGTCGCGCGCGAAGCAGGGCTGCCTTGATCGCAACGCGTCCGGAAAGGGGCGCCTCCGCGGGCGGAAGCGCCCCACCGGGGCCAACACCAGGATGGAGGCTCGGCTCCGGCAATTCCGCGCAGACCCGCATTGTTCCAATTCAGGACATTATAGAGAGCTTGGACGCGAAGGTCAGTCCTGAAATTTCAGTCCGCTACGCCTTTTTGGCCCGTTCCGGACAAATTGTGCGACATATCAACGATGAATAGCGGCACGATTCCCTCCGAAATCGGCGCATGGTTCGCCACGCGGAACTGGCGCGTGCGGCGGCACCAGTGCGACATGCTCGCCGCCGACGATTCGCGGCGCCACGCCCTGCTCGTCGCCGATACCGGCGCGGGCAAGACCCTGGCGGGTTTCCTGCCGACACTGGCGGCCTTCACCCCATCTCGGCTGGGTGGATCGCCCCCTCCCGACGGCCTCCACACGCTCTACGTCTCGCCACTCAAGGCGCTGGCACACGACGTTCAGCGCAATCTCATGGCGCCGGTGGAAGCGATCGGCCTGCCGATCCGCATCGAAACGCGCAGCGGCGATACGCCATCGGAGCGCAAGGCCCGCCAGCGTGCCCGTCCGCCGCACGTGCTGCTGACCACGCCCGAATCGCTATCGCTGCTGCTGAGCTACCCCGAAGCGCAGACGATGTTCGCCGGCCTGCAGCGCATCGTCATCGACGAGATCCATGCCTTTGCCGCGGGCAAGCGCGGCGATCTGCTGGCGCTGGCGTTGACAAGGCTGCAGGCGATCGCCCCGCAGCTCCGCCGCAGCGCGCTTTCGGCCACCGTGGCCGATCCGGACGCTTATCGGCGGTGGCTGGCGCCAGGCGGCGATGCGACGGCCGTCACGCTGGTGGAGGGCGAATCGGGCGCGGAGCCCGAAGTCGATATTCTGCTGCCGGAGGGGCAGCGCGTTCCCTGGGGCGGGCACGCCGCCGCGTGGGCGGTGCCACAGCTTATGGACGCGATCCGCGCCAATCGCACCACGCTGGTCTTCACCAACACGCGGTTCCTGGCCGAGTTCATTTTCGAGAAGCTGTGGGACGCCAACGAGGACCACCTGCCGATCGGCATTCACCACGGGTCGCTATCGAAGGAAGCGCGGCGCAAGGTGGAAGGCGCGATGGCACGGGGGGAGCTGCGCGCCCTCGTCGCCACCGCCAGCCTCGACCTTGGCGTCGACTGGGGCGATGTCGATCTGGTCGTGCAGATGGGCGCGCCCAAGGGATCGTCGCGGCTGATGCAGCGGATCGGGCGCGCCAACCATCGGCTGGATCAACCGAGCCGCGCGCTGCTGGTGCCCGGCAACCGCTTTGAATTTCTGGAAGCCACCGCCGCGCAGGACGCGGTGCGCGAAGGGCGGCGCGATGGCGAGGAGTTCCGCGCGGGCGGGCTCGACGTGCTGGCGCAGCACGTCATGGCCTGCGCCTGCGCCGGGCCGTTCGGCGAGGCCGCGCTGCTCGCCGAAGTCCGCTCCTCCTCCGCCTATGCCTGGATAGACGAGGCGATCTGGGCGCGCGTGCTCGCCTTCGTCGCCACCGGCGGCTACGCCCTGCGCGCCTACGACCGGTTTCGGCGGATCGTTGCCGGGAAGGACGGCACGTGGCGGCTTGCGCATCCCGAACAGGCCGCCCGGTTCCGCATCAACGCCGGCATCATCGTCGATTCCGAAATGCTGGAAGTGCGCTTCCGCAACGGGCGATCGCTGGGGCGGGTGGAGGAAGGCTTCGGCGCGACGCTGAGCCCCGGCGACACCTTCCGCTTTGCCGGAATGGACCTCGAAGTCGAAAGCGTGCGCGATCTCGATCTGATCGTGCGCGCGGCGAAAGCGTCGGGCCGCATCCCCAGCTACATGGGTGCGCGGATGCCGCTCACCACCCACCTGTCAGACCGCGTGCGCGCGATGATCGTCGATCGCGCGGGGTGGGCGCGCTTTCCGGATGACGTGCGCGAATGGCTGGAAATGCAGGATTGGCGCAGCCGCCTGCCCGGGCCGGGCGAGCTACTGGTCGAAAGCTTTCCCCACGCCGGCCGGCACTACACCACCTATTACACGTTCGAGGGCTGGAACGCGAACCAGTCGCTGGGCATGCTGATCACACGGCGCATGGCGGATCAGGGGCTGGGGCCGCTGGGCTTCGTGGCCAACGACTATTCGCTGGCGGTCTGGGGCCTGCGGCCGGTGAACGATCCGGCCAGCCTGCTTTCCCCCGACATCCTGTCACACGAATTCGTCGAATGGGTGCAGAATTCCTACCTGCTGCGGCGCGCGTTTCGCGAGGTGGCGGTCATCTCCGGACTGGTCGAGCGGCAGCAGCCGGGCCAGGGCCGGTCTGGCCGCAAGAGCGGCCGGCAGGTCACATTCTCGACCGACCTGATCTATGACGTGCTGTGCAAGTACGAGCCGGACCATGTGCTGATCCAGGCCGCCTGGGCCGACGCACGGGCGCGGCTGACCGACGTGGGCCGGCTTGCGGACGTGCTGGAACGCGCCTCCGGGCAGCTCGTCCATGTCCGGCTCGATCGGGTCAGCCCGATGGCGGTGCCGGTGATAGTGATGATCGGCCGCGAGAGCCTGCCTGCCGGCGCGGCCGACGACGAATTGCTGCTCGAAGCCGAAACGCTGGCCGCCGCCGCGATGCGGCCGGTCTGACACGCTGCGAACGTAGAGTGTCCCCCTCCCCCCCCAGTCCCTCCCGCAAGCGGGAGGGGGGCGAGACTTGCGTCGCCGCAGGCGGCGTTAGTCGCAGCGGGGTGGGCTTTCCACGCGCAACCGTTTGCCCGCGATCCTCCCCCCAAACGCAAAGGGGGACGGATTGCTCCGTCCCACCTCGTTCGTTCCCGCAAGGGGCGCGATGCTTATTCGCCGGCCTTCTGGAAGGTGGCGAAGTTCTCGTTGCCGACGAAGCCGAACTTCGTGACCTTCGAATCCGTGATGATCTTCAGGATCCGGTTCGCGGTCTCGTAGCTGGCGTATTCTTCCGGCTGGAACTGCAGTTCCGGTTCCGGATTCATCGCCTTGGTGGCCGACAGCAGCGAGACGAGCTGGCCTTCCGTGGTCGGCGCGCCGTTCCAGAGGATCTGGCCGGCGGTCGTGAGAACGAGCTTGTTCTTGACCGGATCGACCGTCTGGTTCGGGTTCGGCGGGCTTGCCTGCGGGAGGTTGATGTTGACCGCGTGGGTGGCCACGGGGATGGTGATGATGAACATGATGAGGAGAACGAGCATGACGTCGATCAACGGCGTCGTGTTCATTTCCATCATCGGCGAGCCATCATCCTTGCCGCCGCTCATTGCCATAAGGAGTTACTCCTGTTCGCTCTCTGGCCCGGTTTGGCCGTTGGCTGACCTGTGTCAGCCGTTCGGATCGACCGGGGTCGAGATGAAGCCGACCTTGGGATAGCCCGCAGCCTGCACGTTGTAGATCGCACCGGCGATGCATTTCCACGGAACGTTGACGTCGCCGCGAATGTGCACTTCGGGGATCTTTTCCGGGTCCATGTTGGCGGCGCCGCCTTCACGCTTCACGATCGCGTCAAGGCGATCGAAAGCCTGCTTGTACAGCTCCTGGTTGTCCACCGGCGTGATATTGTTGAAATAGACGCGGCACTGGCCGTTACGCGTCGAACCCTCGTAGCCAGGCTCCTTGGGGCTGCGCCCCGCGGCATCCGTGGAGACGACCGAGAGCATCAGGTTTTCGACCTTGTTCTGCGATTCCTCGGAGACAAGGATCGGAACCTTCAGCTTTTCGACCGTCTGGATCGCGACTGGCACCGCGATGAGGAAGATGATCAGCAGCACGAGCATCACGTCCACGAGCGGCGTGGTGTTGATGTCCGACATCGGGCGCTCTTCGCCGCCGCCACCTACAGACATTGCCATTGGTTACATCCTATCCGATTTGAGCCACGGGAGGACCGGAGGTTCGGCTGGCGGCTTCCCGCCAACCTGGGCCTCCGGCAAGACCCGTGTTCCGGACAGGACCGGCGGCGAACCGCCGGTCCCGGCTTTCGATTACTTCTTGACCGGAGCCGCAGCGGCCGGAGCGGCCGGCTTGGCAGCGGGAGCGGCCGGAAGAGCCGGCTTCACCACGCCCTTCGAGGCGAGGTTCGCGAGAACGTCGGTGCTGAAGCCGGTCAGCAGTTCGGCAACGCGCTTGTTGCGGCTCTGCAGGTAGTTGTAGGCAAGCACGGCCGGAACGGCGACGAGCAGACCCAGCGCGGTCATGATCAGAGCTTCACCGACCGGACCCGCGACCTTGTCGATCGAGGCCGAACCGGCGAGACCGATCGCGATCAGGGCGCGATAGATGCCGACGACGGTACCGAACAGACCGATGAACGGCGCGGTAGCACCCACGGTGGCGAGGAACGGCAGGCCGCCAGCGAGCTTGGCGTTGATCGACGCTTCCGAGCGGGCGAGCGAACCGTGCAGCCAGTCATGGGCTTCGGTGGCGTCCATCTTCGAAACCTGTTCGTCGGCGGCGATACCGTCGTCGACGACCTGGCGCCAGGCCGAGTTCTTTTCGAGCTTGGCGGCGCCTTCCTTCAGCGAAGCGGCGCGCCAGAAGCCGGCGATGCCCTTGTACTGGCCCAGGATCTTCTGCTGTTCGAAGAACTTCGTGAACAGGATGAAGAACGAACCGAACGACATGATGCCGAGGATCACGACGGTGGCGTAGGAAATGAAACCGCCGGCCTGAAGGGCTTCGACGAAGCCGAACTTGTTCTGCGGCGCGGCATCGGTGGCCGCAGCGGCGAGAGTCTGGATAAACATTCGGGTCTTCCTCTCAAAATCAAGTCAAAGTGCGAAAAGGCTGATGATCGCGGAGATCGCTATTTCAAAACTTCCCCGGGCCGGCCGGATCAATCCTTCGGAATGACCCAGCGGATCGAGTTTGCGTAGCTACCCGTGGTCGGATTGCCCTCGCCATCGGTGGCCGGATTGAAGCGCGCGCGACGACGGACGTTCGCGCAGGTCGCTTCGTCCAGATCGGGGCTGCCGCTCGACTTGGTGATCTGACAATCGACCACCTTGCCGTCGGTGCCCACGGTGACACGGAAACCCGTGACGCCTTCGCGTTCTTCACGCAGCGCGCGCGACGGATAGTCGTTGGACGTCGCCCAGCTGCCAGGGTTGCCCTTCGGCGCGGCGCCCTTGGGCTGGAACCGCGGCGGCGGAGGCGGCGGCGGCGCGGCGGGAGCCGGCGGCAGCACGACGGGCGCCGGAGCAGCCACTGGCGGCGGCGTGGTAACGGCCTGGACCTGCGGTGCCGGCGCGTTGAAGCTGATCGGCGGCGGCGGAGCCACGATCGGCGGCGGCGGCGTATCCTGCTTCGGCGGCGGAGGCGGCGGTTCCTCCGGCGGCTTGTCTTCCTCGATCTTGACCGCCGAGGTCACCTCTTTCACCTTCTTGAACGCCGAGTACGCCAGCCCGCTCACCAGCGCATAGCCAACGACGACATGAAGGATCGCGACGATGATGAGCGCGGTGATCTTGTTACCGCTCATCTGTTGGTCAGCGTATGCCATTCAGCTCCAATACTCCATGATCGTCCACCCCGGTCCCGAACCGACGCACCCCCCGGTGCACCAAATTCAGGCCAAAGCAGAGCCTTCGGACAGAATCACCGTTCCATCCGACTGGCCAAACCAATAGAATTCAATCCACCCTGCCGGCAACCCGGTTACCGCCGACATCGGGCGCAAGGAGCCCGGCGGCGGCATCTCGGACTTGTGTTTTCAGCATTGCCCGAACGGGGCGAGCTTTAACGCCGAAGGCAAAGGCGCGCAAATGCTTTTCCGGTTAAGGTTCGATTCACGGTTGCACTGTCTGAAAATCCGGAAAAAACCGACGCACCCGATCACAGCGGAAGGACCACCCATGCCCCCCATCCCGTTCCGCGCGCCAGCGCTTGCCGCGGCCCTCGCGCTGGCCGGCCTGACCACCCCTGCCCTATCGCAAACCCCGGCTCAACCGCCGATTCGCACCGCCTTTCCGGTTACCGCGACGTATGCCGATCTGGCCGATCTGGCGGTACCGGCGCGCATCGTCGCGCGCGCGGAAGTGACGAAGATGGCGGCGCTGAAGCCCGAACAGGCGCCCGACGTGGCGCCCGGCCACATCCGCGTCTATCTGGAAGCCCGCACCACCGCCGTCCTGATTGGGTCCGATCTGGGCGAATCGCTGCGGTTTCTGGCCGACGTCCCGCTCGATGCGCTGGGGAAAGCGCCCAAACTCAAGAAAACGCAGGTCATTCTCTTCGCGCAGGCGGTGCCTGGCCGGCCCGGCGAGCTGCGGCTTGTCGCGCCCGATGCGATCATTCCGGCCACGCCCGCGGTCGAAGCGACCACCCGCTCGATCCTGACCGCGCTCGTCGCGCCCGACGCGCCGCCGACGATCACGAGGTTGCGCGAGGCGCTGCACGTGCCCGGCAATCTGGTGGGCGAAGGCGAAACGCAGCTTTTCCTCGCCACCGCGAATGGCGCGCCGGTTTCCATCTCGATCCTGCGCCGCCCCGGCGAACCGACGCGCTGGGGCGTGAGCTTCACCGAAATCGTGGACCAGTCCGCGCGACCGCCGGCGAAGGAAACGCTGGCCTGGTATCGGCTCGCCTGTTTCCTTCCCCCCGCGTTGCCGCCGCAGGCCAACCTTTCCGGATCGCCGGCGGACCGGCGCGCGGCCGCGGAGGACTATGCGCTGGTGCTGGCGGACCTTGGCCCCTGCACGCGCAGCCGCCAATAAGGAGCCCATGTTGAGGCTTGCCGACAGGTCGCGCGCGGCTAGAAGGCGGCCATGCCTTACGATCGCGACACGCCATTCCGCCACACCTTCCGCGTCCGCTATGCCGAGTGCGACCAGCAGGGCGTCGTCTTCAATTCGCGCTACCTGGAGTACGCGGATGTCCTGATCAGCGAGTTCTGGCGGGCGCTGGGCGTCAAGAGCGTCGGCGAGGGGTCGTTCGAAGTGCATGTGGCGCGGGCGACCGTCGATTACCGCGCGCCCATCCGCCCCGACGAGTTGATCGAAGGGCGCATCTGGGCCGGGCGTTTCGGCAACAGCAGCATGGTCACGCATATCGAACTGCACGGCACCGGCGATGACGCGACGCTGCGTTCGGCGATCGAGCTGGTGCAGGTGCACGTCGATCTCGAAACCGGCCAGCCGCAGCGCATTCCCGACGCTGTCCGCGCCCTGTTCGGCGTTGCGGAATTTGTCCACCCCGCCTAGGGCGCGAGCCGAAACCTGAGGATGGGGATACCATGAGCGAACCCTTGCGCATCGCGCTGGCCGGACTGGGCACTGTCGGCGGCGGGGTGATCCGGCTGATCGAGACCAATGCGGAGATCATCGCGCGCCGCGCCGGGCGGCCCATCGTGATCACCGCCGTCAGCGCGCGCAACCGCAGCAAGGACCGGGGCGTCGATCTTTCCGGCTACCACTGGGAAGACGACATGGTGATCCTGGGCGAACGGCCCGATGTCGACGTGGTGGTCGAGCTGGTCGGCGGGGCGGATGGCCCGGCGCTGGCGCTGGCGCGCACCACGTTCGAAGCGGGCAAGGCGCTGGTCACCGCCAACAAGGCGATGATCGCGCACCACGGCATCGAACTGGCGACACGCGCCGAAGCCGCGAAAGCCGCGCTGAAGTTCGAAGCGGCCGTCGCCGGCGGCATCCCGGTGATCAAGGGACTGAAGGAAGGCGCCGCCGCCAACGCGATCCAGCGCGTCTATGGCATTCTCAACGGCACTTGCAACTACATCCTCTCGACCATGGAGGACACCGGGCGCGACTTTGCCGACGTGCTCGCCGAAGCGCAGGCCAAGGGCTATGCCGAAGCCGATCCCACGTTCGACATCGACGGCATCGACGCCGCGCACAAGCTGTCGATCCTGGCCAGCGTCGCGTTCGGCACCGCGATCGATTTCCAGTCGGTCATCGCCACCGGCATCCGTCGCGTGCTGGCCGCCGACATCGCGCAGGCCGACGCGCTGGGATACTACATCCGCCTGATCGGCATGGCCGAAACAGACGTGGATGCCGATGGCAACCGCCGCCTGTTCCAGCGCGTGCACCCCCACCTTGTCCACCGCGATCATCCGCTGGCCCATGTCGATGGCGCGACCAATGCGGTCGTGGTCGAAGGCAACTTCGCCGGGCCACTGCTGTTCCAGGGCGCGGGCGCGGGCGATGGCCCGACCGCCAGCGCCGTCGTCGCCGATCTGATCGACATCGCGCGCGGAGACATCGGCGCGCCGTTCTCGATTCCCGTGGCGGAACTGGACCCTGCCACGCCGGCCGCCAGCGGCCATCGTAGCGGCCGCGCCTATCTGCGCTTCACCGTGGCCGACCGGCCCGGCGTGCTCGCGGAAATCACCGCGGCGATGCGCGATGCCGGCGTCTCCATCGAGAGCATGATCCAGAAGGGGCGCGGCGTGGCCGGCGATGCGCCGGGCGCCGGGCAGGTCCTCGTCGCGATGGTCACCCACGAAGGGCCGGAAAGCGGGATTGCCGAAGCGCTGCGCCTGCTCGAAGGTTCGCCCAGCCTGGCCGAAGCCCCGCTGGTCATGCACATTCTCGGCGAATAACCGCCTCAGGCAGGCACTTTCAGGGCGCCGGGATCTCACCGTTGGCGATCTTCTCGGCGTCGGACCCCTTCGGCGGTTCGGGCAACGCCGTGATGTCGAAGTAATAGACCGGCGCGGGCACCTTGCCCACGCGGATGCACCCGCGCGAGCAATCCGGCAATCCGCTGACGTTGGGTGCGCGCGGCAGGCCATCGTTGGTGGAACGCGCGGTGTCGGTCTGGTCGCGGTTGGGCAGGCGCTCCTTCTCGTTGCGCTCGGCATCGCCGCACACAACGATCTGGCCCGGAATGCGCGAGCGGGGGCGACACTCGGGACGGCGCAGATCAACCTGCTCCTTCTGCGTATCGATCGCCTGTTGAACCCGCCTGTCGGCTTCGGAAGCGGCATTCTGCGCAAGAACCGGCGAAGAAAAAACGGCCGGCAGTGCCAATATGGGCAGGAACAGCAAAGCTATTCTCGACAAGACCTGTCCCTCGCGTCTAGGGCCATCGCATTCGACTGCGCAGCCTGAATCAGGAGTTAACGTGAGCAGCCAATCTACCGCAAAGCCCGTCCCCTCCAAGGTACTAGATCGCGTTCTCGTCCTGGAAATGGTCCGCGTGACCGAAGCCGCCGCGATCGGCGCCGCCAAGCTGATCGGCCGGGGCGATGAAAAGGCTGCCGATGCCGCCGCCGTGGAAGCGATGCGCATCGCGTTCAACGAACTCTACATGGACGGCACCGTCGTGATCGGCGAGGGCGAGCGCGACGAGGCGCCGATGCTCTATATCGGCGAAAAGGTTGGCGCCGCGCCCGACAAGGGGCCGAAGATCGACATCGCGCTCGATCCGCTGGAAGGCACGACGATCACCGCCAAGGCTGGCCCCAATGCGCTGGCCGTGCTCGCCGCCGCCGAGGAAGGCGGCCTGCTCAACGCGCCCGACGTCTACATGGAAAAGCTGGCCGTGGGGCCGGGCTATGCCGAAGGCATCATCGATCTGGCCAAGAGCGTTAGCGAGAACGTGAAGGCGGTGGCCGACGCCAAGGGCGTGGCGCCGTGCGACATCACGGTCTGCGTGCTCGATCGCCCGCGCCATGCCGATATCATCGCCGAACTGCGCGGTCTGGGCTGCGGCATCCACCTGATTCCCGATGGGGACGTGGCCGGGGTGATCGCGGTGACCAACGAGGACACCGGCATCGACCTGTACATGGGCACCGGCGGCGCGCCCGAAGGCGTGCTGGCGGCAGCCGCGCTGCGCTGCGTCGGCGGCCAGTTCAAGGGCCGCCTGCTGTTCCGCAACGAGGACGAGAAGGCCCGCGCACGCAAGTGGGGCATCGAGGATCTGAACAAGATCTACGATCTCAAGGAACTGGCCAAGGGCGATTGCATCTTCGCGGCGACCGGCGTGACCGACGGATCGTTGCTGAAGGGCGTGAAAGTCCGCAAGGACGGCGTGATGACCACCGACAGCGTGGTGATGCGCGCCGCGTCGGGCACCGTGCGCTGGGTGCGCGGCGAGCACCGCAACAAGCACTGATCGCCGCTTTCATCGGTTCTTGCACCCTTTGTCCGTCTGGGCCACCGTGACGCGCAAAGGGAGAGGACCTGCATGAACGGCGCGATGGAATTCGAGGCGGCGCTCGCCGCCGCAAACCTGCCCGGCGCGGTGGCGCTGGTCACCGACAGCACCGGAACCCGCTACCTGCGCGCCTTCGGCATGGCCGACGCGGTGGCCGGCGTGCCGATGCGGGAAGACACGCTCTTCCAGATCGCCTCGATGACCAAGGCGCTCACCTCCACCGCCGCGCTGCAACTGGTCGAACGCGGTCAGCTAGACCTCGATGCGCCGATCGGCGCGATCCTGCCCGATCTGGCCGATCTGCCGGTGCTGGAAGGGTTCGACAAAGCCGGCCAGCCCATGCTGCGCGCGGCACGCGTGCCGGTCACATTGCGCCACCTGCTGCTCCACACCGCCGGCTGCGGCTATACCTTCATGGACGAAACCCTGCTGCGCTGCGCCAAGGCCGGCCCCAAGACCGCGCCCGGCAGCCGCGAAAGCCTGCGCCTGCCGCTGCTGTTCGATCCCGGCACGCAGTGGCAGTACGGCACCGGCACCGACTGGGTGGGCCTCGCCGTGGAGGCGGTTTCGGGCATGGCCTTGCAGGACTGGTTCGATCGCGAACTGACCGGCCCGCTGGGCATGAGCGCCACGCGCTTCCACAGCGATCTTCCCGCGAACGCAACGCAGGTCCATGCCCGCGACGCCGACCGCGGGTTCGTGACGGTGCCGATGGTGCTGGGCGCCGGCAGCTATCAAAGCGGCGGCGGCGGCCTTTCCTCCACCGCATCCGACTATGCGCGGTTCCTGCGCATGGTGCTGCGCGGTGGCGAGCTGGACGGCGTGCGCGTGGTCTCGCCGGAAACGGCGCGGCTGATGCGCGCGGACGCGCTGTCCCCATCGCTATCCGCCGGCGTGCTGACCAGCGCCCTGCCCCAGCTCGCCACGGCCTTTGATCCGCTGCCCGGGCAGCGCGGCGGCTGGACGCTGGGCGGCTTCCTCGTGAATACCGAGACGGGGCCGGCGGGCCGCTCTCCTGGTAGCCTGCACTGGGCCGGCATTCTCAACTGCTATTACTGGATCGATCCCGCGCGCGACATCGCCGGCGTGATCCTGGCCCAGTTGGCACCGTTCGCCGATCCCGGCGCACTTGCCGCCTTCGCCGCGCTGGAGCGGATGGCCTGCGCGCAATAGGCGCCACA